>NZ_JBZYWJ010000005.1:0-464968 GCF_059115305.1 Acidobacterium sp. FHG110202_01
TTCGTCTTTCTCGGCGCTCGGGTCGAGAAAACTCTCTGCGCTCCTCGCCGGATCTTGAGGGGAATTTCTTCGGACCGGATCTCGGTCTGAATTCACCACCCTGCTGCCTGGAGAAGGGTCTTCTCTCGCGGTCGTCACCGGTTCGTCTCTCACTACGCTCGGGTCGAGAAAATTCACTGCGCTCCGGTCGGTCTTCTCTCTTCTCGAAGGGCCGCTGTTTTCCCCGGAATGATGGCCCGCCGAAGCGTTTCTGCTGGTTGTCTCGATCGCCGAATGGCCGCCTCTTCTGAAACGGACGGTCCTCACGTGCTGCGAACGGCTTCTTTCTCTCTATGCCCGATTCACCGCGCTCCGGACGCGGCTTCCACTCGCGCTCTTCGCCCTGGCGGCGAGGCGGGCGGAATCCGCCACGGTCAGTTTCACGGCGAGGCCGGCCTTCGCTCCGGCGTTCCTCGCGCGGAGGCCTCGGAGCAAAAGGCTTGCGCGGCTGTCTCGGTTGCTGCGGGCGCTCCTCTGCGGCCGGAGCCGGCAATGGTTCTGCCACAACTTCAGGAGCAGGCTCGATTGCAGGAAATTCCGGCAGGCCTCCAGTAATGAAGAGCAGGGACTGCGAGCCAAGAGAAAGCGTGCTCAGCTGGCGCATCGCCACCAGGCCGCGCGCCACTTCGCGGATTCGCGACCGCGGAGCCAGCGGAGAAAGAAATGTCTCAACATCTTCCGCAGTGGCAGCGATGACCGTATCGAGATAGAGCGAGATCAAAGCAGAAAGAGCAGTAGCCTGCGCCATCCCGCTTCCGATATGCGCTGTCTTCTGGTGATGCTCTGCAAAGAGCGCCCAGGTTGCGGCCTCGCCTTCTGTGTAAATGGGAATGACATAGAGCGCGCTCCACAGGTCAGTGAGAGCGCGGTGCACGGCAGCCTCGCTGACGCCCCGCCCCAGCTTCTCCTGCAGTTCGGTTGCGGTAAACGCGCCTTCGCGCTCCAGCAGCTTCCAGACGTCAATGGCCAGCTGCGAAGTCTTGCCACCCGGGCCGCGCTTCCAGTTGCGGTCTCCACGGAGAGAGAAGACATAAGGCAGAGCTTCCGGCGAGACGAGGAAGTCGGGCTGTTCAGAAACCCCACCAAGCAGGTTGAGCGGGACTGCTCCGCCGGAGCCAAAGAGCCGGACAGCAAGCGAGAATGCGTCGTGAATGACTGCCGGGGACGGAGTTGGATTGGTCTCACCCAAAGCAGCCTCGGTAAACGATGGCGCAGGCGTTGGGAACTGTGCCCGGCGAGGAAGAAAGAGGCAGATGCCGGTGGATTCAATCCACGCTGTTGCGTCCTCAAGGGTGAGGACGGGGTTTGCCTTCTGGCGCCACTTTTCGGCGCGCGCTGCCTGTAGCTGCTCTGTTGTCAAAGAATCCTTCTTGGTGAAGCGGGGTCTGAGGCCCTAAATTCGGTGAAACGCCCGCTGGATGTCCTTCCAAGAATACCGCAATACGATAGGGCGGCCATGCGGACAGCTGGTGGGGTGGTCGGTTTTGGCGAGTTCGGCAAGCAGCCACTCCATGCGCTGGGGATCGAGCGGCATGTTGATCTTGATCGCCGAATGGCAGGCAATGGAGGCGGCGATGCGGGTGCGCAGCGTTTCAAGATTCTGCGACTGCGACTCGCGCTCGGATTGCTCCAGCACTTCAATCAGCGTGCGCTCCAGCTCCTTGCCTTCGAGCCCTGCAGGCGCAGCCTTCACGGCGACAGTGCGTGGACCGAAGGGCTCAGCTTCAAACCCGTTGCGCTCCAGCTCTTCAGCAATGCGCGCAAACAGAACCATCTGATGCGGCTGTAGCTCGATGAGAAACGGCATCAGCAGCCGCTGACGCTGCACGCGCTCTACCTCGCGTTCACGCAGAATCTTTTCAAACAGAACGCGCTCGTGAGCAACATGCTGATCGACGATCCAGAGACCTTCGTCGTTGACGGCGAGAATGAACGACTCGCGCAGCTGACCCAAGGGTTTGAGCGAGGCAAGTGAGTTGAGACTTGGAACTTCGTTATTCTCGGGAGCAACCGCTGTCTCGCAGGAGTGCTGCGGTACAGGCGCAGCTCCGTTTGGCTCTGCGAAAGGAAGATGGACCTCCACTGGAGGCAATTCGGGCGGCGTGAGAGTAAAGGTTGTTGCTTCTTCTGTGCCTGGAGGTGGGTCAGACTGCACCGGCTCAGGCTCTCCGGGCAATGGTGTGATGCTGGGCAGCAGTGACGGCGTGGCATGCGGATTGGAGTTGAGAGCGGCAAGAAATCCGGCAGCGGGCCGTGAGTAAACGAGTGTATTGCGGATGCTGTCACGCACAAAGTCATGCACCAGAGATTGCTGGCGGAAGCGCACCTCGGTCTTCGCAGGATGCACGTTTACGTCGACTTCGTGTGCTGGCATCTCCATGAAAAGCAGAACCACAGGAAACGAGGTCGGCGGAATGATGTTGCGGTAGGCCTCGCTGATAGCGTGCAGGATGAGTCTGTCGCGGATAAGACGGCGATTGACAAAGATATAGATGGAATTGCGATTGAGCTTCTGCAGCTCGGGCTTCGAGATAAAGCCGCTGAGACGCAGATGTCCCGGATCCGGTGGCTGGTAATCTTCGTCGCGCTTCCATGGCGGCGGCTCAGGCACACCAGCGCGGTCAAAAGAACGCTCGGCGGCAGTCGAGAGAAGCTGATCGAGCGTTTCCTTCCCGAAGATCTGGAAAATGCGCTCTTCGGGTTTGCTCACAGGCGGCGCAATCAAGAGAGTGTGTGTGGCAGAGTGCAGCTCGAAATGCTTGTCAGGATGGGCGAGCGCATAATGTGTCACCAGTGCGGTTACATGCGAAAGCTCGGTTGTCTCTGACTTAAGGAACTTGCGCCGCGCCGGAGTGTTGAAGAAGAGGTCGCGGATGGTGAAGGTCGTTCCCTGTGGCACGCCTGTGTCTTCAACTCGCATAACCTTGCCGCCGACGATCTCAATGCGCGTACCGGATGGCTCTTCTGTAGTGCGCGTTTCCATCTCCAGGCGCGAGATGGAGGCGATGGACGGCAGAGCTTCGCCACGAAATCCTAATGTCGCAATCGAAAGCAGGTCATCGCTCGATCGGATTTTCGATGTAGCGTGACGCTCGAAGGCGAGAAGAGCATCATCGCGGCCCATGCCGTGTCCGTTGTCGGCGATGCGGATGAGCTTGCGTCCGCCGGCTTCGACTTCAACACGAATGCGTGTGGCTCCGGCGTCGAGTGCATTTTCCAGGAGCTCTTTGACCACGGACGCGGGACGGTCGACCACTTCGCCTGCGGCGATCTGGTTGGCAACCTGGTCAGAGAGGATGCGGATGCGGCCCATCTCAAATTTCACCTTAGCAGGTTGTGGCGGGTGGGGAATTTGTGGGTTGTGTGTAAAACGCGGACGGGTTCATGCTCTCATTTTTTCGGCAACAGCCGCCAAAAGGATGAGGCACCCATAGTTGTGGCTATACCGGTTCCTAGAGTTCAATGAAAGCTTTTTGGAGTAGCCGGCAAAAAACAGTTCTTCGCTTCGCTCCGAATGACAGCCTGAAATATCAATCGCTCAGGAGGACAATTCGTGTGGCTGATAGGCGGAGGAATGGTGCGTGCCTGTCGCGATCAAGTTTTCGATGGCTTTGACGGAGTCAATTCCGCCGCGCGCTCCAATGGCGGTGCAGTTCAGTGCGGCCGCAGCGCAGGCGAAGTCCAGCTGGCGGTCGAGCGGCCAGCCTTGCAGAAGCGCATAGATGAATCCGGCGTGGAAGATGTCGCCTGCGCCTGTAGTGTCGACTACCGGAACGTTGTAAGCCGGGGTGTAGTGGAACTGCCCGCCGTCCCAGGCGAGTACGCCGTTTTCACCGAGCGTTGCGGCAGTGAGGCGACAGCCATATCGGTTGTGCATCTTACGCAAGGCTTTTTCGAGGTCTTTCTCTTCAGTCAGGCGAGTGGGGAAGTCGCGGCTCACGATGAGATAGTCAATATTTTTGATGAGCTCTTCGACTTCCGGATAGAGTTCGTCGAGATCGGCGATGACAGGGACTCCGGCTTCACGCGCCCACCGTGCAGCGAGAGTGGCAGCGGCTGTGTCGTACCCATCGACGTGGAGCGCGCGCGCATTGACAATCCATTCGCGTTTAAGGTCGCCGGGCTCAAGCGCAAGGCGCTGGTCGCGGCGGTTGAGAACGGTGCGCTCGCCATTGCTGTCCAGGAGAATCAGGGATTGCAGGCTCGCAGCTTCGGGCACAGTAATGATCTGTGCCTCTACTCCGGCATGCGCAAATTCTTTCCGGTGGAGCGCCGCGGCTTCATCGTCGCCGAGCTTGCCGACATAGCGCGTGTGCAGGCCCCAGTACTGGCAGGCGACGACGGTGGAGGCGACTTGTCCGCCGGGGAGAATCGTGGTGGAGCGGAAGGAAGCTTTCGTTCCAGGCGCGGGATAGTGCGAGAGGGGAATAAGCGTGTCAGTGGCGTTCAGTCCCACGCCTACCAGGTCGACCTTCGTCATTTTTGTCACTGTCAATACTGTAAATGGTATAACCCTGCGTTGCTTGATGACCTACGCCATGGTGCGCGATTCTCCTTTCCCGGTGCCGAGTATCTGATCGGGCTGCGGGTAGCTCCAACTTACAGAAAAAGCTACAATCTGTATTCGGAGAGTTTCCGCACGGCCACCGCGCCTGCATCTGTAAAATCCCAGAACCAGAAGAGCAAGGAGTTTTCTTTTATGGCGATTCCCGCCACACAAATGCGTCCGGGCATGATCATCAAGCACAACAATGAATTGCATGCGGTGTTCTCGGTAGAGCATCGCACCCCGGGCAACCTGCGCGCCTTTATCCAGGCCAAGCTGCGCAACCTGCGCTCAGGTGCAATGTTTGAGCACCGCTTCCGTTCGGCTGACGCAATCGACCGCGTGGTGGTGGATGAGATTCCGATGGAGTTTCTCTACAACGATGGCGACGATTACTACTTCATGAACACCGAGAACTTCGAGCAGACGCACCTGAAGCACGACACGCTGGGCGATGCAGTGGAATACCTGACGCCCAACCTGCAGATCACCGTCTCGTTCTTTGACGGTGTGCCGGTAGGCATTGAGCTTCCGCAGACAGTTGAGCTCACCATTGTTGAGACAGAGCCAGGGCTGAAGTCAGCTACTGCCTCATCAGTGACCAAGCCGGCCAAGACAGAAACCGGACTGGTAGTGCAGGTGCCTCCTTTCATTAATGAGGGCGAGAAGATCCGCGTGGATACAGCTGAAGGGGCTTATCTCTCGCGGGCATAAGGACTTTCTGGTCAAGATTACCGCACAGCGTGACCGGAATGAGACTTGGAGGACAGATTTGGGGTGATCGGTTCGTGGACGACGCCTACGCGTACAAGATTGCCTAAACTGGTCGTAACTCAGAGATTAGCCGTGCCCTGCGGCTCCCAATTATGCCAGTCTGAACGGGACTGTTCATAGTTTCCGGGTACAATGCTTTAAAATTATGAAGGAGGAGACCATCCCCGAGGGATGGTGCAGTGGAACCATGTCTTCCGAAGTGCGGATCAGCCCACGTGAGCGGCTGGTGCTGACGGCCATTGTCGAGACCTATATCGCTACCGGAGAGCCGGTGGCTTCGCAGGCTGTTGCGCGCCAGTTTGCCGATAAGGATGGCATGAGCTCGGCGACGATCCGCAATGTGATGGCTTCGCTTAGTGAAGCAGGGCTTCTTGATCAGCCGCATACTTCGGCGGGACGCATTCCGACAGCAAAAGCATTCCGTTTCTATGTGGGCCAGTTGAACGGTCCCGCGCAGTTGATTCCGCTGGCGCAGGAGCGCCGCGAGCAGATCGACGACAGCTTTGCTGGAATCAACAGCAGTCAGCAGTTTCTGGAACGCACTTCGCATGTGCTGGCGCTGGTCTCCAGCGGCGTAGGCGTAGCGCTGGCGTCGGCTTCCGACGTGCATGCTCTCGATCATATTCACTTCAGCCGCCTGGCCGCGGGACGCGTTCTGGCTGTAGTCGTCACCAAGGCCGGACTGGTGATGGATCGCGTGCTCACTCTGGATCGTGATCTGGGCCATGCAGAGCTTGAAGTTTCGGCGCGCTTTCTGAATGAGAATTTTCATGGCTGGCCCATCGAGCGCATTCGCGGAGAGCTTGCGCGCCGCATGGAGCAGGAGCGTAACGAATATGATCGCTTGACGCGCTCGATAAACGAGCTTTACCGCAAAGGCGCGTTCGATGCGGAAGGCGGCGGGCAGACGATTTTTGTGGAAGGCGTAGCTAACCTGCTGGTCAGCGAGATGGACCGTGAGCGGCTGCGGCAGATGCTGCGCGCGCTTGAAGCCAAGCAGCAGATGGTAGACCTGCTGAATGCCTATGTCGATGCCCGGCAGCAGACAGTGCGTGTCGTAATCGGCCTTGAAGAAACGATTCCTGGAATGCAGGATCTGGTGCTGATTGGTGCGCCAGCAAGGATTGAAGGAAGCAGTTTTGGTGCAGTGGCTGTGATTGGGCCAACGCGCATGCGGTATCAGGAGACGATGAATGCCGTTTCCTACATCGCACAGCTTTCAGACAGGATTTTCCAACCCCCGCAATAGCATCTGAATATTCAGCAACGGTTCCTAAATGATGGCGCGGCTGCGTCCGGAAAAGGTTTGGTATGAGCAGAAAAATGGTGGAAGAGCAGGGAATTACTGACGAACAGAAGCTGTCGGATGAAGCGCAGGCTGAACCGATTGTGCCGATAGAGACATCCAATGTGCCACAGGAAGAGTACGACCGCCTGAAGGCAGAGCGCGATATGGTGGTGGACCGGTTGGCGCGCCTCCAGGCGGAGTTTGAAAATGCCAGGAAGCGCGAGACGCGGGAGCGTAATGAGTTCCGCGACTTTGCCGTGGCCGGTGCGGTGGAACAGTTTTTGCCGGTGCTCGATAATTTCCAGCTGGCGCTGAAATCGACAGGTTCAGCTGAACAACTCCGCACAGGTGTCGAGCTAATCGTCAAGCAGATGGAAGAGGCGCTGCGCTCATTGAACGTGCAGCCAGTGGAAGCAGTAGGCGCAGAATTTGATCCGCGCGTGCATGAAGCATTGGATATGGTAGAAAGGCCGGATTTGCCGGATCACCAGGTGTTTGAGGAAGTCCGCCGTGGATACCGCATTAAGGAGCGGCTGCTGCGGCCCGCCCTGGTCCGCGTGGTCAGCAATCCGCAGCAGAAAGAAGCATGAGCCGTACAGAAAACGTGACCAAAGCCGATTATTACGAAGTTCTGGGTGTAGCGCGGACCGCCTCCGATCAGGAGTTGAAGGCGGCCTATCGCAAGCTTGCGATGCAGTATCACCCTGACCGCAATCCGGGAAACCAGGAAGCGGAAGAAAAGTTCAAGGAATGCAGCGAGGCCTATCAGGTTCTGACCGATGCTCAGAAGCGAGCTGCCTATGATCGCTATGGTCATGCTGGCGTCAGTGGAGTGGGTGCATCAAACGGCGATCCCTTTGCCGGCATGCAGGACCTTGGAGACATCTTCGGCGATTTCTTCGGCGAGATGTTCAACATGGGCGGCGGCACCCGGCGCGGTTCGCGCGCACAGCGAGGCCGCGATGTTCGTGTTGATCACATCATTGAATTTGAGGACGCGGTCTTCGGCAAGGAAGTGCAGGTAACGGTCCGCCGCATGGAGTCCTGCAATGACTGCCATGGCACAGGAACCGCCAGCGGACAGGGGCCATCGATCTGCCAGCAATGCCAGGGGCGCGGACAGGTGCGCTTCCAGCAGGGCTTCTTCTCGATTGCGCGTACCTGTACTGCCTGCGGCGGGACAGGCAGCGTGATCTCCGATCCATGCCGCACCTGCCGCGGCGAAGCACGCGTGGAACGCCAGCGCACAATCCAGGTCATGATTCCGGCAGGCGTCGAAGAAGGCACGCGGATCCGTTATCAAGGGGAAGGCGATGCCGGACGTTTCGGCGGACCTTCAGGCGATCTCTATATCGTGCTCGGAATCAAACCGCATGCGTTCTTTGAGCGCGACGGCAATGATCTGCACTGCGTAGTTCCGGTTTCATTTCCGCAGGCGGCACTGGGTGACGAGATTGTGATCCCCACGTTTGAAGGCGATGCGAATCTCAAAATTCCTGAAGGAACACAGAGCGGTAAAGAATTCCGTATTCGCGGCAAGGGCGTTCCGTATCTCAATGAGCACGGGCGCGGTGACCTGATCGTGCAGATCGTCGTGCAGACTCCAAAGAAGCTTTCGAAAGTTCAGAAAGAACTGCTACGGCAGCTTTCTGAATCGCTTGCGGTAGAAAACACGCCGACTTCGCGCAGTCTGTTTTCCAAAGTGAAGGAAATGTTCAGTTAAAGACAGGGAAGTAGGGAGCAGGGAAGTAGTTGCATTATTTTCTATCTCCCTATTCGCTACTTCCCTAATTCCCTCGTCTTCACTCCAGCAACGCTGCCACCACCGCCGTTGCCGTCATCGCCGCGGTTTCCGCGCGCAGAATGCGTGGGCCTAAACTCACCGGCTTCCAGCCTTCAGCATCAAACAGCGCCTCTTCTTCCGCAGTCCATCCACCCTCCGGGCCGACAGCCATGCGGATGGGCGGCATTTCATCACCGGAATTCTGTAGAGCTTCTTCGACAGCGCGGCGCAGCGTGGTGGAGCGTTCCTGCTCTGCCAGTAACAAACGCACTGCATCATTCGACTGACGGGCAGCAGTCTTGAGCGGCAGGACGCCGTCGATCATGGGAACATCGGAGCGGCGCGATTGCTGGGCTGCTTCACGCGCAATACGTCTCCATCGCTCGACACGTTTTTCCGCGGACTGCACCAGATGCTTCTCGCTCCGTCGCGCGATGATGGGAACGATTCGTTCGATACCAAGCTCCGTCGCTTTCTCGATGGCCCATTCCAGGCGATCGAACTTGAAGATGGAAAGCAGCAGCGTGATGGGCAGCGCAGGATCGGCTTCGACTTCCGCAACCAGATTGAAGCGAACAGCGTCGCCGGTGATTCCAGCCACAACTGCATGCCAGACGCGGTCGCCGGCAACAATGTCGTACTCCATGCCGGCTTGCGCGCGCAGCACGCGGATGAGATGCGAGGCCTGCTCGCCGGTGAGCGATGCAGTGCCTTCATCCCATGTATCGGCGATCCAGCGGCGTCGTGTCATTTGGTTATTGTTGCAGAAACACTAAGGGGGACGCTTTTGGCGTCCCCCTTATGTGTTGCCTGTTGCGAAGTTACTTCTTCTTCGCAGCTTTCTTGGTTGCCTTCTTGGTTGCCTTCTTGGCTGCCTTTTTGGTTGCCATAGTGTCTATTCTCCCTATTCAAGTACTGCAGCATAACTTTTGCCGCAGTTAACGAATGTATAGAGTTCTGGAAAACGAGTGTCAAGAAAAAAATGATGGAGAAATCAATTCATGTGTCGTTCCGAGTCGAGGGATGACGAAAGTGCATGAGGTCAGAGCAGGTGAGAGTGACGAAGAAGCATCAATGCCGCGCCGGAAAAAATGTCATGCCATGCATGAGCAATCATTCCTGGACGCAGGCTGCGTCGACGAATGGCGAGCACACAAAACATTGCGCCATACACTGTAATAGCAATGATGCCGCTTGCTCCTTCATATCCATGAGCAAGCCCGAAGAGCAGCGATGAAGCGAGCACGCCGAACCAGAGACGGTTGCCGATGCCGGCAAACTGCTGCACCAGATATCCGCGAAACGTGAGTTCTTCGCAAATACCGGCAGAGATACTGAGGAGAATCCAAAGCGTAAATTCAAAAGCGTTTGCCGGAGCAAGTTGCACCAGCGTTTTCTCCGGCGTGGATAAATGCCCAAGCTTCAATATTGTTCCAATGGCAGCGAGCACCATGGATGCTGCAATCCAGAATGCCGTAGCGAGCAGAATGTCGTCTCTCCAGTCGCGCCACCCAGAGCGGCGTTGGCCCAGCAGTTGCCGCAGCGGAACACAGCGCATGCGAATGCCCCAGAAGACGAATGCGGCGAGAAGCCACTCCCATGCCAGGGTGATGAGATATTGCAGAACGCGGCGCTGGCTGGGTGCATGGTGCGCCGTGCGGATACTGCCGGCAAGAGAAAAGCCCAGCACGGTAATGATTAGAAGCGCTGTATGCCAATATGGCGCGATGCCTCGCTGCTGTCTGGTTCCTGTTGTGGCTGCGTCCGGCATGGTTTGATTGTTTCACCTCCGGCTGCTATCTTCATTCGTTTGTCGTCTAATCAGAACAGGAGTTTTGCAATGGAAGACGTAGTGATTGTTTCCGGTGTCCGTACCCCGGTAGGGAAGTTTCAGGGGACGCTGTCTGATTTTTCCGCAATACAACTGGGTGCGATTGCCGTGCGGGAAGCAGTGAAGCGCGCGAAGCTCGATCCGGCGCAGGTGGACGAGTGCATCATGGGCAATGTTGTTTCCGCCGGCCTCGGACAGAATCCGGCGAGGCAGGCGGCGTTGGGCGGCGGGCTGGCTTCTTCTGTCGGCGCATTAACAATTAATAAAGTATGCGGATCGGGATTGAAGGCAGTGGCTCTCGCGGCGCAGGCGATCCAGACCGGCAACTCTGACATTGTTGTTGCGGGCGGCATGGAGTCGATGACGAATGCGCCGTATCTGCTGCCGCAGGCGCGCGGCGGCTTCCGCATGGGCAATGCCACAGCGGTTGATTCCATGGTGAATGACGGGTTGTGGGATGCCTACAACAACTACCACATGGGACAGACAGCGGAGAACGTCGCCGAAAAATACAAGATCACACGCGAGGAGCAGGATGAGTACGCGTTCCAGTCCCATAGAAAGGCTGCAGTTGCGTGGAAGGAATGTCGCTTCAGCTCGCAGGTAGTGCCAGTCGAAGTGCCGGCAAAGAAGAAAGGCCAGCCGGCAACGCTTTTTGAGCGCGATGAATCAATCCGCGAAGATGCAAGCATCGAGGCATTGCGCGCATTAAAGCCCGCCTTCAAGAAGGACGGTACTGTGACAGCCGGAAATGCTCCAGGTGTGAATGACGCTGCGGCGGCCTTGGTAGTCATGTCTGCGGCAAAGACGAAAGAACTGACTCTCGAGCCGATGGCGCACATTCGCGCGCAGGCTACCAGCGGGGTTGATCCGCAATGGGTGATGATGGCGCCTGTGACGGGAGTGCAGAAGCTACTAGCAAAGGCCGGATGGACCGCCGATAGCGTAGATCTGTTCGAATTGAATGAGGCCTTCGCTGTGCAGGCCATTGCCGTGACTCGCGAGCTGGGCATTCCGTTTGAGAAGGTGAATGTGAATGGCGGCGCGGTGGCAATCGGGCATCCGATCGGCGCCAGCGGTGCGCGCGTCCTGGTGACATTGATCTATGAAATGATCCGGCGCGATGTGCATCGTGGAGTAGCGGCTCTTTGCCTGGGCGGAGGAAATTCTGTAGCCCTGGCGGTGGAACGATAAAGCAAAATCTACCGCCAAGACGCTAAGATCGCCAAGCTTTCGCAAAGAAGAAACCTTTCATGGCAAGGAGAGCACAGAGGAATGCCAACAGAGACGACGGAGCGTTTTACCGGGCGTGTTGAAAGCTACCGGCAGTTCCGGCCGCGGTATCCGGAAGCGATTGTAGATTTGCTGCAGTCGGAATGCGGTTTGACGGAAGGTTCATCGCTTGCTGATGTTGCCGCTGGAACAGGACTGCTGGCAGAAATCTTTCTTGCGCGCGGATACAGAGTGATTGCAGTTGAGCCAAATGATGAGATGCGCGCGGCCTGCTCGACTCTGACGGAGCAATTTCCAAAGCTCCGCTGCGTGTCCGGCACGGCGGAAGCAACAGGCCTGCCCGCACATTCCGCCGATCTGATCACAGTCGGACAAGCGATGCACTGGTTTGATCTCGAACGGACGCGTGCCGAGTTCGTTCGCACTCTGCGTCCGCAGGGATGGTGTGCAGTGATCTATAACCACCGCCGCATTGGTGGAGATGACTTCCACGAAGGATATGAACAGATTCTGCGTGAGTTCGGCACGGACTACGCTGCGGTACAGGGAAAGCATCTATCGCCTGAAAAGGTTGAAGAGTTCTTTGCTCCGTCTGCCATGAGCGAGGCGTCGTTTGCGAACGCGCAGCTGTTGACGCTGGAAGGATTGGAAGGGCGCATCATCTCTTCGTCTTATATGCCAAAGCCCGACCATCCTCGCCATGGGGCGATGCGCGCGGCGATTGCGAAACTATTCCGCGAACAACAGAAAGACGAGCATGTTCGGATAGAGTACGAGTCCGTAGTTTGTTATGGACGGCTCTGAACTACCCATTCAACACTCAATCACATTCAGGGCCAATCCAGCCAGCGAAGTTTCCTTATACCGAGACTGCATGTCGAGCCCGGTGAGATACATCGTCTTGATTACCTGATCGAGTGAAACCTTGTGCTGCTCTGCATCATTGAGCGCGATGCGGCAGGCATGGACCGCCTTGACCGCCCCCATTGCATTGCGCTCGATGCAGGGAATCTGCACCAGACCGCCGATAGGGTCGCAGGTCATCCCAAGATTGTGCTCCATCGCGATTTCCGCCGCATGCTCAATCTGGCCATTGGTGCCGTTCATCGCGGCCATAAGTCCGCCAGCGGCCATGGAGCAGGCCACACCAACTTCGCCCTGGCATCCAACTTCAGCTCCACTGATCGAAGCGTTTTCCTTATAGAGAATGCCGATGGCTGCGGAGGCGAGAAAGTAGCGGAGGGTGCCCTCTTCGTCTGCGCCTGGAATGAAGTCACGATAATAGCGCGCTACCGCGGGGACCACGCCCGCGGCGCCATTGGTGGGAGCGGTAACGACGCGGCATCCAGCAGCATTTTCTTCGTTAACGGCCATGGCGTAGACGGTAACCCAGTCAAGCGGCGCCAGCGGATCGACCGAACCTTTTTCGCGCAGACGTGCAGCAAGGCGAGGAGCGCGACGGCGGACATTCAATCCTCCGGGAAGGATGCCCTCTGTAGTCATCCCCCGATCGATGCAGCTCTGCATCACGCTCCAGATGTGAAGAATGCCGAAGCGCACTTCTTCGCGCGAACGCATGAACGATTCATTTTCCAGCATCAGGTCACAGATCGAGAGCCGCTTCTCCGCCGCCATTGCGAGCAGCTCTGCCGCGCTTTTAAACGGATGGGGAAGCGGCGCAGTAGTCATGACCGGGGTACTGCCTGCGCCTTCTGCATCAGAGACGATGAAGCCGCCGCCAATCGAGAAGAAAACTTCGCTTGCCAGCACAGAACCATCCGCCGAAAAAGCGGAGAAATGCATGCCATTCGGATGCTGCGTCTGTGCTCCTTCGGGATACATCTGGTCGCGGTGAAAGATGAGGTCGGATGTTTCGTGAAAGGGGATGAGTTTCTCTCCGGCAAACGAGATGCGATTACTTTCGCGAATGCGCTGGAGTTTCGGCTCAATGGTTTCGGGATCAATGGTCGACGGCTCTTCACCGGAAAGGCCCAGAAGCACAGCGCGGTCAGTGCCGTGGCCCATGCCTGTAAGCGCGAGCGAGCCGAACAGCTCAGCATGTACACGAGATACAGAGTGCAACATGCCGGATTCATTAAGCGAGAGAGCAAAGCGGCGGGCGGCGCGCATCGGGCCCATGGTGTGCGAGCTGGATGGACCCACACCCACTTTAAAAAGATCGAACAGGCTTGTCTTCACAAAGGTCTATTTTAGCTGTTGGTCAACGCCGCCGTGAAGGACGCTTCACAGGAGTCTGAGTGATGCGAATGTATGCTGCCGCAGCCATGAAACGAACTGCAGGTTTGCTATCGCCCCAGGCTGAAGTTAAAGCATCCGTTACGTCTTTACCGCTGAAGCTGCCGAGCGCACGCGCAGATGCTGCCCGGACGAAATAGTCTTTGTCGCCGAGCGCGGCAATGAACTCCTGCTTGGTTTGTTGCGAATGGTCCTCGGAAAGCAAAGTTGCTGTGAGCACGCGCGCAGAGTTCGCGTGGTTCGATTTCGTCATGAGCCGCGCGGCATCGAGGCCAATTCCAAAAGGTCCAAGCAGAGCATATGCGCCCTGTTGCGCTCCGATTTTAGCCAGTGTTGTGGGATCATGGAGATCCTTGCTTGCTTGCCGTTGCCCGGTCTGGAGGAAAGAACCTTGTGTCTTGCGTTCTCCTGCCAGGACCTCATAAAGGACGTTGACGCCGGCCTGGTCGTGCAGTTTCCAGAGCGAAACAGCGGCGGCAAAGGCGGCTTCCGGCGCAGGGTCATCCAGTGCCTGACGCAATGCCGGGAGCATGTTGGGATCGCCCATGGCGCCGCAGGCAGCAATCGCAGCGACGCGCACGTCAACATTTTTGTCCTTGAATGCATCGAGCAGCAGAGTTTCCGCGTGTTTATTGCCTCCCAGCGTACCCAGGGCATTCAGAGCATCAATATGCGTCTGCTCTTTCGGATCGCCGAGCCCCGTTTCAATCATCTGCCATGCTGTGTCCGCATCGGCTTTAGAAGCTGGTTTCGCAACCGGCTGGTCTGCTTCCTCAATGTTTTCGCCGACGATTCCGGCATCGGCATCTTGTGGTTTCTGCTGCGAGTTTGTCTGCGCAAATATAGAAAGAACAAAGCAGGAGCTGAGGGTGAGGCATAGCAATTTTTGGACGAGGTGCATGGAACTCCTTCAGGGAGGTGAATAGTGTCAGCGTCGAAGCGCTTTTGGCAACATGCCAAAAGTTTGGCCATCAGTATGAAGATGCGCAGCTTTGCCTGAATGACTCGACTGACTGAATGCTATACTCCAGCCAACTATCCGCAAAACATTATGCTTTTTAAGGCCTTAAGCGCCGCTGTATATGGCATCGACGCGAATATTATTGACGTTGAAGTCGACTATTCGGGAATCAAGACGAATGAAGACCACTTTCACACAGTAGGCTTACCTGACGCCGCGGTGCGCGAAAGCCGCGACCGCGTGCGTGCCGCGATCAAAAATTCCGGCTTCGATGTGCCTTCGACGCACATCACGATCAATCTTGCTCCCGCGGATATCAAGAAGGAAGGCTCGGGCTTCGATCTTCCCATGGCCATCGGCATTCTCGGCGCATATGGGGCGTTGCAGCTTCGCGACCTGGGGCAGTTTCTTCTGATCGGCGAACTGGGTCTGGATGGCGCACTGCGCGCGGTACCGGGAATTCTGCCCATTGCCGTGGCAGCGCGCGGTCGCGGTATCCGCAATCTGATACTTCCGAAGGCGAACGCGCGCGAGGCGGCCGTGGTGGAGGGCGTGGACGTCTATCCCATAGAGACGCTGAACCAGGCGCGCGAACTGCTGAATGCCGCCGCCAATGGCGGCATTCATGTACAGCCATTCCGGATGCAGGCAGCAGAAATGTTGGACGAGGTGCAGCATTTTCATCTGGACTACGCTGATGTTCGCGGGCAGCAGACGGCGAAGCGTGCACTCGAAGTCTCGGCAGCGGGCGGGCATAACATCCTCATGATCGGACCTCCAGGCTCGGGCAAGACGATGCTGGCGAAGCGGTTGCCTTCGATCCTTGCTCCGCTGACATTTGAAGAGGCGCTGGAGACGACGAAAATACACTCAGTCGCTGGCGTGCTGGATGCCGATGCCGGACTGGTGACACAAAGGCCTTTTCGCGCGCCGCATCACACGATTTCAGATGCTGGGTTGATTGGAGGCGGAGCAGTGCCGCGTCCCGGCGAGGTGTCGCTTTCGCATAACGGCGTGCTTTTTCTGGATGAGCTTCCGGAATTTCCCCGCAATGTTCTCGAAGTGATGCGGCAGCCGCTCGAAGACCGACAGGTAGTGATTGCGCGCGCTTCGATGTCGTTGACGTTTCCTTCAGCGTTCATGCTGGCTGCGGCGATGAATCCCTGCCCTTGCGGATACTTCAATGACAAGTCGCGCGAGTGCTCCTGTACGCCGCCGATGATCCAGCGCTATGTTTCAAAAGTCTCGGGGCCGCTGCTCGATCGCATCGACATTCATATCGAAGTCCCTGCAGTGCAATATCGTGAACTGCGGGCAGGCGCAGCGAGCGAGAGTTCGGCGGCAATCCGCGGACGGGTGTTGAAGGCTCGCGAGATTCAACGAGAGCGTTTCTCCAAAGCCAAGGAAAAAATTTACTCCAATGCGCAAATGACCACACGGCAGATTCGCGCTCACTGCGAGCTGGGGCCGGATGCGGAACGCCTGCTCGAACGCGCCATGCAGCAACAAGGCCTGACGGCGCGAGCCCACGACCGGATTCTAAAAGTAGCCCGGACAATTGCGGATCTTGAGGGCGCAGCATCCATTACCGTGCCGCATATCGCTGAGGCGATCCAGTACCGGACGCTGGACCGCAGTTACTGGAGCTGAGTAGATAATTCGGGCTTAGTCGTACCGCTCGAAGATCACCTGTTTTTTCTGCCAGCCTAGTTCCACGAGCTTGTCGCGGTTGGCTGAAACCATGTCGTTCAATCCGCAGATATAGGCATGGATGTCGAATCCGCCTGGCTCAGCCACCGTCACAACCGTGCCGGAATGATTCTGGCTTGCGCGCTCCAGCACAATCTTGCCGACATGCTCCTGCACATAGCCGCGCAAGCCTTCCCACTCTTCCTTGGGGCGGCTCAACGAGGACAGGTAGTGGAAGTTATGGCGCTCCGCGGCAATTTTCTCAAAATATTTCTGATAGTAAATCTCTGTCGGATAGCGCGTGCCGTAGACAAGCCAGATAGGACGTCCCTGGCTGCGGTCTTCGCTATTTTGCGGGAAGAGCCACTCGATAAAGCCGCGCATTGGTGCGATGCCTGTTCCTGTAGCGATAAAGATGGAGTCGGTCAGAGGCTGGCGCAACGTGAACAGTCCGTGAGGGCCATGGAACTGGACGGTCTGTCCGGGCTCAAGATCGCACAGCAGGTTCGAGAAGAATCCGCCTTCAACGCGATTAACGCAAAGATCAAGCTCGTTGGTGCGCGGAGCCGATGCAATGGAGTAAGCCCGTGTCTGCGTCTTGCCATTCTTGTCGACTGCGACGCAGGAGATAAACTGCCCCGGCGTAAAGTCGAACTGATCGAGCTCATCAATCGTGAATTCAAGATGAAAACACTGTGCCGGGTCTGAGAGCAGGAGTTTCTGTTGAAGGCGCGCGGTAAAAAGCTGTCTGGCCAAGTCGGTACTCGCTTCTTCAGAATTTTTTGCTTGCGCCCAGTATAGATCAGAGCTTCTTAATGAAGAGAACTGCCTGACAAAGCGTGACAACCCTCTATATCGACCTTAGTGGGAGAACCGGCCATCATGTTCAGCCGCAACAGTAGCTCAAAATGCTGAAGTGGACCGGAAGGAGTAGTTCCGCATGTTTTCAGTGCAGCAGAGAGGCGCGGCAAGTCGGTGACGAGTTTTCCCGCCGCCTCAGTGCCTTCGGCATTAGCTCCTGCCAGCAGCAGCACTTGGCCATTCTGATCGGGGTTACGGATCAAAGCGATGATGGCATAAGACTGTCCCGTTGCCCATCCCAGAGCAGTGGGAATATATTCAGCCTGCTCGTTCGGGCCGGGATTGAGATTACGAATGATCTCCTGCCCGGAAGCTTTGTCATAAACAAAACGGAAACTGAGCTGGTCGCTGAAGAAAGCGCTCCAGGGATTGGATCGAGGGCTTCCCAGAAGAACGAAGTCATCATCCGTCTGCAGGTTCGCAAGCTGTACGCTGCGAGCCGGATGCACATCAATTTTCTTGGCGCTCGTTTGCGCCAGCCCGGCAATGCTCACAGCAATGGGAGCATCAACCAGAGCGGCTTTATTGCCGCGCAGCAGAATGCTGGATAACTCTTTCATCTCCGGTGTTAATTTGCCGGGATCAGGGATGTAGTTATGGTTGGCATAGTCAGAAACAGTGATCGGCTGCCCAGTATAACCCTGAATCTCAGCGATATCTGGATCGCTGGTTATGATCTGCAAGGGGTGTGGCGAATTCAACAGTATCGACCAGGGAGGGATAGAAGCTGCAGGGTTAGCCTTATGGCTGAAACGAAACCAGAAGAAGCACCATAACGCAGCATTCAAAAAAGTCACCAGCAGGCATGCTGCGATCCACCGATGAGATTTGTGCTGCTGAGAAGTCTTTATCGTAGTGGCAACAGGAGATGGAATGACAGCCGGTGTTTCAGGAACAGCTTCGACTATTTCCGGTCCAAGAGCATGGTGCGCCAGAGTGATCTTGCGCGGCAGATCGCGGGAAATTTCAGGGATATATGATCCTGGCGGAAGGCTGATGCGGAACTCTGAAGTTGCTCCGTACCGTCCATAGTGCTGGAGCAGGCGCTTTCGCACGTCGCTGGCCGTGACGCGGACAATGGCATCATCACCAGTATCGTAAGTTGGAACGCGCCCGAAAAGTTCTACTCCGATGACACGCTCTTTCAGAGCTTCAAAATGACCGGCAATGGCCTGATCGACAACATATTTAAGGAACTGTCCACTGCGCTGGCTACCCCGGAAAGCTGCTCCTTCGGTGACTTCCTTCACATGCTGCTGAATGAGGACAATGTCTTCCGCGGTTTCCGTAATTTTCGCCAGGTGCATTGTGCGGGCGTCATTCTGATGAGTCTGCGGCATAGTGGCATTCGGAGAAAGGCAATTTTAACACCTAATTTATGGGGTGACCTGCTCTCCAGCCAGTCAGCCGCTTCCTCTCAAAGATGTATCTACCGTTACGCACCAATTTGTGAGTAAATCGCTTTTTATCAATATGATCTGTTCACGTTAGAAACGCTCCTAACGTTGCGGTTTGGCGCTGAACTTAATTAGGTTTTATCTGAGCATCCATCTGAAATGCGGGGTGAAAACTGAAGATCCAAAAGTGGGGAGACAGCGGCGTGTCTATGCGGGTGAGCGCCGGAAGGAAGAAAAGCACGCCGAAACAGTATTGCCTTGTTTTACTTATAGGGTTTTGCTGCGCGGCTTATGCACAGAGTGGTCAGCAAGCCGTATACCGGCAGACAAATGCTCCTGTTGAGCAACGCGTCCATGATCTTCTGCGGCGCATGACATTGGAAGAGAAGGTACGGCAGCTTGATCTTTATGCCGGCGCAAAAGAAATCGTCGATAAGCACACCGACGATACGCATGCGACAGCGGATGCGGTCTTTCTCCCGGAGAAGGCACAGACGTTGTGGGGCAATCTCGGCGTTGGCGGAATTCACGATCTCTATCCCACCCCAGACCAGGCAAATGCGATTCAAAAATGGGTGATCGAACATAACCGGCTGGGTATTCCGGCAATGTTTATTGAGGAGGGACTGCACGGCTTCAACACAGGGACTGTCTTTCCTACGCCGCTCAATCTTGCCGCCACCTGGAATCCGAAAATTGCGCAGGAAACCGGAGCGGCCATTGCGGCAGAGGCACGCTCTATTGGTGTCGACATGATCCTTGGCCCGGTTCTCGACCTGGCGCGCGAACCGCGATGGGGCCGCGTGGAGGAGGACTTCGGCGAGGATCCGTATCTGACCGGGCAAATGGGGCTTGCCTATGTGCGCGGAGTCCAGGGCGAGGGCCTGAATACAGACCATACCGTTATCGCAGAACCCAAGCACTTTGCCGGACACGGCTCACCCGAAGGCGGCACAAACACGTCGCCGGTTCACATTGGCGAGCGTGAACTGCGCACCGTAATGTTGAAATCGTTTGAGCCTGCTTTTCGCGATGGCCATGCGATGGCCACAATGGCGGCATATCACGAAATCGATGGGATTCCAGTGACGGCTGACCCTTTCCTGTTGAAAGATATCCTTCGCAGCGAATGGGGCTTTCAAGGCTTTGTACTCTCCGATCTCGGAGCGATTCAGCGCTTATATAAGGTTCATCATGTTGCGGCCACACCCAGAGATGCTGTCTGCATGGCGGTTCGCTCGGGTGTTGATATGCAGTTCTATGACTTCGATCACGATGTTTTCCAAAAAGCTCTGATCGATTGCGTGCACGATGGGTCGCTATTGCAGGCGGACCTGGATCGTGCCGTGCGATCTGTGCTGCGCGTGAAGTTTGAGCTGGGGCTCTTCGATCATCCTTATATAAACCCACAACTCAATCGGCAGGTCTACCGCTCGTCGGCGCATCTGGCGCTTTCACTGGAATCAGCGCGGGAGTCGATGACCTTGTTGAAGAACGAAGGGCATCTGCTTCCATTGTCGAAATCGGTTCAGCGGATCGCTTTGATTGGTCCCAATGCTAATGTGGCCCGCTATGGTGACTATGAAAAGGAAGAGAACGGCGAACACATCAGCATGCTGGATGGCATTCGGGCTATGGTCCCTCGGGCAAGCGTCACCTTCGATGATGGTAAGGACATTGCCGCAGCAGCCGCCAAAGCAAACGAAGCCAATGTAATCATTCTAAGTCTTGGAGAATGGCAGGGCATTTCGGGCGAGGGCTTTGACCGTTCGAATCTGGATCTTCCCGGCAACCAGGAGCAACTGCTGGAAGCAGTTGTCGCCACAGGTAAGCCCGTAGTGCTGGTGCTCGAAAATGGCAGGCCGCTGACGATTGGATGGGCGAAGGAACATGTGCCTGCGATTCTTGAGGCATGGTATCCGGGCGAGTTCGGAGGCAAGGCAATTGCCGAAACGCTCTTCGGCGACAATAATCCTGCCGGACGCCTCACTATTACTTTTCCCGAAGATGTAGGGCAGCTGCCAGTCTTCTACAATAGCGATCCCTCACGCATGTATAAGTATGTCGACAATAAAGGAAAGCCGCTTTTCAGTTTCGGCTTCGGGTTGAGCTATACCACCTTTCGTTATGACCATCTGGCAGCGCAGGCGCCTCCAGGCGGAAGCCATGACGATGTGAAGGTGTCAGTCGATGTGACGAATACGGGTGAACGCGAAGGCGATGAGGTGGCGCAGCTTTATCTGCGGGAAGACGTGAGCAGCGTAGAGACACCTTTCCGCTCCCTGAAGGGCTTTCAGCGAATCCACCTGAAGCCGCAGGAAACAAAGAATATCACTTTTCGTATTCCGCAAGAGCAGCTCGCAGTGTGGAATGCGGAAAAGAAATGGGCGATCGAGCCGGGGAACTACACTGTCTGGGCAGGTGGCTCGTCTGAAGCTACACTGAGCGGGCAATTTATGCTGCGACGGTAGCATTTTCGCTGGCTTATTTACTTATACGAAACTGTTACAAGGGCCGTTAAGAATCGAATCAAAGATTTAGAGGCTCTGCTCCCAACCGTTAGCCGGCCTCCTAACCTTGCCAAAACCCCTTGAGCGCCTCCTAGTGTTGTGGCTGCTTGAGCAAGGCCCATGCCTCGCCCAGCCAAAACTATAGATAGGGGGCGACATGAGAGAAAGGCAATACGCATCTCTACCCGTAAATTCAGATTCAGAGAGACGGCCGACGCAAACCAGACTTACTCTGTTTTCCATCATTCTCATCTTTTGCGCCTGGATCACAGGCGCTTTTCTATTCCAGCCAAAGGCATTTGGACAGGCAGAGCAGGGCACCATTACCGGGGCGGTCAAAGACACTTCCGGGGCAGTGATATCCGGAGCAAGGATCAGCGCTACAGATGTAGCCACAAATACAGCCAGCTCCACAGTTTCCGATAGCAACGGCTATTACACGATTCCATACCTGGCTCCGGGCACTTATAACGTCACAGCAGAAGCGCCGGGATTTGCTCTGACGACGATTTCCGGCATTCACATTACGGTGAACCTCTCAACAAGCGTGAATCTGATCTTGAAAGTTGGCGCTGTCTCGCAGAGCCTCACAGTGAAGGCCAACGCAATTCAGCTTGAGACAGAAAATTCCGAACTGGGTGGCACGGCCTCCCGTCAGCAGATTATTGAGCTGCCACAACTCGGCCGCAATCCTTATAACCTGCTTTCTCTGCAGCCGGGCGTGCTGCCGGTGTATTCCAATGCCGGTATTCAGGCCGAGATCAACGGCGGCATGGCAAACACCAGCAATGTCATGCTCGATGGAGCCACACAGGTAAACAGTTCATCAGGCGATCTGGCCTACACGCCGCCGCTCGAATCAGTGGGCGAATTGAAGCTGATCACCAACAACTATTCTGCTGAATATGGGATGTCAGGAGGCGGCGTTGTGACCGCTGCTTCTGAATCAGGTACTAATACTTATCACGGCAGTGCCTACGAGTATGTCCGTAACACGGATTTCAATGCAAATGGATGGTATCCGAACCACGTAGGGCAGGAGCGCAGCACATACCACGAAAATAACTTCGGATTCAGCCTCGGTGGTCCTCTCTCGATTCCCAAAATCTATAACGCCAGGAACAGGACATTCTTCTTCCTGAATCTTGAATGGGACCCGCAGAGCACGCCGTCCCTTATTACCGGCAGCGTTCCTACACCGGCAATGCGGACGGGGGATTTCTCAGGGCTGGTCGATCAGAATGGTAACCAGATCACCATCTATGACCCGAATACGACAACGCTGGTTGCGGGCACGACAAACACATGGACGCGCAGCCCGTTTCCCGGCAACATCATTCCTGCCGATCGCATGAACAATCCGATTGTGCAGAATGTGCTTAATTATTATCCGCTGCCGAATACGACTGGCGTCGAGGGAATCTACAACAATTTCGCAATTACCAGAACCCGGAAGACCTCGCAGAATACATTCCTGGCGCGTGTCGATCAGAATTTCGGCAACAGCCATAAAGCCTTCGTCTCAGTGGGGCGTCACGCTTATACGGGGATTACTCCGCTGGTCAACATTGCGTTTCCGCAGACAGATACAAATGGAAATCCAGGCGGAGCAACAAACACGGCATGGACAGGAACGATCAGTGATACCTGGACCATAAAGCCCAACCTGCTGATGGAATTCCGCGGAAACTTCGTGCACAGCTTTTATGGAACGCTGGTTCCGAGCCAGGGATTTGACGTTGCCAACCTTGGCTTTCCGCAGTCGTTTGTAGAGCAAACGGAGAGCAAGATTTTTCCGCAGTTCCAGATCGGGGATGAGAACAGCCTCGGCCTTGCCAACTCTGCCGTGGACTCGGATACCGAAGGCAGCAATCAGGGGCAGGCTCACCTGACATGGACAACTGGTCCGCACACGGTCAAGGCGGGTTTTGAGTTCCGGTTCGTTTACTTCAACCAGTTCCGTCCGCTCAATCCGGCGGGATACTTCACCTTCGGACGCGCCTATACACAGGGACCAGACCCGGCCAGCGCAACCTCGGATGCCGGATTTGGATTCGCGTCCTTCCTGCTGAGCGCTCCTGATGGCGGTTATACGACCAGAGATGCATCAGCAACATCGTCACAAAAGAATATCGATGCCTATGTGAATGATGACTACAAGGTGACCAACAACCTCACTCTGAACCTTGGGCTTCGCTACGATGTGCTGACGGGATGGACTGACCGTTATAACAAACTGACCTGGTTCAATCCGACAGCCCCGGATCCGGTGACCGCACTTCCAGGCGTAGTCGAGTTCGCAGGCGTGAATGGGAATTCACGCTCGGAAAACGACACGGACTGGACAAACTTTGCTCCGCGTCTTGGCTTCGCCTACAAGCTTGGGGACAAGACCGCGATTCGCGGCGGATACGGCCTCTTCTGGGTGACCAACAGCGATGGCAACGTTGCTGGCACAGGATGGCAGGTAAGCACGAACGTATACACCGGGGCTCCTTCGCCTGCTCCGAATACTCCTCCTGCGGGAGCGACGCTCTCGAATCCATTTGCGGCCGGATATCTTCCTTATCCCGCACCGCCAAGCTCGCTGGTGGGACAGGGCATCGGTGCGCCTTATCGTCCTGGCACCCTCCCCAATCATCAGGATTGGAACCTGAGCGTCCAGCGGGCACTCTCAACCGGAACAGTGCTTACCGCTGCTTATGCCGGATCGCGTGGCGAGCACATCTGGTATAACCTCGATCGAAACTCCGCGCCAATCGGCGATCTGAGCCTTGGCTCCAAACTCACGCAACAAGTGTCGAACCCGTTTGCCGGAGAGCTGCAGGGACAACTGGGCGCTCCGACAGTTGCTTATAGCCAGCTGCTGCGGCCCTTCCCGCAATATACGGGCGTGAGCTGGTATCACGATCCGGTGGGAGATTCTTATTACGACGCTTTCACCGCGCAGTTGCAGCACCGCGATGACGCGCATGGGTTTCTTCTGCAGGCCTCCTATACATACAGCAAGAACATCAATGATATTCCCGAGCGGTATGCCGGTCGTGGCGGGGCGATCATTGACCCCACAAACCTGGGGCTTTCGCGTGCAGTTTCAGAATATGACCGCACGCACTACGTGATCTTCAACTACATCTATCAGCTTCCCTTCGGGCATGGTCATCAGATGCTTGGCAAAGGAGTGATTGGCAACATCATTGGAAACTGGCAATGGGCCGGCGTCACTACATACGGCTCCGGACTTCCGGTAATCATTACTGTGCCTAATAACACCAACCTTCCCGGTATTGGCGCCGTCGCAGACAGGCTGCATGATCCGCAGCTTCAGCGTGGTCAGAATCCGGATAAATGGTTTGATACCTCAGCTTATGCGATTCCGGCGCCGTACACCACAGGCAACGGAAACCGCAACGAGCCGCGGCTTCGTGGTCCTGCCCTGGGTAACTGGGACATGAGCCTGAATCGCAAACAGCAGTTTGGCGAGCGCGTAAGTTTTGAACTGCGCTTTGAAGCATTCGACGCTTTCAATAACCGCAATCTCGGTACGCCCGATGGTTCGATTACTGATGGCACGTTTGGTCAGATCACCAGCAGCGGACAGCCGCGTAATCTGCAGATTGGCGCGCGGCTGGCTTTCTAGATTTTCATAAGCATGCAGGCGAGCTTTAGAGTAGGTCTGCATGCATTCGTCTAAACTGAAACCTCACCGAAAGCAGATCAAATATAGAGAGTAGAGGAATGGCAAACAGCTTGAAGTACAAGCACACATGCGTGCTGATGGCGCTCTTATGTGCTTTTTCACTGGAAGGGCAACAGGCCAAAACACCGGTAGATTATGTTTCACCAAATATCGGCAGCATTGGGCAATTGTTGCAGCCCACTGTTCCCTATGTTCAATATCCGCACGGCATGATGCGGGTTGCTCCGGTCACTACGCCTGGAATTACTGACCGCTACCTTGCCGACAAGATTTACGGCTTTCCGGTAGGGCCTGCGATGCTGATGGCCTCCACCGGCAATACCAGTATGCGCCCGAAAGACTATGCTTCGGATTTCGACCACGATTTTGAAACGGCAACTCCGTATTACTACGAAGCCGATCTCCAGACCTGGAATATAAAAGCGGAACTGACTACCAGCAAACAGGCCGCTTATTACCGATTTACATTCCCTGCAAGTGCCCATGCTCATCTAGTCTTGAGTACGAAAATTCACGCTGAACTGACCGTTGCGGGGAACAATGCTATCGAAGGAAGCGAGAGAGTAGTTGGTCCGGTCGGTGAGCTATCAGGAACGCCAGGAGAGACTCGCGAGTATTTTTATGTGGAGTTTTCCAAGCCGTTTTCGAATTACTCCACATGGCAGGCAAACGGCGAGCTTTCACAGGCGTCAAGGCGTTCCGGAGATGATCTTGGTTTTGTAACTGACACTGCGACAAAATCCGGCGAGCAGATAGAAGTCCGCGTTGGAATCTCTTATATCAGCGCAGAGCAGGCGCGGCGGAATCTGCAGCGTGAGATCCCTACCTGGGGCTTCGATCAGGTAAAGACTAAAGCGCGAGCGATCTGGGACCAGGCATTGGGCGCAGTCGATGTTACGGGCGGTACCGAGAAGCAGAGAACGATCTTCTACACCGCGCTCTACCGGTCGCTAGGCCGCATGACCGACATCACAGAAGATGGCAAGTACTTCAGTGGCTACGATCACAAGGTGCATGAGGCTGAGGGGCACGACTTCTATATCGATGATGGCTTGTGGGACACCTATCGCTCACTGCATCCGTTGCAGATGCTGCTCGATGCGAAACAGCAGGAAAACATGATCCGCTCCTATCTCCGCATGTATGAGCAGAGCGGCTGGCTGCCTTCTTTCCCCTCTGTGGCGGGCGATCAGGCAGTGATGATTGGGCACCATGCGGCATCGTTGATTGCTGATGCATATGCGAAGGGCTATCGGGACTTCGACCAGAATCTCGCTTACGCAGCGATGAGGAAGAATGCTACTGAGGCGACGATGATTCCATGGCAGCGTGGGCCGCTCACCAGCATTGATAAGGTTTATTTCGAGAAAGGATTTTTTCCTGCGCTGGCCAAAGGAGAGCATGAAAACGTGCCCGAAGTTACAGGCGAGCGAAGGCAGGCCACATCTGTAACTCTCGAAAATGCTTACGATGACTGGTGCATAGCGCAACTGGCAAAGGCGCTAGGCAAAACAGCAGACGCCGCGTATTTCACCAAGCTTGCGCATAATTTTGAGAATGTCTTTGATCCCAGGATCGGCTTTATGGCTCCTAAAAGCGCCGATGGCCAGTGGGTTGCGGATTTCGACCCGAAACTTGGAGGAGGGCAGGGTGGCCGCGATTATTTCACTGAAGTAGATTCGTGGCTCTATACCTTTAACGTGCAGCATGATGTTGCTGGATTGATTCGAATCATGGGCGGCCGCGAAGCATTTAATGCCAAGCTCGACCGCTTGTTCGTTGAGCAATACGGAACATCAAAGTATCAGTTCCTTGGCCAGTTCCCGGATGCCACCGGACTCGTCGGCCTCTACGCGCAGGGCAACGAGCCCAGCTTCCACATTCCTTACCTCTACATTTTTTCCGGCCAGCCCTGGAAGACGCAGAAACGCGTGCGCCAGTTGATGGAAGTCTGGTACGGCGATGGCCCACTTGGCATTCCCGGAGATGATGATGGGGGAGCCGCATCATCCTGGTATGTTCTCAGCGCACTTGGTTTTTACCCGGCATGCCCCGGTAGCCCTGTATATGAGATCGGAAGTCCGATCTTCACCAGGAGCGCGATCCGCCTCGGCAATGGAAAGCTCTTTACCATCATTGCGCGCAATACCTCCGCGCAAAACAAATACATCCACTCTGCAGAACTGAACGGTAAGCCGCTCAATAAGGCGTGGTTCCAGCATGCGGACATTGCCAATGGGGGAACGCTGGTTCTGGAGATGGCCGACAAGCCCAACCTGCAGTGGGGCAGTGCACCTGATGATGCGCCGCCGTCGATGTCGAACAATGCGAATTAAATTGGAGAACAAATGAACATGCTGAATGATGCAGAGCCTACGCGCCGCCGTCTCCTCTCTTTTGGAACTGCCGTTGGTTTGGGCTCTTTGATAGGATTCACTGATCCAGCTTCAGCGGAACAGAACAAAGCTGCAGGATTCTACATCGATGTAAGAAATCACGGTGCGCACGGCGACGCCTCGACCGATGACACCGCTGCATTCCAGCGCGCGCTGGATGCGGCGCATAAGGCCGGTGGAGGGACTGTCTATGCTTCGCCGGGACGGTATCTCTTTCGCGGAACGCTCACGCTGCCGGAAGGTGTGACGCTGCGCGGCTCCTTCAGTTGCGTACCTTCGCACAATGGCATCCGCGACAAGGGCCAGCCAAAGCCGGGAGATGACGGCACTGCGTTTTTTGTTGATGCAGGCCGCGGGAACGAAGATGGAACACCGTTCCTTACGCTAAACACCAACAGTTCAGTCTGCGGGCTTTCCATCTATTATCCGGAACAGAGAACAGATGCCGAGCCAATTCCGTATCCCTGGGCTATCGCCATGAGGGGCAAGAACCCGGCTATCTTTGATGTTGAACTGCTCAACCCGTATCAGGGCATCGACGCCAGCAAGAACGAACGACACAATATACGCAATGTCACTGGGCAGCCTTTGCGCCGAGGCATCTGGGTGGACGCGATTTACGATATAGGGCGGATTGAAAATGTCCACTTCAATCCCTGGTGGAGTTCGCACAGTCCGGTCTATCAGTGGCAGACACGCAACGGCGAAGCATTTATCTTCGGCCGTTCCGACTGGGAATACGTGCTGAACACATTTTGTTTTGGCTATCGTGTCGGTTACAAGTTTGTAGAAACGTCGACGGGCGGATGCAACGGAAACTTTCTCGGCATTGGTGCCGATGATTGCAACCGCGCTGTTCTGGTGGAGCAGGCTGCTCCATACGGCCTGCTCATCGCGAACGGGGAGTTTACTTCTTTCCACGGAGAAGACCCGACCATGGTAGAGGTGCGTTCCACCAATAAGGGAGTTCTTCGCATCAGCAACAGCGCCTTCTGGGGACCGTGCAATCAAATTGCAAAAATCGATGGCCGGGGCACAGTCGGCTTCAGCGATTGCACCTTTGTGCAGTGGAGCAAAGAAGGATCGCGTGCTGCCATTCAAGCTGCTGCCGGCAGCGTTCTGATCCAGGGCTGCGAGTTCCGCGAGAACAAACCGCACCTCCTGCTGGGCAAAGGAGTAGAGCGTGCGGTGATTACAGGCAATCTTTTCACAGGCCCCGCACAGATCCAGAACGAAACAGGCAAGGAAGTTCAGATCGGCTTTAATGCTTCGTCATAATCTATTTGGAGCAGTTCAGCTTTTGACCAATCCTGAAGGAGGGCGATCGGCCGGATCGGAGGCCCACTCCTTGTTGGGCTTGCTGCCCATGCGAAAGCGCAGTTCGCCGCCGCCGACAATATTAGCATGGGTAATCCAGGAACGATTCAATGCTTTGCCGTTCAGTTCCGCGCTTTGGATATACATGTTTTCCGGAGAATTATTCTCGGCAAGAATGGAGAAGGTTGTTCCATGAGCTGAGTTATGGATTCTTACATGATTCACCAATGGGCTGCCGATGACATATACGCCTGTAGCTGCATTGACTGGATAAAAGCCGAGTGCGGCAAAGTTAAACCAGCTCGATAACTGTCCGCAATCATCGTTGCCCGGAATACCGGCCGGAGTATTGTTATAGAGCGCCGCAACCTTGCGGACCCAGTACTGTGTCTTCCACGCAGCGCCCGCGAATGTGTAGAGATAAGGAATGTGGTTGCTTGGCTCATTGCCCTGGGCATCCTGACCTACCATTCCGCTGATATCCGGCCGCGCATCTACTACATAGGAGGGAGCAGTAAACAGAGCATCCAGTTTGGCGATAAACTGCTTATCTCCTCCGTAGAGATCGATCAGACCCCGCACGTCCTGCATAACGTTAAAGGTAGCCTGCCATGCATCGGTTTCAACATAGTCCAGGTATTCCTGGTCGGGACGGAACGGCTCTCTCCATTTGCCATCTTCCATCTTGCCTCGCATGAAGCCACTTTCAGGGTCAAAAAGATTCTTATAATTCTGACCCAGTTTGTAGAACATGGCGGCATCGTCCTGCTTGCCTAGTAGCTCAGCCATTGCTCCCGCGCACCAGTAATCGTAGGCGTAATCCAAAGTAAACGATACAGATGCACTCTTTGGGTCTACAGGCACGTAACCATAATGACGAAACTGCTCCTGGGATTCCCGATGGTTTTTGACCGTCGCGCCCATCAGAGCCGTATCTCGAATTGCCGCGTATGCTGCCTGGACATCAAAGTCCCGGAACCCTCGCACATATGCTCCCACGATCATGCCCGCTGCGTGAAAACCATCCATGCTCCATGTTTCATTTCCCCAGAGTGTCCAGAAGGGAAGCGAATGCTGATTCAGTTGTTGATAGTCGGCTATAAGTGTGCGGATGATGTCGTTGGTTCGATGCGGTTGCATCAACGTGATGAAGGGAAATTCGCCGCGATAGATGTCCCATATGGAGAGCGTTGTGTATTTCGTGAAGCCCGGACTCGGGTGATTCTGGTGGTCCTGTCCCCGGTAAGCCCCATCCACATCGTTAAAAGTCGCGGGAGCGACGAGGCCATGATACGCGGCAGTATAAAACGTTTGGCTCGTCTTCTCATCCGGTAACTCCGCATCGAGTACATCTAGAGCCTTACTCCAGAGGTTCTCAGTTTGACGGGCGGTTGCATCAAAATCCCAGAGGGAAATTTCGGCAGCCAGATTTTTTCTGGCTCCATCAATGCTGGTGCCGGATATTCCAACACGAAGAATCAGAGCCCCTGATCCTGGCTCATGGCTGAAGATGGCCTGTATCTGCTCTCCCGAGAGTCGGTCTCCCGTTGAGGCTGAGCTGATTTTGCCGTCAACTTTAACCTGCACGGAAGCAGCCGGGTGTGAGAACTCCATGACAAAATAGATATCCCTGTCATGCGCCCACCCGTGCGTCGATCGACTGCCACTGATCCGCGAATTACTTTCTATGTTTAATTCCGTGTGGTAGATCTTGCTGCCAAGGCTGTGGGCCAGGTCTACGATTACGCCACGCTGGGTATGTGGAGGCAATGCGGGATAACTATACCGGTGCATTCCGCAGCGCGTTGTTGCTGCCAACTCTGCATGTACATCCGGTGTTTCCAGATGCACGCTGTAATATCCCGGGCGAGCTGTTTCGCGCTGATGAGAGAAAAAAGAGCGGTACCCCATTTCTGATTCGCTGAAAATCCACCCTGAACTTTCTCCAATGGCGTCAATTTGCGTCTCAGCCTGATCTGTTGGAATACCAGTATCCCAACTCCAGTTCCGTCCCTCCACCACAGGCATCACTAGAATGTCGCCGAGATCAACACCTCCGGTTCCCTGGACATGGGTATGGCTGAAGCCCGCGATCACGTTGTCCGGATAGTGATAGCCGGGGCAATGATCCCATCCATAGTAGTCCTTATCCGTGCCCCTTCTGCGGTTCGGTACCCCGCTTGAATCAGGACTCAATTGCACCAACCCAAATGGAGCTACTGCTCCGGGAAACATATGCCCATGCCAATCAGTGCCGATCATGGGATTCACCAGATCGACTGCCCGCTTTCCGGTATTGCCGGATGCACGAGCAACCTCGACGTCACCCGTTCTGATCATGCCAAAAGAAGGAATGGCGCTTGCAATAGCTGTTACAGTGCATCCCTTCAGGAAATCACGCCGGTGTAGGTTCTGTATTCTCTTGTTCACTGTAGATAGTTTGACGAAGACGTGGCCATGCAGGTCTCCTCAGAACCGCGCGCCCAGACCTTCGATCTCCGAGACAAAGTTATTTACAACAAGACACTCATTGTTCGATCAGAACGGCTGCGGACCGTCCAGGGATTTGTAATGTTGCCGAGGTGGGGCGTGCGTCAGGCTGCTCAGGCGTAGCCATGATGAGACTTCCTGCATTCGGCAGATCGAGTTTTGCCGTAATTGTTTTCTGAGACTCTTGATTCACAATCACAACTGCGCGTTTGCCGGATGATGAGACAAATACCGAATAGCGGTGCGATCCATCTGAGCTGACATCGGCTCCCAGCGTATCACGGAATTCAGCATCCCAAAGGTAAGCTTTGTATTTCTTCCGCAGCGCATCAATCTTCTGTCCGTAGGCAAGTGTAAGCGGGAAGTCATTCACGTGGCCTTTGAAGTTATAAGGTTCGTAGCTGATGATGTAGCGGTTCAAGAGGATGAGGTTGAGCATCTCACGGTCGTCTAGCCCAGTTGCGGCGACTACCAGAGGAGCCTGCGGATCAATATAGCGGCAGACTGCGCGTGAACCGCCATTAATCCGGAAATAAGAGACCGGATAATATTGCAGCAGCCAGTCCTGAGGGCCTTCGCCCGCAAAAATGAAATCACGGCTTACTTTATCCGCTGCTTCACGAAACTGTTGCGCGAGTGGCATATCGCCACCATAGATGTAGCGTGGCGGATGATAGCCGTGATCCGGGCTGAAAGAAAACTCAACCGGACCATGGTGACATACTTCATCGAAGAGCCAGCCGGCCGCTCCGAGATCGAGAATCTTTTGAAACTCTTTGGTGGCAATGTCTCGGAAACCCTGACTCTGCACATCCATGATGGCCCGGCGACGGTTATTGATGCCGGCCAGCTGTGTGGGAGTGGTGTAACTGTAGCCGCCTGCCTGATAGGGGATGCCGAAAGGATCCGTAGCTGCGTACTTATAGAGCTCCTTCCTGTACCATTCGGTGGTCAGGTCGGCCCAGTATATCTTGCCGAAGAGGATCATCTTGACACCCATGGCCTGCGAGCGGGCTACGGCATCACGCAATTCCTGCCATGTACCCAGACCGGGGTCCGTGTCTTGCGAGGGATCACCTCCATCCTGCCCGCCGCGGTTCCAGCCCACAAGCTGGATGGCGGTCACTCCATTCTTCGCGCATTCTTCGGCATAGGGGGCGATATTGCGATAGGGAATCGTGTAATCCTGCTCAGCCCCGTTGACCTGTAATTGCAACCATGAGTGCACATCTTTGACCCAGTCAGGAAGATGGGGTGCCGTGAACCACGTGGCGCGCCATTGCTTGTAAACATCAATACCGGCGTGCCAGTCACCGCTGTAGCTGCGCAGAACAACAGGGGCGAGTTTCTTTGTGGAGCGTGGCGGGGCAAAGACAAAGTGGCAGGTATGAAATTCCAGATGAACCGGAAGGCCGGAAATCTCATCCTGCTGCGGAACGATACTGTTGATGGATTGCAGAACTGCAGGATGCTGCTCAAAGGTGAACTGCAACAGGTAAGGCAGTGAGGGATCGTGCATGCCTACATAAAGGCCCTCCTGCGGAGTCTGGATCAGGCAGAAGAGGCTCCGCTTGGAGTCGACAGCCTTTCTTGGAAACCTCACTCCCCAATAACCCGATGCGTTATTGAAGTGCGGGTGAATCTCATCGCCAACGAGATTGCCGTACCACATATGTTCAGTGCGCATCTGTGTCTGCGGAGTGGGCGCGCTGAGATCGCCGAAATAGGGATAGTCAATGGTTTCTACTACAAGTGACGAGTCGTTGATCAGCATACTGTCGAAGGTTAGGGCGCCGTTTTCGAGTGTTACCGTGGCTTCGAACGTCAGCGGCAACTGGCCGCCATGTTCGCTGGTCAGGTCCTTCCACTCCAGGCGAACCTTATGGTCGGAAAGCTTCTCTACTTTGGTTGCATGTTGCTTTTGGCCGAGAACGAAGTTATCGCGCTGGTTTGGGAGCGGGGCGTGCAGACGAAAGGAAACACCGAGTTCAGGCCGCCGCTGGATCATCCATCCGGAAGACTTCCTCTTCAAACGAGTCAACGCGCCTGATGTTCTATCGAAAGCAACCATAAACGTTGCATCTTCTAAAACGATCTCTTCGGAGGGGTGCATTTGTGCAGCAGCGTCAGGCGTATTGGTCTCAGGTTCTGCGACTAGTTCGACGTTGCCCGATAATGCGCCGACGACAGCAGCTCCAGCTAATTTATTAAAAGTGCGTCTGTCCATCATGACTCCTGAGATAGTTCAGATACGGTAGACCCGCTTCGACGGCCTCCCTTTTTGACCTTGCCACTACTCAAGCATTTGAGGGAAGTCAATCCGACCCAGCTGCATCTCCAGATAACTTCATTGTGGTCCATGCCAAAGACTTCTACACACATCACTTTCGTGTTGCATTTCTGTGAAGCATTCAGATGTAAAAGAAGCTACTGGTGCGCTACTATAAATTTCATTTCCGAGCTCTGTCAAGAAACCGATCTCCAGTTTTGACCTAAAATTTGTTTCGATACTTGACGCATCAATTTGAGATCAATATAACGTTCTTGTCTCTCATTAGAGAGACCGGTCACTTTTGTTCTATGAAGCGTCGCTGCAAAATTCGAGCTAGAGGGGAAAAAGGATGAATGTTCAGACCTCGGTGAATCAACTGGCACGCCAGATCTTGGAGGCCGGAGAGGGAATTCTGAGGCTTGCGCCGACGTGGGTTCCCAGAATCTATCTTGTGCCTGGACGGAGGCTGAAGCTGGATCCACGTGATCTTTATGCTTATGGCACGCACCGTGGCGGCATCGACGAGCGCTGGATAGCCTCGACAACGCCTGCGATGAACGAAAACCGCACACCCGACGAAGGCCTGAGCTATGTAGTTTCAGAAAAAGAGCGCTTTACTCTCAAGGAGGCAATCGAAGCCGAGGGGCCTCGACTTATTGGGCACTCAATGTGGGAGAAGTACCATCGCTGGCCGGTCTACAGCAAATTCTTTGATAATCTTGGCCCGATTCCACACCATCTTCATCAAAGCGAAGAGCAGGCAAGGCAGGTTGGACGCGAAGGTAAACCAGAAGGCTATTATTTTCCACCTCAGTTGAATGCCACCTCGGGTAATTTCCCCCACACATATTTTGGGCTTGAACCCGGAACTAAAAAAAATCACGTCCACCGGTGCCTGGAAGGCTGGGATCAAGGAGACAACGGGATACTCGATCTATCGAAAGCGTACCGGCTCAAGCCGGGAACAGGCTGGCTCGTTCCTCCGAGAATTCTGCACGCCCCCGGCTCGCTGCTGACGTACGAGCCGCAGTGGGGCAGCGACGTGTTATCTATGTTTCAGTCCATGGTGGATGGCCGCCGTGTCGGCAGGGATCTGCTGGTGCAGGATGTTCCTCAGGAAAAACATCATGATATCGATTTTCTGACTGATCTCATCGACTGGCCTGCAAACACCGATCCTGATTTCAAGAAACACCACTACATCGAGCCCATACCTGTGGAGGATTCAGTATCAGAGGGCTATGTCGATAAGTGGATCGTTTATGGAACGATCAAGGGCGAGCAACATTTCAGCGCCAGAGAACTCACCGTCATGCCGGGAGCACGCTGCACGATTCGTGATGCCGGAGCCTATGGGCTTATTGTGACGCAAGGGCACGGGACTATCGGTAAACTGCCGATCGATTGCCCTTCTATGATCCGCTTCGGTCAGATGACTCAGGATGAGGTTTTCATCTCCCATGAGGCGGCAATGGGAGGAGTAACGTTTGAAAATCATTCGCAGACGGACCCTCTGGTGACGCTTCGCTACTTCGGGCCTGATGTTCATGCCCACATGCCGGAAGTTGGAGACCATGCTCACTGAGAATAAGGAATGGGAAAATGCGCCAGCAGCGTTTTGAAGAGAAGGACAGCAGGATTCAAGAGCAATTTCGCGAGCTGAAAAAGAAATCTCCGGAGCGTTTCAAGACCAGGCTCAACCTTTCCTGGAGCAACTGGGGCTTCGGGCGCGAGTCATTGGCAGATTCAGCAAAAAGACTTGAGAAAGCAGGGGTGCCGTTCATCGAATTGCACGGCAATCATTATGGTCCGGATCTTGGTTACAACCTCGACGAAGTCACGATTCTTCGTGATCATGGCCTGCAGGTATCCGGTGTATGTGGGATGTTTTCTACAGACAATGATCTCTCGAGCAACCGCGCTGTTTACCGTCAAGCTGCGATTGAATATATCAAGCGCGAAGTGCCTTTTACCGCGGCTGTTGGCGGATCGTATCTTCTGGTTGTTCCCGGCGCCGTCGGCCGCGCGAAAGCTTACGACAGTGTGGAGTTTGAGCGATCTGCTGAAACCCTGGCTCAGTGCGCCGACCTGTTTCTGGAATATGGAGTGAAAGCAGCGATTGAGCCAATAAGAGCCGATGAAACGAGTCTTGTGCATTCAGTGGCGGAAGCAAAGCGATACCTCAGTGAGGTAAGTCACCCGGGGGTAGGACATATCAATGGCGACGTGTATCACATGCAATTCAGTGAAAGCCATATTGGCGAGGCTATACTCGATGCTGATAACAAGCTGGTGAACCTGCATTTTGCTGACAGCAATCGCTGTGCGCTGGGAGAAGGCTCGCTTGATGTGTGCACGATCATTCGTGCTTTATATCTCATCGGTCATAACCAGATAGAAAGATTTGTGACCTTTGAGCCGCTTGGGCCTGGAGGAGATCCATATCCTGCAATGCATGGTAAGCCAGACAGGAAAAAACTGGATGCGCTGGTTTTCGATAGCATCCAGTATTTCCGCGAGTGCGAGGAAATGGTGTTGTCGGAGTAGCGCGAAGGGTTGAAACCGAATGAAGACATACTGTCTCACGCTGGATTTACATGACGATCCCAGCCTCATTGAGGAATATAAGTGGTACCACAAAGCTGAAAACATCTGGCCTGAAGTCGTCGAAAATATTCGAAGGCACGGAATCTTGAGCCAGGAAATCTATCTGCATGGTACTCAGTTGGTGATGGTTCTCAAGACAACGGATGAGTTTTCCTTAGAGGCTAAGGCTGCGGCGGATGCCAAAGACGCAAAGATGCAGGAATGGGAGCAGTTGATGTGGAAATATCAGAAGCCGCTGCCGCAGGCGCGTCCGGGAGAGAAGTGGATCCCTATGGAAAGAATATTTGAGGTATGAAGTAAATCCCGGTTGTGTCCGAAGCTGAGGCAGCTGTTAAAACAGCGATGGTCAGTTTCTTATCCGTTCCGTCTTAGTGAAGGAATCGTAGATGCCCCTGGCAAGCATGGTAATTGCTGTAACCTGGCTGCAGAGTTCCAACAAGCTCATCTCCCTCTCGTTTCCCGACCTTCTCATCATCATTCTCTATTTCGCAATGGTGTTGGGAATTGGTTTTTACCTGAAGCGCTACGCGAAAACATCAAATGATTTCTTTCTGGCAGGCAGAGAGATGTCCGCATGGGTGGCAGGGCTAAGCTTTCTTTCGGCGAACCTGGGCGCGCTTGAGCTGATGGGCTGGGCTGCAGCTACCTATCAGTACGGTATTCTGGCAGCTCACTTCTACTGGATTGCAGCCTTCCCCTCAATGGTGTTTCTTGGACTGGTGATGATGCCTTTCTACTACATCTCAAAGACGCATTCAGTCCCTGGATATCTTAAGCTGCGTTACGGCGAGGCTACACGCGCCTTGAGCGGCATCTCGTTCGCATGCATGACGGTTCTGATGTCGGGCATCAACATGTACGCCATGGCCCTGGTGATGAAGGTAGTCCTTGGGTGGAACATCCATTTCAGTATCTGGCTCTCTTCACTGACTGTGGCAGTATATGTTTCGTCAGGGGGCCTCTTCTCGGCGATCTTCAATGAAGTGCTGCAGTTCTTTCTTATCTGGCTGGGCGCGCTGGTCATTCCAATTCTGGGGATGATCGAAACAGGCGGCTGGTCCGGTCTGGTTGCAAGAATTCAAGAGAGAGTTCATAGCAGCGATTACGTTCACCTCTGGAGCACGCTGGGCTCGTTTTCCGGCAATCCCATGGGCGTGCACTGGACAGGCATCGTATTTGGTCTCGGCGGAGTGATTGCGTTTGGCTATTGGACGACGGACTTCCTCGTAGTGCAGCGCGCAATGGCAGCAAAGGACCTCAGGTCTGCGCAACTAGCTCCGATCATCGCATCGTATTTCAAGATGATTGTTCCGTTGATCGTTATTCTTCCTGGACTTTTAGCACTGGCTGTTCTGCCCTACCGGCTGGTGCCTGAAAGTGCAGTGCATCCCGGCCTGCACAGTTATAACGAAGTGCTTCCGCTCATGCTGGCACGTTATTGCACGCCTGGACTTCTTGGACTGGGAATCACTGCGCTGATCGCCGGTTTTATGTCCGGAATGGCCGGTAATGTAAGCGCATTTGCAACCGTGTGGACCTACGATATTTATCAGCCTTACATTCGTAAGTCAGAATCCGATGCCCACTATGTTCGAGTTGGGCGCTGGTGCACTATTCTCGGTGTTTTTCTCAGCATAGCGACCGCGTATTTTGTAACTCAGTTCAAAAGCATTATGGATTACATGCAGGCACTGGTGAGTTTCTTCATTGCTCCGCTTTTCGGCACTGTGATTCTCGGTATGTTATGGAAGCGTGCTACCCCGAAGGCAGGCTTCTGGGGGCTCCTTGCTGGAACGGTGTCTTCCGTCGCCATGTATGCAGTCGTGAAGGCCAACCCTGCATATCTCCGCGTCATTGCACTGTCGCCTAATGCAAAAGACATGGCGGAAAATCTCTATCGCGCCTTGTGGTCGTGGATGATATGTGTGATTGTGACTCTTACTGTCAGCCTGTTTACAGCACCGAAACCGGCAGAACAATTGACAGGTCTGGTCTATGGGCATACTCAATTCTCAGATAGTGATAATTTGCCGCTTTATAAGAAACCAGTGTTCTGGGGCGTCGGGGCGGCAATCTTCTTTGTCATTCTGCAGTGGCTATTCTGGTGAGCGAATGATGAGAGATGATGGGCAGATGCTGTCCGTATGGTTCTTTATCGGCGTGTTATTGCTGGCCTATGGGATCATCATTCTCATTACAGCGATCGTCGAATTCTCCCATACCCCTGCAATTGTGCTTGCTCAATATCGCCCTGGCTTATGGGGAGGTATTGTGCTTGTTCTAGTTGGAGGCTTTTATGCTCACACGTTTCGTCCTGGAAAAAAGTAGTTAAGGTTGCTATGGCAAAGATTCGCTATACTTCATCTTTTAATCATGATCACCAAGGCATGAGAAGAAACCGATATTCTGCAACTGTATCCTGGACGGTTTCCGAGGAGATCGCTTGAACATCAGAGAAATTGCCCGGCGCGCGCGCGTGTCTCACTCGACAGTATCGAGAGTGATCAACAATATTGAGACGGTTGATCCAAAGCTCGTCCGTCGTGTTCAGGCAGTGATTGAGGAAGTGGGCTATAGACCCAATTTTCAGGCGCGGGCCTTGGCACGGGGCAGAAGCCATACCGTCGGCCTGATTGTTTCAGAACTGAGCGGCGGCAATCCGTTTTTCTCTGAAATCATTCTCTACTTTGAACGTGCTGCGGTGGAACATGGATATGAGGTTCTGGTCAGCTTTGCCGATACTGAAATCCAACCGGATCATGTCGCAGTATGCGCTGCTCGTATGCAGGAACGCCAGGTAGAGGGCATCGCCGCCTTGACTTTCGGGATGGAGCAATATCTTCAGAATACTTCTGTAGATGTACCGATGATTTATGCAGGCGCAGATCATGGCCTGAAGGGAATCCGCAATATTCGTATCAACTACCTTCCGGGAATCCGCGATGCGGTCAAACATCTGGCGGATTTCGGACATAAGCGGATCGGATACTTGAGTGGGCAGTTGAGCTGGAGCAGCATGCGCATGCGCTATGAAGCTCTGCGGAAGGCAATGAAGAGCGCAGGAATTGCTCTTGACAGAGAACTGGTAGCGGAATGCGATCATACCTGGGATGGCGGCTCCTCTGGAATGGCAACCCTGTTGAGTTTACCCAAGCCTCCGACCGCAGTTCTTTGTTGTAATGATGTTGCAGCTATTGGCGCCTTGAAAACTCTGGCTATGAAAGGTTACCAGGCAGGAAAAGATATATCCCTGATTGGGTTTGATGACCTGACCATATGCCGCTTCACCCAGCCTTCTCTCACCACTATTCAATTCTCGCCAAAAGAAATAGCCAACCTTGCCTTTAAGGCGCTTCTCGAGGAAATTCAGTCCGACAAAGCTAAAACGAACTTTGAATACAAGACTCGTTTTATTCTTCGCGAGTCGACCTGTGCTCCTTCGCGCTGAGCCCTGATGTTCTCTGTGCAATGAGCTGAATCTCAATGCAAGTCTGAGAGCCGCGGAGCCCCCTCTTTATATTAAGACCGGTCTCTTAATAGAAGAAGATCATGCGCGCAAATATATGAGAATCAGTTAGTCATGAATGCCTGATATTCATGCCTGCTAGAGGCACAGGTGCCTAGTTCTTCATTTTGAGAGATCGGTCTCTTGACAAACGATAGAAGTAAATTCTATAGTTCCGCTCCAAAGGAAAAATTGGGCTTCGTCATCTTCGTCGCAATTCAACCGCGGCACTGCAGCAGAAGTGCGGGATTTGATTGACGGGCAAAAGATCGTATGAGAATATCGACGGAAGAATGTGCCAGAGTCGCTTATGTACGGTCGCTACCTGTTGTTGCTGCAACAACTGTAGAGTGGTGCCGATTCGCCCATTCGGTTCTATCCGCGCTTAAGCAGCGTTCCAGTTCCGGCTTGTCGCCCACTTTCTGCGAGTGGGCTTTTTTCATCTACGTTCCCTCAAAAAGTAACCATCGCTCTCAAACCGTTCTCTCACCAGGGAGAATTCTATGGAGGCATAGTCGTGACTTATATAAAACCAGAGAGCCTCGATCCAGAAAATCTTGTAAAGAGATATAGAAGAAGAAGTTTTGTTCTGGCATTGATGAAAGCTTCCCTGACTTGCTTGTGTGTTGCCATGGCGAGCAGCGCGAACCTATTTGCTCAGATGGATCAAGGAACCATTACGGGAGTAGTACAGGATAGCGCAGGACGGATCGTCGCCGATGCCCAGGTGACGTTGACTAATACTGATGTTGGTTTAGTGCTGCATACCCGGGCGAACAGCAGTGGTGTCTACGTCTTCTCTCCGATCAAGATCGGGCATTACAGTCTGAAGGCGAGTTCGCCTGGATTCCAAACGATAGTGCAGGAGAACCTGCAGCTAAATCTTGACCAGAGACTGAATGTTCCGCTGACGCTCACGCCCGGCAGGGTGACAGAGACTGTTACCGTGACCTCTGCTCCTCCGCTGCTCCAGAACCAGGAGGGCAGCATAGGTCAGGTCATGGATTCCCAGACAATCAATAACACCCCGCTGGCTGAGCGAAATTGGGTGTATATGGCGCAGCTTTCCACTGGAGTAGTTCCTTCCTACGGCACGCGCGGTGGTGGACATGGCGACTATGAAGCCAACGGCCAGCGCGCCGAACAGAACAACTATGTTCTGGACGGAGTGGATAACAATGTCAACATAGTCGATTACATGAACGGATCGATGTATGGAGTTTCACCTCCTCCTGATGCTCTATCGGAGTTCAAGCTGGAGACAGCGGACTACAGCGCCCAATATGGACACTCCGCAGGATCGGTACTTAATGTTGCCATTAAGTCTGGCACCAACCAGGTGCATGGGGATGTGTGGGAATATGTCAGGAATACAGCTCTCAATGCCAGGCAGTGGAATGCAAACCCATTGCTGCCTAACCCGCCATACCACTTCAATCAGTTTGGCGGCACGCTAGGCTTACCCATCATCAAAAACAAACTGTTCTGGTTCGGCGATATTCAGGGTACACGCATTGCTCTGTCCAGTGTCGGTGGACCGTACAACGTTCCTACGCCGCGCATGCGTCAAGGAGATTTTTCTGAACTGCTGACGCCTTCAAATACCTCAGGAGGATCGTGCGCGGTTGTCTTGTTTCAGCCTAACGCAAATACCGGCAGCTATACCTGCAATCAGCCGCCGGCTGGAAATAACGCTGCCTATCTCCAGCGATATGGTAACTACCAGGTTGGCGGTTTCGCTCCGGGCCAGAATGTTTTCAATCCCACTACTCTGAATGCTGCCGCGGTCAAGATTCTGAACATGTATCCATTGCCCAATGCGAACGGATGGAATTCATCCAACAATACAGATGCATCAGCATATGGAAAAACATTCAATAATCTGATTGAAAATCTGCCTACAACGAGCAATACGGTGCAATGGGACCAGCGTCTGGATTGGAATATCAGAAGCCAGGACCAGGCTTATGCGCGCTATAGCTATAACTACATATATAACACCTATACTGCGCCGCTTGGCCTGATCCTTGACGGGATTGGAAGCTACCAGGGAACCAGACAGAGCTATCTGACACAGAATTTCATGCTCAGCGAGACACATATTTTCAGCCCGGCACTGATTAACGAATTTCGATTTGCATATAACTGGGGTGACTATCAAAACCTGCAGCCGAACTACAACACGAATGTAGCGGCCATGTTGGGACTAGGTGGTATGCCATTCGGTCCCGGATATTTTAAAAATGGCGGCCTGCCCAATGTAAGCGTCGGTGGTATTACGGCGTTTGGTTCTCACGGTAACGATCCTTCGATCGAATTGCAGAACATCTATCAGGTTCTGGATAACGTAACCATAGCTTTTGGTAATCACACGCTAAAAGCTGGGGCTAGTGTACAGAATTTCCGCATTTACTTTCTGCAGCCGCCGAATTCTCGCGGCAGTTACAGCTATTCCGGAGCCTATACTGGCGTCACGGGTGTCAGTAATACGGGATATGGGGTCGCTGATTTTCTCAATGACCAGATGAATAGCAGCGGTATTACAAATGAACCAATTAACAATTTGCAGAACTGGTATAACTCCGCATATGTTGAGGATACCTGGAAGGCGACACCGAACCTGACGCTTACTTATGGGCTTCGCTATGACTATTTTCAGCCCACAGGAGAAATGGCTGGGGGATTCGCGAATTTTGTGCCCTTAAGTCTTGGAATCGGCACAGGATCAGCGGTTTATGTTCTTCCGGCAAAGTGGCGCAATACCTCAAATTTGTTCGCTCCGTCGTTCACGAGCTTACTGGCAGCGAACAACGTAACTGTGCAGTACGATTCGAATCCACGATTGTCCACTGGACAAAAATATAACTTTGGTCCCAGGGTTGGGTTTGCCTATCAAATCAATTCAACTACAGTTTTGCGTTCGGGTTTCGGCATTTTTTACGGTGCGATGGCCAGCCTTGGATCCAATCCAAATATCGGTGGAAACTATCCGTTCATGATCCATTCCGGTCTCAGCGCAACAACCTGCGTGAATGGCAACGCCAAGAACCAGTCAGGTATTACCGGGTACTGCCCATCTCTAGGTCCAACGACCATGAACAGTGTTGTTGGCTCCGGACAGCCCGGCGCGGCGCAGAACTATCCGAATACCGGTCAGTATCAGGACCCTGGAAATACATTGGAAAGCGGAATGAGTAATCAGATCAATGGGCCAAACGGAATCAAGGGCTTTATCAACAGCACGGTTATCAATGGCAGAGATACAGAGATAAAAACTCCATACGTGCTGAATTACAACCTGAGCCTGCAGCATTCGTTCTCAAACAACCTGGCGGCAACCATATCTTACGTCGGTAGTGTGTCGCGCCACCTCCAGACGCTTATTACAACAAACCCTCCCGGGGAACTCCAGGCCAACGGGAAAAACTCAGCGATCGTATCGGCATTTCCTTCGCTGGGGACAGGCAATCCCTGGCTGCGTTATGGAGCGATAAGCAATTACAACTCGCTGCAGGCTAAGCTCGAGAAGCGTTATGCGAGCGGTCTGAGCTACCTTGCAAGCTATACCTGGTCACATACGTTAGACAACTCAATTGATCCGCTTGGCGGCGGCGCATCTTACCGCATGTGGAACATTATTCCGATCAGTGATGAAGTTACGAATTCTAACTACGATGTACGTCATCGATTCACATTCAACGGTTCTTACGATCTTCCCTTTGGCCCCGGTCGCGCATTTATGAATACCGCTCCAAGATGGGCGAATGAAATTGCAGCAGGCTGGAAAGCCAATCTGACTTTTATCGCCCAGACGGGCATTCCTTTCACGGTGGGCACTTCGACCATCAGTGTTGCAAGCGGCGGCAGTGCTCACGCGATTAAGATAGCGGATCCTTTTAAGGCAGGTGGAACTACGAATCCCACGAACCCGCAAACAACCTGCGCACAGCATACACACAGCAAGGCCAACTGGTATAACCCATGCTCTTTTGCCAATCCTCTCAATGGCAGTGCAACTCCCAATCCGGCGAATGGAGTGGGAGCCTTTCCCAGCGCCCCCATTACAGATGAAGAGGCAGCCATACAGTACCTTGGCGGTAAATCCAACACGATCGCCGGACCTGGCTATGAACGCATCAACATGGGAATTTCGAAGGATTTTGCGATATGGCGCGAGCAATACCTGCAATTTCGTGCTGATGTCTTTAATCTCTTCAACCATCCATCGCTGGCTAACCCAAACTCTACGGGAATTAGCGCAACTGGAGGGCAAATAACGGCGCCGCTGGCTCTGCAGGCCAACGTGCCGGATTCCAGGTTCTTTCAGTTGTCTGCTAAGTATGTGTTCTGAGTGTGCGGCAACATAGTTATCGAGAACCATACGATAAAAGTCGGATATATACATCTCTCAGCAGGAAAAGTACAAGGTGGATAGAAGAACATTTCTTAAGGTAACCGGACTGGCTGGAATGGATCTCTCGGCCAGCTATATGGGTATTCGAGCAGAGGCACAGGCCACGTCACAAAAGAACACGCAAAGAAGTGCATGGGATCACTACCTTCTTGGCGCCGCTTATTATCCGGAGTGGTGGCCGGCTTCTGAGTGGGAGACTGATTTCCGGGAGATGCACGAACTCGGGATCAATGCTGTGCGCATGGGAGAATTTGCATGGGCACTGTTTGAACCGGAGGAAGGCAAGTTTTCATTCGAATGGATGGATCACGCCATTGCAGTGGCAAATCATTATGAGATAGATGTAATTCTCGGCACGCCGACAGCGTCAGTTCCACCATGGCTCTATCAATTGCATCCTGATGTGCTAAGCGGCAATGACAATGGTCTGTATACTTACGGAGGGCGCAAGGGTTATTGCACCAGCAGTCAGAATTATCTGGCGGCATCAGCTCGTATCGTTACTGCACTCGCAGACCACTATGGCAATCATCCTGGGATCATCGGGTGGCAGCTCGATAATGAGCCGGGCTTTCCATTCCAAAGCTATGATCCAGTTTCGGAACATGCATTTCAGTCCTGGCTGCAAAAACGCTATGGATCGCTGAAGGAATTGAATCGCGCTTGGAACGGAGCATTCTGGAGCAACGAATATTCCGACTGGTCGCAGGTCCGCCTTCCGAGAAACTCCGCCGAGGGTGGCTGGCAACCTGCGATCAGCCTGGCATATCGCGAATTCTTCTCAGACTCTTTTCTTCATCATCTTCGTAGTCAGGCAGAGATTCTTCGCAGTAAAACAGAGAATCAGTTTATCTTTACGAACTGGCCTGCTCCTACCTGGTCTGTGGATGTCTTTGCCGCTGCGGAGTTTCTGGATGCTACAGCATGGGATAACTACGTCAGTGCTCCTGGATTGAGTCAACCTCATCGTCAGTACACCTCGGGTTTTCTCAGTGATTTCTGCCGGTGTGCCGGGCCGCATCAGCGGTTTCTATGCGCAGAACAAAATGCGTATGTTCCGCCAAATGCACTGCACGACGGATTGCGCCTGCAAGCCTATATGGACTTTGCGCACGGAAGCCGTGGTCATCTTTATTTCGAGTGGCGGCGGCCGTTGGCAGGCGGTGAGCAGCACCGGCCATCTTTTATTAAGGGATTCGACGGCGCCATCAATCCCGCAAAACAGACACTGCAGCAGATATGCAAAGAGCTTTCGCGTCTTGGCCCACGCATTGCGGGAGCCGTTACACACGCAGATATTGCGCTGCTATATGACTTCCCGAATGAATGGGCGCAGGGACTGGGCGGTATTGGAGACAGGAACCCACGCTACAGCGGCGAGGCGCAATGCCACTACAACGGCCTGAAAGTGCTCCAGCGGAATATCGACGTGGTCCCTGTATCAGCGGATTATTCGCAGTACAAACTGATCGTCGCCTCCAACCTGCGACTTGTCGACGACCACACAGTTGAAAAGCTACTCGCCTTTGTGGCCGGCGGAGGAACTCTGGTGCTGAACTACCGTGCCGCCACCCAAAATATGGACAACAGCATGAGAAGGACGCTAGCTCCCGGGCCGTTCTCTGACATTGCGGGCGTAAAGTCCGAAGCAATGCTCGATCTCATTGAATACAATCCAGAACACGGAGCGTTCGACAGAAAGCTGGAAAGCGAGCTCGGCATCAGCTTCACGGGTGATAGCGCGGTTTTCAGGCCGCGGACCATAATCGAATCGCTCGTGCTGCACGGAGCCGAGCCGATAGCAGTTGTTCACAGCGGTCATATGGACGGCAAGCCCGTGGTTACCCGCAACCGTCATGGGCGGGGATGGGTATTTTATGTGGGAGTCGATTGCATGGAAGATGAGTTTTACGAAGCCCTGGCACGAATAACGGGTAAGGCAAGCGGACTTACTCCGCTGATTAATGCTCCATATGGTGTTGAAGTGACCAGCAGGAGCGATGCGCAAACCACGTTCTACTTTCTTCTGAACCTGACAGAAGCTGAACACAAGAACATTGCGTTGCCACATCCCATGGATGACCTGGTTAGCGATCGAAAAAATGTGTCGCAGATATCTTTGGGACCGTTGGATGTAGCAGTGCTTGCATCGCAACTATGATTGCCTGTGCGCTAATTTGGTTATTGGATACTCTCCGTGACCATGTATTTCCACACATTCTCGTACTGAGGGAGCAGCGTGGAACCGTGATATTTAGAAGGGAAATCGTTCATCAGGATGTGATGATTACCTTGAATAGCCTCGCCGGGTTTGACCATGAATGTACCGGGCTTTGACATCTCCATCAGCATCGCGCAGTTTGCGATCTGATGATTCACATTGAAGGGATCTTTTACGTTAAGGAATGCGAAGAATCGAGATGAAGGCGTTGCGCTCTTGCGCGCCTGCCATGGAGCTGGTTCGTTGAGGTCATCCATATAATCCTGCGGTCCGGAAAACATCAGCACTCGCTCCACAGAAAACAATTTTCCAATATAAGCAGCGTGTCCCGATCCCTGGGAATGGCCGGCCACAATGATGCGACTCCAGACTGGCTGGCCGTTGCTCACAAATTCTTCCCATCCGCCATCCGGATCGTTTTTCGCAAGATAGATGAGCAGTTTCTGGAATCTATTCAGGATGGAGTTAGCGGGATCGACCTTAATCTTCTCGCTGACCGGCGCTCCGGTGACAATTGCTTCGCGATAACGGCCGAACGTTGAGCTGTCCGGGCTGTGCGCACAGGAGGCAGCGAGAACATTGTTTTCATAATCCAGACTGATGGTGTGATAGCCCCATCCGGCAAAAACACTATCGATCTCCAGGCTGCTCTCTGCTTTGACTCCGGTTCCAACGAGAAAGAGAAAAAGCTGATGACGGGAAGCTACTTGCGGTTCATACATTGCGATGTGCGGACCATGAACTGTCTCAATAGCCGTGTCAGTCTGGTCTGGATTAACGTGCAATACCTGGACTTCGGCGCGAAGCTCGATGCTTCCAAAGAACAGGATCAGGAATCCGACCGTTAGAACCTTAATAAAAGGACGCAAAGTATCTCCAGTTTCCGGACGATCAGCCGGAGAAGACATTCTCAAGAGTTTCGGGCTTGGAGACAGAGCGCTCAGCGGCTATCAAAATCTGCAGCGCATCCGCGGCGTCATCCAGGGTGGAAAGCGGTTGTTCACCGGCGAGAATGCAGCGGTTCACAAAATAATCGATTTCCCCAATAAAACCTTCTTCGTAGCAGGGCATACCCCACGCTGGGCCGCCGTCATCTTTGAATTGTGCTTCATTCCAGGAGTAGCTGACACCGCCATTGTTCCCCAGAATCTTGTAAAGCACAGTCCACGGATCACTGGTAGGGTCATTCGCGGCAAAGCTGCTCCACAGATTCGCTATTGCGCCGCTTTCCATCTCGCATACGATCATGGCCTGATTTTCGCAGGAGAGTTTTTTGTAGCCTACCCGCGAAGTCATCGCCATCACTCGGCGAGGACGCCCCAACAAATAGAGAAGCGAATAGGCGTGATGGTTACAAACCGCACGTAAAACTCCACCGTATGTTGCCGAAATTTCCTCGGAATGAAAAATGTTGTAAAGAATCCAGAGACTGGCAATCTCACCAAATTTGCCTGCTTCGAGTAGCCGCTTCGCACGCCGTATGGATGGAACATATATATAGTTGTGCGCAGGCATGCATACGCGATTCGCCTCTTGTGCGGCAGTTTTGAGGAGTGCGATATCCTCCAGCGTCTCGGCCACCGGCTTTTCCAGGAGAACATGCTTGTCTGCCTTCAAGCTTTCGACGGCATTGGATACATGCTGATCGACAGGCGTCAATACATGGACTGCATCCACATCAGGTTCGTTTAAAAGCTGCTGCAGACTCGAAAAAACGCGACCGCCGAATTTAGCAGTGATGGCCCGTGCTTTTTTCTGATCAATGTCATACACGCCAACAAGCGTGGCATTTGCAGTAGCAGCTATTCCGCGGCCATGCATTTCTGCGACAGTGCCGGCGCCGATGAACGCAATGCCTATTCTGTTCCGGATCATCTGGCCTCGGTATTGAGCTTGTAGAAGCGCGCAGCGTTGGCTCCGAAGATCTTTCGCTCGGCATCCTCATTCAACAAAAGCAGATCCTTCGCTGTAGTAATGACCTCATGATAGCTCCCTGCCAGCAGGCACACCGGCCAGTCGCTGCCGAACATGACTCGACCGACGCCGAAACACTTCATTACATGTTCGACATAGGGGCGCAGATCTTCGGCAGACCAGTGTTTGTGGTCAGCTTCGGTGATCATTCCAGAAATCTTGCAATAGACATTTTCGTGCTGCGAGACTTCAGCGATCAGACTCTTCCACGGCTCCAGCTTGCCGGTGCGAATCTCAGGTTTAGAAATATGGTCGACAACTGCACGCAGGCCGGGAACTATTTCGAGCGCCTGAAGCACGAATGGCAGATGCCGCGGATAGGTGAGAAATTCAAATGGAAAATCAGCGTCCGCGATGATCCGCAGCGATGCCAGCACCTGCGGCCGCATAATCCATCCGTCATCCGGAAGGTCCTGCAGCATAGGGCGAATGCCGATAAGCTTTGCGTGCTTCCTGTACTGTTCGAATTGCTGAGGAAAGTCCGGACTTTCCATATCCAGCCAGCCAACTACGCCTGCAATCGAATCGTCGGCCATGGCGAGATCAAGCAGGAAGTCTGTTTCCGCAGTTGTTTGCGCTGCCTGTACGACGACAGTCTTGTGTATGCCATGCTCTGAGAGCAGAGGGCGTAAGTCCTTCGGGAGATAGTCGCGGTAAAGGACTGGTACCTGCGGAGTCATCCAGTGATAATCCCCACGGTCTACTTTCCAGTAATGCTGATGGCTATCAATTCGCATCATGCACTTTAAACTCCTGCAACTGCTCCCAATCGAAAGGAATCCCCAGTCCTGGTTCTTCGCTGGGCGTGAAGTAGCCATCGATCAGCTCGAATGGCCGGGTCAGCACGCGATCCAGTGAAGGAATGTATTCAACAAACAGGCTGTTGGGAATCGCCGCAACGAGAGGAAGGTGCAATTCCATAACAAAGTGTGGGCTGATCTGCATGTTGTGACAGTCTGCCATGTGCGCAATCTTAAGCCATTCGGTGATGCCTCCGCAGCGACAGGCATCAGGCTGCAGGATCGAAGCGCCTCCGGTTGCAATGTAGTCTCTGAATTGGAAGCGATTGAACAAGGATTCGCCGACAGCGATGGGAATCGCCGTGTGCTGCCTGAGGCTGGCATGGCCAAGTATATCTTCGGCGGGCAGCGGTTCCTCGAACCAGAACAAGTTATAGGGTTCCCACATCCGGGCTCGTCTGACGGCTTCGGCGCTGGTGAAGCGCTCGTTGGCATCAACCATCAGGGTTCGATGAGGACCAAGCACCTCACGCACTGCCGCGATGCGTTCTGTATCTTCTGAGGCATCTTCTTTTCCAACTTTAATCTTCGTTCCTCGAAATCCAGCATCTACAATCTGTTTTGTTTCTTCCACAAGTTGTTCAATTCTGTGATTGAGCCATCCACCGTCGGTGTTGTAAACAGGGATACGCTCACGAGCTCCGCCCAGCAATCGATGTAAGGGCATATTGGCCAGCTTGGATTTCAAATCCCAGATGGCAATGTCAACGGCAGCTACTGCCAGAACGGCGATACCGCCTCGGCCGACCCAATCCATTTTTCGCCACATCTGAGACCAGGTCAGCTCGTGGTCGCGCGGATCCATGCCGCGAAGCAGATCATCGATGCTGAGATTGATGATCGAACATATTTCGTGCGCTCCATGCGGAATAATGCTGTACGTGAAGCCACAGCCAGATACGCCTTCGTCAGTTTCCACGTGGGCGAAAATGATATCCATTTTGCTGAAGTGCCGAATGGCATCATGCATTTCCCGATGAACAGGAACCCGATACAGATCAGCCCAAATCTTTTTTATGCGCATTCTTCCTCATTAAAGTATGTATTAGTAGAGCAAGCTGCCGAAACCCAGGGTCAGCATTGATGTGGTAATGATTGCCAGGCCAAGGTGCATGCGCGACCGGGCACGAGCCGGCGCGCCGCGCCATTCTCCCGTGAAAATCCCAAGCGCACTTGACCACAACAAGAGAACCGTCATGCAGGCTGCAAATCCAATTGAATTTCCATATGTACCCATCACGCTTGAGCCGACGCCATATCCAAGCATTCCCGAGAGCCATAGCAGCGCAGCGACGAATGCCAGCAGCGCTTCGCGTGCAAAGCTCCGAGTAAATGCGCCAGCGCTGCGGTTGTTTCGCAGAAGATAGAGAGAATAGGCAAGATTGGGAAGATAGCCTGCCGCCAGGACAACCGCCCACACGCAGAAAGTGGAGCGCTCTGCGGAGATACCGCTGCGCATGGCGCTGTCTGCAATCTTTCCGCCGAATACAAAGCCCATGTTGATCATGGATCCGAAACATCCCGTAAAAATACAGAGCAGAAGGCCTTGCAGAAATGTCTGCCTGGACGAGGTGACAGATAAAGTTTGCCGGTCACGCTCGCGGCCGGCGGATGCATAAAAAGCCAAGCCGGCGATCAGCAGCACAGCGCTCACCAGCAGAATGACGCCGGGATGGCCCATAAGCGCTTTTGGATGGAAGGCTGCCAGGGGAATGAGGCTGCCGAGTAAAGCGCTCAGTCCAATCACAATCGCAAAAGCCATTGCCATTCCAACGCGCGCAATCGCGAGGCCGAATGTAACCTGGGCGATTCCCCAACCAAATCCAAAGAGAACCGGAAGAGCCAGGCTGCGTATGGGAAGGGAAGCGTAAAAGGTGAAGAGGTGCGGCATTGCCCAGATAGCGAGCATCAGGGGCAGAACCGTCAGCGCCAGGGTTGCATAGACGAGCCATGTGTTTTCCCAATGCCATGATCGAGAGAACTTCATAGGGAAGGGAAAACTTGCTGTAAGAGTTCCACTCAACATGACGATTCCAAGCCCCAGTGCAGTATGAGAAGGTGCGATCACAGCTTCCCCGCATGCACGAATGGACGCGGCCGCATTGCGGGCTGCTGCGGTGAAGTCTCTATCTCTATTGAAGTTATATTTTCGATAATTAACATATTACAAATAGCAATAAAAATGTCACAACCTTAGCAATTCTATGTTAAGGTGTCAACATGATGGCTCCTGAACGTGACGATAAGCATGACGAGTTGTCAGAGAAGGCATATCGCCGGGTTCGTGAGCGCATCCTGACCGGTGAATATACCTTCGGGATGGTCCTTTCCCGCCGGGACCTTGCCAGCGAGTTTGGCGTGAGCCTGGTGCCGATCAATGAGGCGATGAGCCGCCTGGAAAACGAATATCTGATTGAGAACACACCTCGTGTGGGCACCAAAGTACGGACACCGACACCCCAGGACATCCGTGGATTCTGGGCGGTGCGCGAAGGACTGGAAACGCAGGCTGCCCGGCTCTATGCCCGCATGGCAAGCAACAAAGAGCGCCAGGAACTGATTGAAATGGGCAAGGAACTGGACCTTATGCACGAATCGATTACGAGTGCTGAGGATCCGAGCCCGAAAGCGCTTTATCCGTGGCGCAATGCACACATGCGTTTCCATATTCGTATTGCTGAGTGCACGAATCTTCCATTTCTGGCGCAGCAGATTGAAAAGAACCAGCTTCTGGTCTTCAACTGGTTTTACGATCACCAGCTTTACGGCGGACGGAAGCTTCCTGGTCACTGGCATGAGCTGCTGGCTCGATCCCTTGCCGAGGGATCGGAGGAGATTGCAGACGCAGCCATGCGGAAACACCTACACAACAAGCTTGAAGAGCTCATGCGAAGCCTCGAGCAGTTCCTGCTCATGGATGAGTCCTACCTGGCCAGGTGGAGTCAGGCCATGTCGCAGTCGCCTGCAGGAGAATTGTCCGCTCCCGGCAAGAAGGCATAGCTGATGGGGAGTCCTGTGCATCTTGTCCAGCTGCTCCATGGCGAGCGCAGAGCGGTTGCGATGGTCGAGGGCTCCAAACTTCACCTGCTCGAAGGGTATGTCTCTACCTACGATCTTGCTTCGGATGCGATCCGGCAGGGAAGAACCCTGGCCGAACTGACGCAGCAGGCCACGAGTGACCGTGCTCTGGAATATGACCCGATCTATCAGGGAACTGCAGAGTGGCGGTTGCTTCCTCCATTCGACCACCCCGCAGATCCAGCCCGAGCTATTGTCAGCGGCACTGGCCTGACCCACAAAGTGAGCGCGGAGAACAGGGCTGCCATGCATGTGCAGGCCGATTCCACTGTAACCGACAGCATGCGCATGTATCAGCTGGGGAAGGAGGGGGGCCGTCCCCCGTTGGGAAGCATCGGAGTGCAGCCGGAGTGGTTTTACAAGGGGAATGGCTTCATTCTCAAGGCACACATGGAAGAACTCGTTGTGCCCTCCTATGCGAATGATGGGGGAGAGGAGCCGGAGATCGCCGGAGCATATCTCATTGCCGATGACGGACAGCCATACCGGGTGGGATTCATGGCGGGCAATGAGTTTTCAGACCATGTGATGGAGAGGAAGAACTACCTGTATCTGGCTCCGTCCAAGCTGCGCAACTGTTCGCTTGGCCCGGAGCTCGTGGCGGGAGGTCCGGAGGTCTTCTCGGACCTGACCGGCACAGTCGGTATTGAGCGGCAGGGAGATAACATCTGGCAGGCAAAGATTTACAGCGGCGAAGCAAACATGTGCCACTCTCTCGCCAATCTTGAACATCACCATTTCAAGTACGACATGCATCGCCGTCCGGGGGATGTCCATATTCACTTCTTCGGCGCTGACGCTTTCAGTTTTGGGGAGGGTCTGTCGCTTGAGAATGGAGACATGATGGAGGTCAGCTTTCCTGCATTCGGCAGGGCTTTGCGAAACCCGCTTCGTGTCCTGCCTGGCGATCCAGCTCTGGTCAAGATTCATTCTCTGGCGTAACAGGTTTTCCTATTTTCAATGACTTAGCAGGATAATCTATTTTGGGTATTACCCTCGCAAGGTGCAGCGTGCAGAATGAAAAAGCCCGCATCAAGAAACAATCCCGCTCTCGATGGGGTGCCCACCTCCCCCTCCCCGAGGTGTTAAGTCTTTGAAAACACACAGGCTCTGTTTTTTAATCGGTCAAAGTATTGAAAACAGGCAGGTTCCATGCAAAGTCCTGATTTCAGGGCCATAAAAAACCCGCCTAGACCGGGCGGGCTTTTCTTCCTCTACTTTCAGGATAGCATTTTGGGCGGTAATCGTACGCCAACTTTTTGGAGGATTTATTTGCTTGTTTTTCTGTGAGTTGCGGAGATTTGTTGCTTTTTGGGGGCTTGACAGGCTGACAGGTAGAGGGAAAAGAAAAAGTTCACCACAGAGGACGCAGAGAACGCAGAGTTTTCGCAGAGGAGTTTTCTCATCCCTTCGGCTTCCTGCCGTACCTGGCAACCGACGCTTGACATCACTGAGAAATTCCTTATAACCGATAAGTAAGGTTTTTTCTTAAACCAGCTATGAGCATTCCCAGGCAGTCCAAATCCATGATCCGCGGCATTCTCCATGCCGGCAGGATCACTGCCTTCGCCGGTTGTTGTCGCTAATCTCCATCCATCTACATTGAAGATGTAAGTTCGGCTGGCGCTTGCGCCTGCATTTTCGCACTCCATCTATCGCTCGCTGAATTCCCAGCTTGACATTCTATTGGTCGAGAGTTTATACGTTTGTCTCGATATGTAACATATTAAAAATATGTTGTGATATTTATTAGGCCGATGATTGATAGCAAGATTTTTGGCTGAGAGAGGTCAATATGAGCAGTTTTCAAGCCCCAGCAGACGAAAAAACATTTTATTTCCATCGATGGAGACATCGGGAAACAGGAATGAACGGACATGCGAGAATCCGGAATCTGGCGGCAATTCTGTGCGCTGTGTTGCTTGTGCTGCTTGGATCGGCTCAGCTCCGGGCCCAGCTCACAGTGGGCGGAGTCGTTGGAACGGTCAGAGATCCCAGCGGGGCAGTGGTAAAGGGGACTCAAGTCACATTGACGAATGAAGCGACACAGGTGACCCAGAGCACGCAATCGATTTCGACCGGAACCTATGTTTTTTCATCCGTTCCTGTTGGCACCTATACATTGAAGGCGGATGCGCCCGGATTTCAGACATATGTCGTGACCGGCATCCAGGTGCACATCCAGAACACGGTGACGGCTGACATTCCATTGGCGCCGGGGACGGTGCAGCAGCAGGTGACGGTGACTTCGGCTGTGCCGCTGCTGCAGGCGCAGGATGCCACGCTGGGTCAGACGGTTCCTACAGAACAGATCAACGACCTGCCTCTGAATGGCCGCAACTGGCTTTCGCTGGCGCAGCTCTCCGCTGGAAGCTACTCGCTGGGTGCGCCGGGCAGCTCCACGATATTTGCCAACGCTGCCGAGCCTGGCCAGGTAGATATCCGGCTGAACGGCGCGGATAACAACAACGAAGTGTTTGGCGGAGTGAACGTCGCGCCGGTTCCCGATGCCATGCAGGAATTCAAGCTGCAGGACGGCAACAACAACGCACAATTCGGGCAGTTTGCCGGCTCGGTGATTAACGCCGAGATCAAGTCCGGCACCAATCAGCTCAGAGGAAACGTGTGGGAGTACTGGCGCAATGAGGCGCTGAACGCCAACGGCTACTTCAACGATCAGCACAATGTCAGGAAGCCTGAATACCGACAGAACCAGTTCGGCGGAACGATCGGCGGCCCGGTGTACATTCCGCATTTCTATGACGGCCGAAACAAGACCTTCTTCTTCTTCGACTATCAGCACACTGGAATTACGCAGCAGACCTCATTCACGGAAAGCATTCCCACCGCGTTGATGCAGAGCAGCGGATTCACCAACCTGCAGGACATGATCACCGGCAACAGCGGCAAGAGCAAGGACGCACTGGGACGCACGTTTGCGCATGGCACTGTGCTTGACCCGGCGACAACACGGAGCGTGGCGCCCGGAGCGACCGATTCCATCTCGGGCTTTACGAACACTACCTCCAGCACGGTTTATGTGCGCGATCCGTTCTATACGGGCGGGAGCGTTGCCGGAATCAAAGACTTCAGCACGCTTACCTCGCAGCTGAACGTCATTCCGCAAAACAGGCTGGACCCCAATGTGGTCAAGCTGCTGAACACTTTTCCCGCTCCAACAACTCCAGGGATTCATAACAATTACTACGCAAGCCCGGTAAGCCCATCCTCCACGGACCAGTACGATATCCGGGCTGATGAGAACTTCAGCGCGAATGATCTTCTGTGGGGCGTCTTCAGCTGGAGCAAGGCAACCAGTGCGGCGGTGCAGCCGTACACCGGCCCGATTGGAGAAAATGCGGGCGCTCAGGCAAACAACAATCCGCATTATGTAGTTTCGCTCCACTACAGCCACGTGTTTTCTCCGGAGATGCAGAACCAGGCGACCGTAGGATATTCACACGAAACAACGAACCTGACCCAGCCGGACGCGAACACGTCAGGCGTGCCGGCGCAGTATGGGATCGAGGGAGTTCCGCAATTCGCGGGCAACGGCGGCCTTCCTGCTTTCTTAATGAGCGGAATCAGCAGCTTTGGCGGGCACGGTTTCCGGCCGACTATCAGCGCAGATACTGGATTGCAGTTCCAGGACAACCTGATGAAGATGTACAGGAACCACGAATTCAACGTGGGGTTCGGCCTCAACCACATCAGAGGAAACATCCTGCAGCCTTCCAGCAGCAGGGGCGTTCTTACTTACAACGGCCAGTATTCTGATATTCCCAATGCGAACAGCAGCATCAATGGCCTATCGGACCTGCTGCTGACGCCGATTGCGGCTACGGTCCCGAACGGCATCGACAACCTCGGCAGCATGAGCAATTACTACGGAACGAACTTTGCCAAGACCTATTATTTTGCCAATTACTATTCCGCCTATGTGCAGGACAACTGGCGGCTGACGCCTGACCTTACGCTGAACCTGGGCCTGCGCTGGGATTACTTTTCACCCTACGGGGAATCGAACGGAAGGCAGGGCAATCTCATTCTGAATGGAGGCAACGGGCCCGGCGGCATTTACTATGTGCCCGAGAAAGGCTGCCAGGTGCCTCGTTCGGCGGCGTTCAATGCCTTGCTGGCGGGCGCCAATATCCAGATGCAGTGCGTCTCCGGTTCTCAAGTAAACAAAGGGCAGAAGACCAACTTTGCTCCACGCCTTGGATTTGCTTACCGCATTCTTCCCAGCCTGGTTGTTCGCGGAGGCTACGGCATAGCTTATGGAGCCTTTGACAGCGTAGGCTACGGCAATACGCTGGGAACCAACTACCCGTTCCAATACACAATCGGCGCGGCCAGCACGACTTCCCAGGTCCCCGAGCTGCTTCCGGATGGGACGACGACAGCGACGATGGAGAACACCTTCGGGCAGGTCAATCTTTCCGATCCGGCACTGGTGAATCCCACAAACCTCTATCTCTTCGGCAAACAGTACAACTACCTGTCGCCGCTGATACAAACCGTCAACCTTACAATCCAGGACCAGTTCACTTCGCGGGATTCGATCCAGGTGGGCTATGTAAACACGATGGGTCGGCGTCTCGATACTTTCGGCAGCCACAACTCTCCCACGGTCATGCTTCCGCCGGGCGTGAATCCGCAGAGTTATGCCCCTGTCCCGAATCTCGCACGCGGGTCACAGTTCCTGGAGAGCAGGGCGGTCAGCAACTATCAGTCCATGCAGACAACGTACCAGCATCAGTTCAAGAACAACCTTGTCCTGCTGGCTAACTACACGTACGGAAAATGCCTGTCGAACGATAACGGAAAATCGGGACTCGGTGGAGGCTATCGGGCGGAGTGGCTGCCCGGCTTCGGCATCAGTCCGGATTACTCGCTGTGCACAGGTGACGCCACTCACCTCATCCACGCATCGGGAGAATACGCGCTTCCGTTCGGACGAGGAGAGAAGCTTGCAGGCGGCGCGAACCGTTGGGTCAATGCGGTGATCGGCGGCTGGCAGCTCAATTACATCTTTACTTACCAGAGCGGACAGCCTATCAACATCGGGTGCCCGGTCGGGACGACTTCGGATTTTGGCTGCAATGCCAACATGATTGCGGGACAGGATCCGTACACCGGTCCTCACAACCAGACACAGTGGCTCAACCCGAACGCATTTGCACAGCCGCCGCAGGCGACACAGGACGAGACGGGTTTTGCGCCTCTCGGCGGCAGGCCGTATCAGGTGCGCGGGCCGGGGTTCTATAACCTGGATTCGTCGTTGTTCAAGACGTTCGCTCTGGAAAAGAATACTTCGCTGGAGTTCCGCGCGGAGGCTTTCAACACCTTCAACAACCTGCAGCTCGGAAATCCCGGGCAGTTGAATTTCACTAACGCAACAGCCTTCAGTGCAATCACGGGAACGCGGAACGGACCTCGCGTTGGGCAGCTTGCTCTGAAACTGTTTTTCTGAGGCTCCTTTGGTTTTCTAATTACAAGGGCGGGAAATGCCGCAGGCACCTCCCGCCCTTTTCCTCGAAAGAAAAAGGGATATGGACAGACGCACATTCAATAAATTATTCGGCCTTGCGACCATAGGTGTTTTGACGGCAGACGTGGAAATGAGCGCGGAGCAAGCCGCTATTGCAGCCGGAGAAGTGGTGCTGCAGGACAGCGAACTGCTGGTTGCGTTCGACCGCGCTTCCGGAGCCCTGACGCGGATGGTGTACAAGCCGGCGAACTGGACGCTTGAGCGCAGGCCGGCGCTTGGCGCGTCGTTCCGGCTGCTTGCGCCATTGCCCGGACGCCGCGACAATTTTGTTCTCGGCCAGAAGCAGAAAGCCGTCGAGGTCAGGAAGATTTCAGACCATGAAGTTGCACTGCGATGGGAAAACCTGGTCAGCGAACATGGCGGCGTGCTGCCGATCACGATCAAAGCAACAGTAAGCCTGATGAACGGCAAGCTGACCTTTAATGCGACCATCGAAAATCATTCTCATCTGATGGTGGAGACGATCGACTATCCGTACTTCGGCGACTTCAATCCGCCTGCCAATGATGCGCCCGTCGCAGCTCGAACGATGTGGTACGGCAATCTTGGCTCCGATGAAATCTATCCGGACTTCAGGAGTGAAAAAGGTTATTGGGGAGTTGATTTTCCCACCAAGACCTTCGGCTCGAACCGCAGCCTGTTCTGCCTGATCCAGGCTAAGCATGAAGGGCTTTATGTCGAGATGTCCGATCCGACGCTGCCTTATCACCTGGAATACACCTTTGAACAGCATCCTGGTTTGCTGTATGGCAGCACAGTTCCGAAGACCGAGGAGATCTCCGGCTTCCCGGTGCATCTGCACTTTCGGACGTGTCACTTTGTTTTTGCCCACCCCGATTCAGTGACGAAGCTGGCTCCTGTCACTATGCGTGGTTATCAGGGAGACTGGCACGCGGGCGTCGATCTATATAAGGAGTGGCGGGTCACCTGGTACAAACAACCGCATCTTCCCGACTGGGCGAAGGAAGTCCATTCCTGGACCATGCTGCGAATGAACACGCCGGAAGAAGACTATTCCATTCCTTATGCAAAGTTCGTGGAGTATGGCAAGGAATATGCCGACCATGGCGTGCGGGCAGTACAGCTTGTCGGCTGGAACCTTGGCGGGCAGGACCGCGACGATCCTTCATCGGACATTGAGCCGAAGCTGGGGACGTGGCAGGAATTCCATGACGCGATTGCCAAGGTTCAGGCAAAAGGCGTGAAGGTCATTCTGTTTGGCAAATTGAACTGGGCCGACCTGACCACCGCTGCGTATAAGAACGAGCTGTACAAACACGAGACCGTCGATCCGTTTGGCGTTCCGTACCAGCACGGCGGCTACAGCTACGTTACCCCTACACAATTGGCAGGGATCAATAATCGGCGGCGGGCAATCATGGATTTTCTCGATCCTGCTTATCGAGAGATTGCGACAAAGGAGTTCCAGAAAGTGCTGGCGCTGGGCGCCGAAGGCTGGCTATGGGACGAAGTGTGTCATCACGGACAGGCTCTATACAACTTCGCGCCGGGTCACGGATATGTTCCGCCAGGTTATGTTTATGCGGGCGATCTGCCTCTGTCCGCACAACTACGCGCTGTTGCCGATAAGGTCAGTCCTGATTTTCTCTTCTCGGGTGAAGGGCCGCAGGACTGGCTGATGCAGTATTTTCCTGTTTCTGAGACAGGCGTGGCCGGGACTCCGATCTGTCAGTATCTCGATCGCAATTGTCTCCTGCTGGCTGGAGTCAGCGGCTTCGATGATCGAGAGCAGCTGAATATGATTCTCCTGTACCGGTATGTTATCCAATACGAGCCTTTTTATTACAAGGGGCATTTGAGGGATATTCCACTCACGCTGGCTTATGGGAAAAAGATTGACGCGCTGCGAACCAAGTACAAGGCATATCTCTGGGATGGCGAGTATCGCGATACGCTCGGCGCGGATGTAACTGCCGATGGATCATTTCGCCATTCGGTTTTTGTTGCTGCAGGCGGCAAGCGCGCCGTGGTGGTTGTCAACCAGGAAACCAGCAAAGCGGTTACTGCTAAGGTGAATCTGCCGAATGCAGGCAGCCTTATTGTTGCCACACCGGAGCAGCCCGATGGAGCGCAGACAGCCGGCTCTCTGCATATCCCTGCGCGTTCGGCCGCTGTTGTGATGGAAATATGATGAGCTTTGCCTGACTCGCTGAATCCAGGAGCGCACACTTATTTCAGCACAAATGGTACATTGGCCTTTCCAGCCGGGAGATAAGTTTGAGCCCTGAAATAAAGATGACTCGCCGCACGCTCGCGAAAGCGCTCGCGGCGAGCGGAACTGCCGCGGGACTTTCGCGCTTCTTAAGCGCCGAATCTGCTGATTCGGCGCCTTTGCTTGCGCATGCCTGGAAACTGGTCCATCCTGGTGTATGGCGTGCGACCATCGGCATACCGGAACGGTTTACTCCCGTGTCGAGCCGTCTTGTTCCTCCGCAGACTGAGGCGTTCGCAAAGCTGCCTCGCGTAGATGGTGTTCCGCTGCCCGCGATTGAAGGCAAACGCACAGCGCGCGGCTGTATTGTAGAGCTGCCATTGAGGCCTGAAGAGCAAATCTTCGGTCTCGGCCTGCAATTCCACTCATTCTCGCAGCGCGGCAAGAGAAAGGTTACCCGTGTCAATGCCGACCCTAGAATGGACACGGGTGATTCACATGCTCCGGTTCCGTTTTATGTGACAACAGAAGGAATCGGCATCCTGATCGACACAGCCCGCTATGCAACTTTCTATTTTGGCGATGTGCATCCCAAACCCGGTCATGCCATAGAGTCAACGGCGAATAACCTCGATCCGAACTATACGCATACCGTTAAGGACAATGAAATAAGCCGGGTTGTCGTAGAGGTGCCGCGAACGCCAGGCGTAGATGTTTACTTGTTCGCCGGTCCTTCCATGATCGACGCGGTACGGCGCTACAACGTCTTTTCAGGCGGCGGGTATGTGCCACCAGAGTGGGGACTGGGCTTCTGGTATCGCGTGGATGCGCATGCCACCCAGGATGCTGCTCTTGCCTTCGCGCAGGAATTCCGCGAACGCAAGATTCCTTGCGATGTCATCGGCCTCGAGCCGGGATGGCAGTCTCATGCTTATTCGTGCACTTTTGCCTGGGATAAGAACCGCTTTCCCGATCCAGCTGCGTTTGTGAATACAGCTAAGGACCTGCACTATCGCGTGAACCTCTGGGAACACGCTTTTACTTTCCCGGCCTCGCCATTGTTTCCGGCGCTCCAGGCGCATTCAGGCGACTATGGAGTCTGGGGCGGTTTAGTTCCAGACTTCGCTGGAGAGCCGGCCCGCAAAGTCTTTGGCGATTTCCATGGAACGACTCTGATCGACATGGGAATCAGCAGTTTCAAACTCGATGAGTGCGACAACTCTGATTTCACCGGCGGCTGGTCATTTCCGGAATTCAGTCATTTTCCGTCTGGTGTGGATGGCGAGCAGATGCACAGTGTTTTTGGTCTGCGCTATCAGATGGCGCTCTGGGAACAATTTCGCAAACGCCGTCAGCCAACGTATGGCCTGGTACGTTCCAGCGGCGCGCTGGCCGCTCCTTATCCATTTGTTCTCTACAGCGACCTCTACGATCACAAGGAATATATCCGCGCACTGGTGAATTCGGGATTCAGCGGTCTGCTGTGGTGCCCTGAGGTCAGGGATGCTGTAAGCGAAGAAGACCTGATCCGCCGCCTGCAAAGCGTCGTGTTCTCTCCGCTGGCGATGGTCGATGGCTGGTACATCAAGAATCCTCCATGGCAGCAGCTGGATCGCAAGAAAAACAATGCCGGCCAATTACTCGATCACTGGCAGGAGCTGGAGGCGCGCTGCCGCGAGATTATCGGTTGGAGAATGCAGCTCGTACCCTATCTGACAGCGGCCTTTCAACGCTACGCGGAAGACGGCACACCGCCCTTTCGTGCCCTGGTGCTGGACGCGCCTCAGGATAAGCGTCTTTACAGTGTCGACGATCAATACATGATTGGCGACCGCATGATGGTTGCGCCTTTATTTGCCGGAGAAGCGGACCGGAAGGTTGTGCTGCCTGAAGGAAGCTGGCACAACTTCTGGACAGGAGAAGCAATCCAGGGCAACGTTGATGTATCGGTGCCTGCAACTACAGAGCAGATACCTGTTTATGTGAAGAGCGGAAGCATTATGCCGTGGGCAGATGCAGGCCAGTTTGCAGGCGCCCCTGAAACACACCGGATTCAAGTGCGGGTTTATGGCGATGGCTCTCTACCTTTCACACTGCAGAGCGCCAAAGGCGCCCTGCATCTCGAATGGAAAACCGGGAAGGGAAGTGTAGAGAGCAGCGGCTATGATGTTTATGCCTGGGAACATATAGGTTGAGGACAGTGGGCCAGGCTAATCGTTATACCCATTTGTTTTGCGAAAAACCATACCCTATGTCGTATTAAGAATTATGTAGCGGGGAAGGAAACTGCAGGTCCCTCCGCTACCCATGTCTCTTCACTGCGTTCAGGGGCATGGTCCGGTCGGGATGACAATTCGTAGCGATCACACTAAAAAATAATTCGCCCTAAGAAGGGTTGACCTTTATTTCAACTCGTACAGGCGTTGTCGAATTCTTGAAATGAATCAGCACGGTATCCTTGTCTATTTCATAATCTTTGGATTGCTGAAGAACCCCGTCAATCAGAATCTGTGACGGCTTTCCATGCATCTGAACCCGGACAACTGCGTTTGTGTCTGCAACTCCATCAGCGAGGAAGCTGAGATAACCTGCGCTTTCCTGCTCCTGCCGAACCCGGCAGGCAGCAGCAACTACTTTTGGCGGAAGATTTTTATCTGCTGTATCCAGATCGACAAGCAGGAACCGGGCCCCGGGAGAAATACTCACGCTTGTAAGCACTGGAAGGTTTTCGTCAAAGAGGTTGACAAAGTGTCCGCGAAGGACTGGAGGCTTTGCATTGGGCACAGATTCATCGAGTCCGGCTGCGATCAGGTACGGGCCTCTCCGCAGTATGAGCGCGTTCGTCTCCTTCCACGGCAGGTTGATCGCTGCCGCCGCATCCCTTGCAAATTTGCGAAGCTGTTCATCGCCATCTTTCTGGTAAGTCAGAGCTGCCGGCGATACCCGCTTCGATAAAACGACCCCACGGCCCACGCGGAACTGGCCTTCAGCATTCTCAGGAATACCAAGCAGACTGAAAAGATGCTGGCGTGGAGTTGCAAATGAGTTCGGGGCTTTGTTCCACCACTCGCGAACGGCGTTGTAAGGATCGTCATCGTTATCCACGACGACCAGTGCGCCCCCATCGCGTACCCACTTTGCCAGAGAAGTATGAAATTCCGGCGTTGGCGGCTTCTGGCCTTCATAAGTAAGGAACAACAATTTATACCGGCTCAGGAAGTCCGGAGCCGTGGCACTTTCAATTTGAACTGGTTCCACCGGCACCCCGCGCTTTACCAATGGCATGGCTAATCCATAGAAAGATCCGAAGGCCGCATCCGAAGGTTGGGGATCCGCGCGTTCAAACATCATCGTGTCAGAGACGAGGACGCCTACGTTTCGCGTGCCAGCGATCATCCAGCGGACATCGGCTTGCTTCATATCGCCAAGCGCAGTGATAACGCTTTGCAGTTCTGTTTCGTAGGCCTTAGGTATTCCAGCCATAGGCGCATCGGGAGTTTTATCAAAACCGCCCAGGCCGGTTCCGACAGGCGCCTGCTCCAATTGCTGCACCGATTTATGCGCAGGTATTGTTTTTACCGGATGCTTGCTTCCAAAGACGCGGTCCGGCCATGGCATGATTTCATAACGCCAGACTTCTGGCTGTAGAAGCGATGCTGTCAGGGTGTTCTCCCAATTCGATCGGTAGTCATCCCAGTCATGGTTTGGATCGTCCTCAATAGGATCGTTCAGATACCATATGCGGCGGCCTGATGCGCGCACCAGGTTCTGCATGGCTCCATACTCAAGGAATGCAGTCTCGAAAGTGCGCTCCTTGCGTTCACCCTGGTAATAATTAGCAGTTCGCGCCGTGCCGGTCCAGACCTGGGCGATATATCCATCTACTCCTACATTAATCAGCGATGATTCCGGACTTACAATTCTCCAGTTAGCATAGTTAATAAGTGAGTGCGTCGCTACATAGCACGGAATACTGCGTCCGTGCTCCTTTCCATACTGCTTAACAAAGTCAAATACCTGTGCCAGGGCGCGACGGTATAGAAAATACTTCAGCCTGGAAGCACGATACTGAGCGTCAGGCGAGGAATCCGGGGCTTGCCAGTCTTCGTTATAGTAGGACTTCCACTCGCGTTTGAAGTTGTCTTCCCAGCCGCTCTTTGCCCAGAACTCCGGTTCTTCCAGATATACGGCTTCTGCGCCGGCATCCAATGCCTGCTTTATGCCGACCGTAAGAAACTTCCCATAGTTTTCTCCCGGAGAAATGTAGGGAATGGATTCATTTCCTCCGTGAAGCACTCTTTTCCCGCTACTGTCTGTCTGCGCCTGGTCCCAGTGGTTCCTGCCGTCGAATTGTCCATTGAGATAGTCCTGGTATTTTCCCCATGCGACTCCTGTCATTAAATCAACCTTGTAGCCATGCTCTTTCCATGTCGCCAGATTTACTGGAAAGCGAGGGCCGATTCCGTACACCATCACAACATCTGCGTTCAAGTTCGTTCGAGGAGACCATGGTCCCCCAGTCTGGAAGGTCAGCCTCTCTTCAGCGTTCCGCAGCTGCAGTGCATTATCCAGGGATTGAGCCTGGCAGGGCCGCAGAAAAGAAATGCCGAGCAGAAATACAGCAATAGCGTTGTATGGTTTGAGCATGATTCCTATTGTGGCAGGCGCTATTCCACAGTGACGGATTTAGCCAGATTTCGCGGCTGGTCGACATCGCAGCCGCGTCGCACTGCGATGTGATAGGCCAGCAGTTGCAGTGGAATCACATCGAGCACTGACAGAAGCAGCTCAGGCGCGTGCGGCACGTAGAGAACGTGGTCGGCGACATGCGTGATCTCTTCGTCGTCTTTCACTGCAACCGCGATCACCTTGCCTGAACGCGCAGTGACTTCCTGAATATTCGACAAGGTTTTTTCATAGCGCTGGCGGGAGTCGCGATTGTCTCGGTCCTGCGTTGCCAGAACGACAACAGGAAGTTTCTCATCGATCAGCGCGTTAGGGCCGTGCTTCATCTCGCCCGCTGGATAGCCTTCAGCGTGAATATAGGAGATTTCCTTGAGCTTGAGCGCGCCCTCAAGCGCGATCGGGTAGTGAATGCCCCGTCCAAGGAAAAGAAAATCGGAAGCGGTGGAATAAGCACGGGCAAGCTGCTCGCATTCACTGTCTACCGTGCGCAGAATGTCTTCCACCTTACCCGGAAGCAGCGTCAGTTCTTCCAATAAAGCCCGGCTTTCGTCTTCCGAGATCACCTGGCGCGCCTGCGCAAGATGCACAGCAAAGAGGAAGAGCGCGACGAGCTGCGCGGTAAATGCCTTGGTGGATGCAACGCCAATCTCCGGGCCTGCGTGAGTATAAATAACGCCGTGCGCCTCGCGCGTGATCATGGCGCCGACAACATTGCAGATGGCGATGGTCTTCGATCCTTTGGCGATCATCTCGCGCTGCGCAGCGAGCGTATCTGCTGTTTCGCCGGATTGCGTAATCAGCAGGCCAAGCGCATTGGGGTCGGCAATGGGGTCACGATAGCGGTATTCGCTTGCGTAATCCACCTCAACCGGAACGCGCGCCAGGCGTTCGATCATGAACTTGCCCGCAGTAGCGGCGTGCCAACTGGTGCCGCAGGCGGCAATATTGATTCTGGAAACCTGCCGGAATTCCTCGTCCTTGATCTTCATCTCGGCGAGGAAGACTTTTCCTGTATCAAGCGAAATGCGGCCGAGAGTCGTATCACGGATGGCGCGCGGCTGCTCAAAGATTTCCTTGAGCATGAAGTGCTTGTAGCCGCCCTTTTCCGCCTGGATCGGATCCCACTGAATGCGCTGCACCGGGCGCTCGATGGCGTTGCCTTCAAAGTCTGTGAGGCGAACACCCTCCGGAGTGAGGACAGCCATGTCGCCATCGGCAAGAAAGTAGAGGTTGCGCGTGTGGTGCAGAATGCCCGGAACATCGGAAGCAACAAAATACTCGCCCTCTCCGAGCCCGATGACGGCGGGAGGGCCAAAGCGCGCGGCGACGATCTTGTTGGGCTCGTCGGCGGAAATGATGACAATGGCAAAGGCTCCGGTGAGCCGGCGCACAGCGCGGCGCACTGCTTCTTCCAGGAGCATGTTCTTGCCGGTGCGCGCTGCGGAAGCCTGTTCCTGCTCGATAAGATGAGCAATGATTTCTGTATCCGTTTCAGTTACAAATTTGTGGCCTTCGGCAATCAGCTCGTGCTTCAGCGCAAGGTAGTTTTCAACAATGCCGTTGTGGACGACAACGATGCGTCCGGTGCAGTCGCGATGCGGATGGGCGTTTTCCTCGGTCGGACGGCCATGCGTGGCCCAGCGCGTATGGCCTATGCCAAATGTTCCCTGGACGGGGCGGTCATGCAGAACTTCCTCAAGCTTGCGCAGCTTGCCGGGAGCGCGGCGCAGCTGGAGTCCGTTGCCGCTGCCGCCGACCGCGATGCCGGCAGAGTCATAACCGCGGTATTCCAGCCGGCGCAGACCTTCAATAATGACAGGAACAACTTCCTTCGAGCCGACATAGCCGACAATGCCGCACATGCTCCAGATTGTAGGGCATAAAATAAGAATTGTTCCTGAGAACTTCAGTCACCATCGGGTAACTGTGGCTTTGGGATAACGAAGTTCCCGGGCTGGTTTACTTTGCGTCTTCCAGACGGTAGGTGAACTCTTCGATCACTGGATTGGTGAGCACGTCTTTTGCGATGCGCTCAATCTCTGCCCTGGCAGCGGCGGTGTCGAGCGCGCTGTCCAGATCGAGAACAAAATATTTTCCCTGGCGTACGTCTTTTACACCTTTGTATTGCATCTTTCTGAGTGCATTCTGAATGGTCTGGCCCTGCGGGTCGAGCACCGTTTGCTTGAGCGTCACATAAACATGGGCTTTCATCAGGTCCAATTATAAAGGACTGCACGTCCAGCGATACCGCGCCTTCATGCTCCAACACACGAACAACGCGCGTGTCGGGGATCCCCGGTTCGGCGTAGTATTTCCTGCATTGCCGGCAAGTATTGGTGAGAGATTTACATCACATTGCTACACTGGAGTTGAATGGTTAACTATCTGGAACTACCGATTGGCGACAAGACGCCCGAGGTGATCAACAGCGTCATCGAGATCCCCTTCGAGGGCATTAACAAGTACGAGTACGACAAACAGCTGCATGTCTTCCGGCTCGACCGCAACCTGTATTCGCCGGTGCATTACCCGGGCGATTACGGCTTTATTCCTTCAACGCTGAGCGATGACGGCGATCCGCTGGACGTGCTCGTGCTGGTCGATGCGCCGAGCTTCCCCGGTTGTGTCATGCAGGTGCGTCCCATCGGCCTGCTGGAGATGATGGACCAGGGAGTTCTGGACGAAAAGGTTCTTGCCGTGGGCAAGAACAATCCCCGCTACAAAGATGTCTGGAACTATTCCGAAATCTATCCGCACATGCTCAAGGAGATCACGCACTTCTTCTCCATCTACAAGGACCTGGAAGGCAAGCGCGTCGAGATTCGCGGGTGGCACGATGCCGCGTATGCGCGCGACCGGGTTACGTGGTCCGCAGAGAATTTCCTGAAGAGCAAAGAGAAGAAGCTGGTTGAGGCAGGGGTGAAGCGCTAGGACTGCGCATCCAGCGATACGCATCCGCTCTTCGCGGATGCCGAGCCTCTGTCATCCCTTCGCGAAACGAAGGTCCGCCAGCCAATTCAGGGCGCATGTTGTACAGCATGCGCCTGTTCTATCTGGTCCGAAATATTCAGATTCAGTTTCCGGTCGAAGGAGATCGTGCCGGAAACACCGTTTTTGACCGCTCCCTTGGTTACCTGCGACTGATCCAGAACAAGCTGTGAGTTTTTGATCGCTCCGCTGGCGCTCCAGTGGTCGAAACGCGCCAGTTGATCCGGAGCATCGGCGAGCGCGCCCTGTGTCCAGTCCCAGTGAAATGTGCCCTGTGCCGATTGGGCAAGAGCATCCGCCGAATACCCCGACATTTCAAGATGCGCATTCAGGCTTATCGTGCCTGCAGCGCGCTCCGCATGCCAGAGACCGGAAGCCGCTGCTGCGCTTGCATGCGTCAATTGCGTGTCGAAGCTGTAGCGCGGCGTGCTGCCCGACGCATCCATGGCTCCGGAGGCATGGAGAACGCCATTCAGAACATGGCCGTCGATGGAAGTGAACTGAATCGTCCGCCCTTCAATGTGCACCTGGCTGCTGGCGTCGTGGAAAGCAAGCGAGCCAAGCGTAAATGTAGAGACGCGCACTGTTCCGATGAGCGCCGGCCACAGTGGTTTATTGCGGTCAAGGCGCGCGAGCAGTTGCTGCAGCAGCTCATTGTGCTCGCCTGCTCCCAGCAGGGCAGATTGCAGCGAGGCTGCATCCACTTCATCGGCGGCAAGCGAAAATTCACGCACACAGTTTGGCGCGACGCAGTGGAGTGGAATCGTTGCCGAAAGCGTGATGGGTATTTTCTGAAAGACAGCGGCAACGGGCTCCCATGTGACGTTTGCCGGAGAGAAGACGGCTTGGGCGGAGCTGATGGCAACCGGTCCCGAAAGAAAGCCGGCACGATATTCCGTGTCTTCGAGGTGCAGAGTCCCTTCTGTTGTAGCAGTGGATATGGGAATATCGAGACCGTTCACCTGGGGCAGCCATGGGCCGTGGACAGTCAGGTCCATATCAGCTTTGCCTTTTGCGGCGAGCGTGGAAATCACGCCGGGCAGAAGCCCAAGTCCTGCAGCAACCGGCTGCAGGCGTTCAATGGATGCGCCTCCACTGACATGAAAAGAGAAGGCTGATGGGGTAAAGCGGCCGGATACGGTGACAGGCGCCGCTCCTCCAAGATCTATCGTAGCGTTCTCCAGGCGCAGAGACTTAAGGAGCGCCGCCGAAGGCTCCTCTCTCCTCACTCGGCGCGAGGGTGGCGCAGGCTGCTCGGTGACAAGGCGCAGCGCAGGCACCAGCAGGGGATTATCTGTATTCGGAACGCGGAGAGCGAGGCGGTTGACGTTCACTTCACCGGTAAGCCGCTGTGCATAATCCAGGTCGCCCTGCATGGTCCCCGAAACCTGGGTCGCGCCGGCAAATCCATTGCGCACCAGCCGCAGGGCGGAAAGCCCAAGTGTAGCGGGCACATTCTGGATATGAAGATGAAGCGCAGGCTCCGGATGTTCGATATCCGGAATGTTTCCTGTCAGCAGCAGATGCCCGTCATTGACGGGCCAGAAGCAGGTCAGGCCGTCGACCGAGTGCGCCGGCTGGCGATAGCCACCCTGGCAGGTTGCATCTATATTGAAGGGCTCAAGGGGGGCAAACTCCTGGCGGTGCATTCCAGCGATGTGTATGCGCGTCTTGAACTGCGGTGCAAAGACGCTGCCCCTGATGTCGCCAGCTACTTCGATATTGCCGCGCCATCCTGACTCCACGCCCAGAATAAGCCGGCTGACCTGGCCCAGCGGCGCGTTCTGCCATTCCATATGCAAGTTGACGGGCATTGCGCCTATATCCGAGGCACGTTTGAGCGAGCCCTCGACACGCATCGTTCCCGTGTCAGACAGGCCAAGATCGAGGTCCGTGCGGACGGGCTGTGCTTCCATGCGAATGCGCCATTCATCCGGCTGGGCGAGCCACATGGCGAAATCGGCATTCAGGAAGGAGAAGGGCTTCTTTTCTGCTCCGATCTTGAAATTGACGCGCGCATTGTTGGCCTCAATGTATGGAAAGCGGGGAGCCTGGCCGGCATGGCGTTGCGCCGTCGGAGCATTGGGAATATGCGAAGCCTGCAGCAGGATCGTCCCGACATTCCAATGCCCGTCAGCATTGCGAACGAGATTGACGCTGGGCTGGTCGAAGCTGATGCGTCCCACTTCAAGCCGTCCGCGCCAGAGTGAAGTAAGGCGGATGGAGGCATCGACGCTCGGCGCGCGCAAAGCCGGCTCCGAGCCGAATGCCGGATCTTCTTCCACGACAAAATTACTGATTTCAAGGCCGGGACGAGGCAGCAGGCGCAGCGTGACCGATGAAAGATGAACCGGGCGGCCGAGTCCGCGGCTGATGGCGTCTGCTATCCGCCGCTGATAGCGGTTCAGATTAATCAGCGGAGGTAAAAGAAGCGCAATCACCACGAGGCCAATGGCTGCTGCGAGAATCCAGTACCTGACCAGAGGTTTGCCCGGGATGGCGCTCGTGACTTTCACTCCTAAATTGCAACATATCATCTTGCGCTTAGGTTGGCAGCAGGCTCGCCGCGCCGTCGATGCGGCCTCTGCGGGAATTCAGACCACTCAGGTCCGGAAAAAGATGTGCTAACAAATTTATTAGGAGCATGTCTCACAGTCAGCTTTCCATAGCTGTTATTCCCATGCACAAGCACAAATAAAGCCAGGACCATAGCTGGCGACGCAGTTTCTTTGCAATACCTGGAACAAGGAGAGAGGTTGTGGAAACGATTACGCAGACCGCGTATGAGACGCACGTGAATCCGCAATGGGTTCGCCTGCTGAACCTGCTGGGAATGAATGCCGAGTACGACGTTTGCCGCGGCGAAGAGCTGCACACACGCGACGGACGAGTCATTCTGGATTTCCTTTCCGGCTACTGTGTCTATAACGCAGGGCACAACCATCCGCGAATTGTAGAGGCCGTCCGCAGGGAACTCGAAGGCAGCGGTCCTTCGATGCTGCAGAGCCATATTCCGGCAAGCGCCGGAGAACTTGCGGAAAAACTCTGCTCGCGGGCAGGCGGACGGTTAAGCAAAGTCTTCTTTTGCAGCTCAGGCAGTGAGGGAGTCGAGACCGCCATCAAGTTTTCCCGCGCGGCTACGGGCAGAGAAGGCCTGCTCGCTGCCCGGAACGCCTTCCATGGACTCACATGCGGAGCTCTTTCCTTAATGGACCACCGATTCTGGTCCGAGGGCTTTGGTCCTCCGCTGCCGGGCGTGGATTTCGTAGATTTTGGCGACCTCAAGCCGATCGAGAAAGCGCTCGCCACACACAAATATGCCGCGTTCATCGTTGAGCCGATCCAGGGAGAAGCCGGCATTGTCCTGCCGCCCGACGGCTATCTGGAACAGGCGCAGGCACTGTGCAGGCGGCATGGCACGCTCTTTGTGCTGGATGAGGTGCAGACGGGCCTCTACCGCGCCGGAAAATTTCTTGCCGCGCACCACTATGAGCTCGATCCAGACATGGTGATCCTCGCCAAAGCGCTGAGCGGCGGGCTCATCCCGGTGGGCGCTGTGCTGATGACCGACAGTATCTATGACAGCGTGTACTCATCGCTGCGAAAAGCCATTGTTCACACCTCGACCTATAGCGAAAACGCGCTGGCGATGCGCGCCGGCCTGAGCACAATCGAGGTTCTTGAGGAAGAAAAACTGGGAGAGCGGGCCCTGCACTCAGGGGAAGCTTTCCGCAACCGGCTGAGGGAAGCCCTGGCCGGCTACGAGATGGTGGCTGACGTGCGCGGCCTGGGTTTCTTCAACGGAATCGTATTCGGACAGCCTCATTCCCTCAGCCTGAGGCTGTCCTATGAAGCATTCCGGCGGATACACCCGGCAATGTTCGGCCAGATGGTGGTCATGCGCCTCTATCGCGAGCACGGCATCCTGACGCAGATCTGTGGAAATCATTTCATGGTGCTCAAAGCCGCTCCGCCTCTGAATGCCAGTGAAACCAGCCTAGATCACTTCATAGCCGCCCTAACGGGCGTCATGGAAACCGTACATTCCTCCCGCCGTTTCTGGCAGGATGCCCTGCAGCTCGCGGCCCGGGCAGTAAAGATTTAAGGATTTATGTCGAACTCTGCTCTACAAAATGACAGAATCGATACATTTACGAGGAAACTTCCATGGCTCCTCGTATCTATTCTGAAAAGGCAATGAGGCCCACTCCTAATGCGAATCCTGAGCACCGCAACGGCATATCCTCAGCACTATTTCACTCAACAGCAAGTAGTAACCGCGCTCCAGGCGTACTGGGGCGGCGATCCAGAAAAAGCGCGGGTGCTCGAACGCCTGCACCTTCGTACTGGAGTAGATGGGCGGTATTTTTCGCGGAGGCTTGAAGAATACAGAGGCCTCGATACATGGGGCAAGACAAACGATGTATGGATCGAAACAGCAGAGGAGTTAGGCGAGCACGCCATTGACTGCGTTCTGAAACTGGCCGGCCTCAAGCGAGAGCAGATCAACGCTATCTTTTTCGTTTCTGTCACCGGCATCGCCAGTCCGTCCATCGATGCAAGGCTGGTAAACCGTATGGGGCTTTCAAGGAACATCAAGCGCAATCCAATCTTCGGCCTGGGCTGCGTAGCCGGCGCCGCGGGGCTGGCGCGCGCCGCTGATTATGTCCGTGCCTATCCGGATCAGGTAGCCGTGCTGCTCTCCGTCGAACTCTGTTCGCTCACATGGCAAAGAGACGACGTGTCGGTAGCCAACCTCATCTCCTCCGGATTATTCGGCGACGGCGCAGCAGCTGTGCTGGTTGCGGGAGAAAAGGTTAACCTTCCCGGGCCCAAAATCGTGGCCAGCCGTCAGGTCTTCTATCCCGAAACGCAGGATGTGATGGGCTGGAAGGTCTCCGAGAAAGGCTTCAACATCGTGCTCTCGCCGGATGTGCCGGTGGTCGTCCGCGAGAACCTCGGACGCGATGTGGACACATTTCTCGCGGAACATGGCCTGACGCGCAGCGACATCGGCTCATGGATCATGCACACGGGCGGTCCAAAGGTGCTCGAAGCAACCGCGGACGCGCTTGGCCTCACCAATGGCCAGCTCGATGTTTCCTGGGAGGCGCTGCGCCGCGTGGGGAATCTCTCCTCGGCATCAGTTTTAGTTGTACTCGATGAAGTCATGAAAAACAGGCGGCCCGCTCCGGGAACGCGCAGTATTCTGGCGGCGATGGGGCCGGGCTTTTGTTCAGAAATTTTGCTTCTGGAATGGTAGTGTCTTTTGAGCAGCAGCTCCTGTGATGTTCTGGTAGTAGGCGGCGGCCCTGCAGGTCTGGCCGCCGCCATTGCCCTTAGGATGCGTGGCGCCGATGTTCTGGTCGCCGACGCGCTCCGTCCCCCAATTGATAAAGCCTGCGGCGAAGGCCTTATGCCCGATGCCCGGCGCGATCTGGCCGCACTCGGCGTAAATTGCAGCCTCCAGGATGGCGCGGTTTTTCGCGGAATCCGCTTTGCCAACTGGACTGATAGAGAGCCGGTTTCTGTTGCCGCGGAATTTTCGCGCGGCACAGGCATGGGCATTCCCAGAACTATCCTGCATACCCGCATGGTCGAAAGAGCGCAGGAAGTTGGCGTCCGTTTTCGCTGGGGAACGCATGTCGGTCTTGGCCGAAGCGTTGTTCTAAATCAGGAGAAGTGTGCATACCGCTATCTGGTGGGCGCGGATGGGCAGTCCTCCAGAATGCGGACATGGGCCGGCCTTGACCGAGGCAAAACGATAACACGCCGCTATGGTTTCCGCAGGCATTACCGTGTGGCTCCGTGGAGCCCGTATGTTGAAGTGCACCTGGTCACCATGGGGCAGGTCTATATCACGCCCGTTTCAGACGATGAGATTTGTGTCGCAGTAGTGACGCGCAACAGCACCACGCATGTGCGGCATGTGGTCGATGCTGTTCCATTTCTCCGGGAAAAGCTCTCGCATGACCTGGCCAAGGGAGACGAACGCGGAGCATTGACTACGACACGCAGCTTGAAGCAGGTCGTAAAAGAGGATGTTGCTCTTATCGGCGATGCTTCAGGATCGGTAGACGCTATCACGGGTGAAGGCCTGGCCCTGAGTTTTCGCCAGGCAGTGCTTTTGAGCGACTCCATAGCAAAGGGCAGCCTGGAGGACTATGCTGCCGGACACCGGAAAATTCTTTCCATGCCCCGGCGCATGACGCGGCTTCTGTTGTGGATGAATGCCTCTTCCACCGTGCGTAACCACGCCATGCGTGCTCTGGCGGGCTCTCCTACGCTGTTTCGCGGTCTCATCGACCTGCATCTGGAAAATGCGACTATGCTTCGTTTCTTCATGACTCACGGCGCCGATATGGTTGCCCGAATAATGTTCCCAGGCCCATGTACCTCCGAACTGTGAGGACCCCTATGGCTCGATTCTTTTGCCGGATGGCGCTTTCCACGCTTCTCCTGTTTCTCACACAGCTCGCGCAGGCACAGGCGACTCATCAGATCACCGTCCATCTCGATCCACAAAAGACCGAGATTCACTGGACACTGCACGACGTGCTGCACACGGTGCACGGCACATTCCACCTGAAGAGCGGAACCATGGCTCTCGATCCGCAGACGGGAACAGCGCAGGGCGAGTTTCTCGTTGATGTCGTGACCGGCGAAAGCGGGAACAAGGCGCGGGACGACAAGATGCAGGAGGATGTCCTCGAAAGCAAAAAATACCCCGAGGCGTTCTTTCATCCGGTCCGAGTGTCGGGAGCGATCCAATCCGGATCAGAGCAGAATGTAACCGTTGAGGGAACATTCAATATCCACGGCGCAGACCATCCGCTTACTCTCCAGATGACCATACAGATCAACGGCAAGGACGCGACCGCCACAACGCACTTCATCATTCCCTATGTGGCCTGGGGCATGAAGGATCCCAGCAAGCTGATGCTGAAAGTAGACAAGGAAGTATCAGTGGATGTGACCGCGCGGGGAAGCGTGGAAGGCACACACTAGGCGTGCGCAAGGAGCCGGAGCGCCTTGCGGCGCTCCAGTCAGCAACGGAACCAACTCCTTACTGGAATTGTTTAATTGCGTCCCAAACGTATACGCCGATAATAGTTGCGGATAAAGCACAGGTTGCGCCCGTCACGATGCGGACGAGCGGCTGAATGCGGTTGACCTTCTGGACAATGGCGGTCTGCTCCTGCTGCTGGTGGTCTGATGCCGGGTCGAGAAAGAGCTGGTCTTCCTCATAGCGGGTCAGGGTTCCACGGTAGGCAAGAAGTACCAGAAGGAGGGTTGTGACAACGGCCCATACGATCCACAGTAAAAGCATGAGGCGCACCTCACAGGGTTCGGGTTTGAGCCGGTCCCAGGTACGAGCGGGTCAGTTTTCGATGGCCCGGGGGTAAGTGAGGCCGTTTCGGCAACTATGATAGCCCCAAAATCAATGCATTGGACAGAAGACTTTTGGCCAGGATGAAGCTTCTTTGGCAACCTCTTTTCTTTCAGGCGATTCCATGCAGATGTGTTTGGAGGAGCAAGGACAATGAAATCAGCAGGCTGGAGTTTCCAAGGGTTGGGCGCATTGGCAATCGGGATCGCGCTGCTTTCCGGATGTGACAGAAGACCCTCTGACGAAGAACTGCGGCAGCAGGCAGAGAAGACCGCCCAGCAGGCAAAACAGACAGCGCAGCAGGCTGCGGCAACCGCCAGGCAGGCTGCTGCCAATGCAGAACGCGACGTCAATGCCGTCGCCTCCGGAGTGAAAGATGGACTGAAGGACGGGAAAGGCCGCATAAACAGGATCGACATCAATTCGGCCTCCGAAGGCGATTTGACGGCGCTTCCCGGAATATCAGATGCGCGGGCACGGCGCATCATTCACGGGCGGCCTTACGCCGCACCGCACGACCTGGTGGACAAAGGCGTGCTGACGCAGTCCGAGTACGACCGGATTTCAAACCAGATTTCAGCCAACTAGAGCGGCTGCAGGCGATGCATTTTCCCTGCATCGCCTGGCCGATGTCTTACATCAAACTTAATTGATGAGTTGTGCCGCCCGAACAGGGGCGATACACTTATAGGAAGCTCAATTTTCCAAGGGAGAAACACATGGCAACAACAACCCTTACGCCAGAGACAGCAGAAGTAAGGAAAGCGCCGCTTACGCTTACAGATACGGCGGTGGGGAAAGTCCGCGAAATTATGGCGACGCAGGATCCGCTTCCATCCGGACTGCGCATCGGCGTTGTCGGCGGCGGTTGTTCCGGATTTCAGTACTCCATGTCCTTTGAGAACCAGTCGGGCATGATGGACAAGGTCTTCAGCTTCGACGGCCTGAAGGTCTTCGTCGATGCGACTTCGCTGATGTATCTGAACGGCTGCATCGTCGACTATGTCGAGACACTCGAAGCCGCCGGCTTCAAGTTCGAAAACCCGAACACCAAGAGCACCTGCGGCTGCGGCTCGTCCTTCAGCGTGTAAAGAAGACTTCTGAGTTTGATGAAATGGCCTCGCAAATGCGAGGCCATTTTTTATGTGTGGCTTCAGATCAGCTCAGAAATAGTGCTCATCGGCAGGATGAGCCGCATGGACTCGGGAAGCCGGATGAATCCATGTGCCTGATAAAACTGCGCTGCGCGGTCATCAAGCGCATCAACGACAACCATGGATGAACCAACTATAGATGCATTCTCATAAGCCTTGCGCAATGCTTCTGCCAGCAGGAGTGAGCCAAGCTTCTGCCCCTGAAAGTTTCTGTCGACGGCGAGCCGCCCGATCAATGTTGCACTGACAACCGGGTAACGGGGAAGATGTTTTTGCGCTGCCTCCGGAACTACCCCGGGTGCGAGCCCATAGGCACAGAGCGTAAAGTAGCCGGCAATTCTGTATGGGAATTCTTGCGGTGCCAGGACAAAGACGGCGTTTGCCTTGCGGCGCATGTCCTGCGATGCCTGTGTTTTCAGATATGTGTCAAGACTTTCGACTCCACAGGTAAACCCTGGCCGGTCATGGTGTTTCCCCAGAGGCTCCACCTTGTAGAGGGCCATTTAAGAGATGGTCCGCTCCTGTGCCAGGCGAAAGGCGCGTCGCAAGCGGGCCTTTGGTTTTGGAGGATGGACCAGAGCATCAAAAAATACACGACGGTCATGTTCGGAAAGCACGAGGGTTTCGTGGCGTGAGATGGTGGCTTGCGTGGCCTCGGTCAATGCTGTCAGGCAGAAGTCCGTAAGACTCCTGCGCTCTAAAGCCGCTGCTCTTTCTACAAGCTTCTTGGTCTGAGCATCTACACGGAAGCCGAGCCGCGAACTGCGCGCGCGCCGCTTTTCCGGATTGGCCAAGGCTGAGCTTCGAGGCATGATTCATTATGACAGGTGTACGTCCATTGGGACAACACAGGGCATTCTGCCTATTGCTGCGGAGACGAAGGAGGAGTGGGAACGGGCGGGGTAGATGTGCCGGGGCTTGATCCGAATGAACTGGATGGGCTCGATGTGCCCGGTGTTGTGGTGGAATTCGATCCCGTTCCATTTGTTCCATTAACGTTGGCTGCGCCACCAAAGAGGGAGCCCGCCTGCAGGTCTTCGAGCGGATCGTAGACGAATTCCCACTCGTTGTAATGGGTCTGCTGCTTGTAGATTTTGAGCGAGGCCTTCTCGCTCTTGCTGGCCACGCCGACCATGGGCGCTCCGCCAAAAGTCTGGTTGGTATTGTTGCTGTTGCTGCTGCCAAATCCAGAACTGCTGCTGCTACTGCCGAACCCGCTGCTGCTTGTGCTACCACTGCCGGATGTTCCGGAAGACCCCGAATCGCTGCTGCCACTATTGCTGCTGCTGCCGAACGTGGAACCGCTGGTCGATTGCAGCGCCCCGCTCGATCCGAATGCGCTGCCGGTCGGCGGCGCGCCTGTCTGCGTTCCCTGTCCCGCGCTTCCCCCAAGCACACTGCTGCCCGCAGTGCCCGCATTCGAGATAGGCTGCCCGAAGAGCCCCATCGGTTTTACGTGCGCCTGGCCAAAGCGGACTAGCTTCCAGTCGTCCTTCCCCGTGATGGGATCGACATAGTGCTTTCTCAGGAAGCGGATGTTGTTCGTGTTCTCAAGCTGATCGATGGAAGCAGGGTAGCGCCCGAATTTCTTGTAGTAGAGCTTGATCGCCTGGCGGTATTGCAGCCCTCGGTGAATCAGCTCTTCTTCCTTGTCGCGCTGTATGGAAGCAGCAATGCGCGGCGCGGCCACCGCAAGCGCAATCAGGATGAGGGCCACCAGGAAGAGAACAGCAAGCAGAATATAGCCTGCTTCTCCGCTGCGGTGCGGTTCATGCCTGACGGATTGTGCCTGGCGATGCATCTCTAGTTCTGTACAAGCTGCAATGGCTGCGCGTTGTGATATGGAATGTCTTCCACTTCGACTGAAAACGGATTGATCTTGATCACCCGATAGCGGTGATCGACCACATCGCCTTCCGAAGCGATAAACACATCGTCGCCATGCAGCAGGAAGGCCTTGCGCGTCCCGTCCTTGTGCGCCTCGTAGCCAAAAAACTTGAGGTCAATCGGCGGAGGCGGAGGCGGTCCCTGCGGCACTTGTGCCACAGCAGCGGCGGCGTTGGGGCGAATCGGCGCCTTCACTTTCTCAATCTGCGGAGGAGCCGAGAACTGCGAGAAAATATTGCGGCCGCTACCGTTGTATTCGCGCGATTCTGCCTGCGCCATCCACTCCGGGTGCAGCGCCGGATCCAGGCTGGCGTTGATGGCGCGAATCTTTTGCGCCGGATGTGCCTCATTTGCCGGAGCCGACTGCCTCGCCGCCGCGGGAGCCGGTGCCGGCGCGGACGACGATGGCGTGGAGCCCCCGCTGAAGTAGTCCGTAAGAAAACGAACCAGCAGGAACACCACTACCAGGCCCAGCGTTCCGGCGATAGCGACCTTCTTCCTGTCTTCCGAGCCGATCTTCAACGCCATCAGCGCACCGCCCCTGTTTCCGGCTCAAGCGATGCTGCCTGGGTACTCGCCGGAGCCTGCTCATCCGTCGAGGCAGGAAGCCCTCCGGAGGAGCGCAGATAAGTCGTCATCTTCAGCCGGACATTGACCATGCCGCCCTGCTGCCCATTGAAGGCGATCGCATTGATGATGAAGAAAACGTGATTCTTGTCCCGCTCAATGCCATTGATAAAGCGCATCAGCTGCGTATATTCGCCGCTCAGGCTGGCGTCGATGCGCGCTTCGACCAGATTATTAATGACCGGCGCATAAGTATATTGCGCTCGCGTCAGGCGGACATTGTTCTTCGATGCCAGCGCCCCCAGTTCGCCATACATTGCCGAGTAATTCGGCGCGATGCGCTCGTCGAAGAAAGCATTGGCATCCTTGCGTGAAAGATCGACCTTCTGCGGCAATCCTTGAAGGTGAGCCATCTGCGTTTGCAGCTGCATGTAGGTAGCGTGCTGCGCATCGTACTCAGCCGACTGGTCAGAGCCCGCAGCGTGCCATGCCAGAAAGAGGCGTGTCAACAGAACCAGGTTCAATACCAACAGCACGGCAACGCCCGCAATATGCAGATTGAGCAGCGTAAAGAGCTTGCGCAGGTTCATCGGGCTGCTCCCTTCTGCGTTCGCGTCTTCGCCTGCTCGACAGGCTGTTTCGAAGGTGCATTTTCATCCGAAGGCGGCCGGTAATCCGCCAGGATGTCGAAGTTCACATCGTTCGAGGCACTCACCGGCGTGGCCTGCTGACTATTGTTGCCTGGAGTAGTGGCCAGCGCTTCATTCGAAAGCCGCGGCGTAGCAAAGTACTTTGAGCGCTCGAGGTTCTTCACCACTTCGAGAGCGCGTTCGCGCGCGCCGCTCACGCGCATGCGAATCGTCACGTGCCCATCCGGCGACATTTGCGGATCGATGCTCTGCACCTGCACTCCGGCCGGCAGCACATTTTCAAGATCGGTCATCGTCGAAGTCCACGAGAAGGCTTTGCGCCGGAAAAGGCCATTCAGAAAATCCGACTGATCGAGAACGGCGGCATTCTGTGGCTGACGCATCAATGCCTGGTAGCTTTGCTGCTGGCGCTGCATCTGCGCAACGCGATCCTGCATGGCGCGCACATGGGCTGTTGCCGCCACCGCCCGCTGCTGTTCGATACGCAGCAGCCACCACAGCGGAATGGCGAGCACTCCAAGAATAACCATCCACAGCCTGAGCCGCGCATAGATCGGGCGCAGCTCGACAAAAGGACGGGAAGCGAGATTGACGGTAACGCGCATCTAGCTGATCAGCGCTCCTGAAACTCCGGCCATCAGGCCTTTGGGAATATTTGCATCGGCAGCCACTGCTGCGGAAACAAGGTCGCGCACGCGAAACTGCTCCTGCTCAAGCACACGCGCAAGCTCCTCCGCCCCGCCCGGCCCCGCATAGAAGACCGATTCCGGCACAGAAACCAGCGTGTCTTCAAAATACGCGAGAGACACAGAGACAGCCTGCCGCAGGTCAACTTCGCTTGCGGCTTTATCAGCGGGCAGGTCAAGACTGCGGTGCAGCAGCAATTCATCGCCGCGCGTAATCGCTGTAGTCACCGAGCTGCCGTTGCGGTTGACCACCAATGCCGGCTCCGACTGCGTGATCGCAGCCAGAGCAGCCAGTGTGCTGGGCAGCACGGCCCCCGACTCGTATCCGGCAAGACGCACAACCTCTTCATACTCGGCCAGAACATCGCCCGGCATCGCCGTGACCAATACCTGCGATTCTTCGGAGGTCTGCTGCATGACCTGGTAGCTTACGGCTGCGGCATCCACTTCAAAAGGAACGAGCTTGCGCAATCGGAAACGGACAACAGGAAGCGCTTCCGATGCCTTTGCCGGCAGCGTGTCGAAATCCAGCAGCAGCACGCGCACCGCGGCATCCGGAATAACCAGCGTAAGCTGTTTCCCGCGAGGCTCCACTGCGTCGAGAGCATGCTTCAGCGCAGCGACCACAGCGGCCTTGTCGATGATATTCGGCGTCTTCAGCCCGGCAATCAGCACGCCTTCAAAGAGCGGTGCGAAAGAAGTGACAGGCTGGCCGGATGTTTCCATCCGCGCGGCCGCCGCGCCTTCCGGCGAAAGCTCGCACGCAAGCTGCGGACGGCGGTTTGTATCCGGCATGAGAAACGAGAAGGCCATCAGCGTGTCGCCTCAATAAATGTAACCTTGTTGATTTCTTTCAGCGTGGTAGCGCCGCAGCGCACGCGGTCCAGCGCCGACTCGCGCAGAAACTGCATGCCTTCCTTCGCCGCCAGCTTGCGCACTTCCGAGCTCGGCTTCTTGCCCAGAATCATCTCGCGAATCGGATCCGTCAGATCGAGCAGCTCGTGAATCGCCGTTCTTCCGCGATAACCCGTGCCGCCACACTCAATGCAGCCCGCGCCTTCACGGAATTCGAACCCGCGCCATTCATCAGAGTTAAGCCCACTGTTCCGCAGTATCTCGTCGTCGTAACGCACCGAGTGAATGCAGTATTCGCAGATGGTGCGCACCAGCCGCTGCGCCAGAATGCAGTTCAGCGCGGAAATAAAGTTATAAGGCTCAACGCCCATGTTGAGAAAGCGCCCCAGCACATCGAAGACGTTGTTCGCGTGCACGGTAGTGAAGACAAGGTGTCCGGTGAGCGCCGAGTTGATGGCGATCTGCGCCGTTTCCTGATCGCGGATTTCGCCGACCAGAATCTTGTCCGGGTCGTGGCGCAGAATCGAGCGCAGTCCGCGCGCAAACGTGAGGCCTTTCTTTTCGTTTACCGGAATCTGCGTGACCCCGCGAATCTGATATTCGACCGGGTCCTCAATGGTAATGATCTTGTCTTCTTCGCTCTTGATCTCGTTCAGCGCCGCATAGAGCGTCGTCGTTTTACCGGAACCGGTCGGCCCGGTCACCAGCACCATGCCGTACGGTTCCTTGATATAGCGGCGGAAGCGGCGCAAATCTTCTTCAGCGAAGCCAACCACATCAAGCGAGAGCTTCTTGAACTTCTCGCTCATCGATTCCTTATCGAGCACGCGAAGCACCGCATTCTCGCCATGCACCGTCGGCATCACCGAGACGCGGAAGTCGATCAGGCGGCCCTTGTAGCGCACGCGAAAGCGGCCGTCCTGCGGCACGCGGCGTTCGGCAATATCGAGCTCGCTCATGACCTTGATGCGCGAAAGAATTGTCGAGTGGTGCTCACGCGCAATCGGAGCCATGGCCTGCTGCAGCACGCCGTCAATACGGTACTTCACAATTACGCCGTCATCGTACGTCTCAATGTGGATATCGGAGGCGCGCCGCTCGAGCGCGGTGAAGATCGTCGTGTCCACCAGGCGGATGATAGGGCTGATGTCCTCTTCCGAGGTCAGCTTCTCAATCGTGAGGTTTTCATCCTGGTTGTCTTCGCTCGAGAGAACGTCAAACGTCAGCCCCTCGGATGCTTCATCAAGCACGCGCTGTGACTGCTCCGTTTTCTTCAACAGGTCGGTGATCTGCGAAAGCGTAGCCACGCGGGTCGTGATGCGCTGCCCCAGCAGGCTCGAAATTTCATCGAGCACCATCAGGCGGCTCGGGTCGGCTACGGCAATCACCAGCCTGTCTTCCAGCTGCTCCAGCGGCACAAAGTTGTAGCGGAACATCATGTCCACCGGCACGGTGCGGAACAGATCGTGCTGGATGCGGAAGTTTTTCAGGTCAACGAACTCCGAGCGGTAACGCGTGGACAGCGCCTGCGCGCGCGCGGTTTCGTCCTGCTCCGTCTGCGGGAATGTGGGCGGAATGAATGCCGGTGCTTGTGCCATCGAAAAATCCTCTACTGCTTAATGTGACTGGATCCCGCCCGCCTGGCTGAGCGAGATAATCGGCAGGTAAAGCGCAATCAGAATAATCACCACCACCACGCCCATCACCATCAGAATCGCCGGCTCAATCAGCGAGAGCGATGCGGTCAGCGCGGTTTGCACGTCTTCCTCAAAAAACTCAGCGACCGAGTTGAGCATCTGCGGCAGCGCGCCCGTCGATTCGCCGACTTCGATCATCTCCGTCGAAAGCTCAGGAAAAACCTTGGTCCCCTGAAGGCTGCGCGCGAGGCTCTTGCCTTCGCGCACGCTGGTGACGGAAGAGAAGACCGCCTTCGCAATGCGCTTGCTGGCGATTGAGCGCGCCGCTGTTTCGAGGGACGGCACCAGCGGCAATCCGCCGGTCAGCAGCGTCGAAAGCGTACGCGAAAAGAGCGCCACCTGATATTTAAGCCAGATTTTGCCGAAGATCGGCAGCTTGATGCGTATGCCATCAATGCGGTCGGCGCCCGATTCGGTGCGGCTCCAGCGGAAGAGCAGATAGCCGATCAGTGCAGCCGCGGGCAGAGCGTAGATCAGATACTTCTGCGCTCCCGTGCCCAGGGCCAGCAGGTAGAGCGTAATCGTAGGCAGCTTTGTGCCGATCTGGTCGTAGAGCTTGGCAAACTGCGGCACCACGAAAGTGATGAGGAAGATGAACAATCCAAATACCAGCGTGATGAGCAATGCAGGATAAATCAGCGAAGCCTGCAGTTTCTTTCTGAACGTGAGCGACACGCGCTGAAACGAGAGATAGCGCCCCAGCACTTCCTCAAGGTTGCCGCTGCGTTCTCCAGCGAGCAGCGTGGTCGTGTAAATCAACGGGAACCCGCCCTGCGCATCGAAGGCCGTCGAGATCGATTCGCCAGTGCGCACGCGTGCCGCCACGTTTTCAAGCTGTGCGGCAAAGGCAGGATTTTTCTGGTTCTTTGCCAGCATTTCGAGCGAGCTCAGAATAGGAAGCCCGGCGCGGACCAGCGTCAGAAACTGCTGGTTGAAAATAAGGAACGCTTCAAGCTTGGCCTTCTTGCGCCCGCCGGCAATGCCGCGCGGCTTGACGGAATAGACGTAATACCCGGCCTGCGAGAAGCGCTGGCGCAACTCCTCGGCGGAGGCAGCGGACTGCACCTGTTCGAGCACGCGCCCGCGCTCATCGGCCAGCTTGACAACAAACTCTGCCATCCTCTTCCACGATACCAGTTGCGGCTGAACTTAAAAGACTTTCATTTGGCGTCACGAAATCCCCGAAACGCCTAAATCTTTGAATGACAAGTCTTTTTCAGGTCTGATGGAAAGACGCAGGCAGGGGTTATTCCGCTCATTTTCGAGCCGGAAGACCCCCCAGTTTTGCAATCCGCCCCTTCGGGCCGACGATCCAGGGAAGGCTCAAAGCATTCCAGTTGCCGCCATCGAGCGGCTGCCAGGTCTTTCCGTCGTCGTAGCTGATATCGGAGCCGTTGGGTCCGGCGGCAATCCAGACCTTGGCATCCGCATCCCAGGCTACGGTGGAGCGGTATCCATGCGGGGGCTTCGCGGCTGCCGTCCAGTGGGCGCCGCCGTCAGCGGTCCAGGCAGCAGTTCCGGCGGATTCAATTGGCTTGGAGTAATCGCCGCCCACAGCTACGGCGTGGTCATCGGATACAGCCAGCGAAAAGACTCCGGAAGAAGTGTTGCCATCTGCCAAAGGCAGCTTGCTGCGCTGGAAGTCGTAATGCTTCAGGCAGGCCTCGGGGTTGCGATGCGCTGTTTCCATACCGCAGTCGATTCCGCCTGCAAGCACAAATGCGCCGCTCGTACCTATCCAGGGAACAGTAATGGGTCCAAGAACTGGCCCAACCATCGCCAGCGACGAATTGCTGGCAGCAAACGCTCCAAGCGCCTTCCCGCCTGTGCTAAGGTCGGGCGAATCTACCGGTTTCCAATGAGCTCCGCCATCATCGGTGCGCAGGAGGACGAATTTGCCGTTCACCGGATCACCCAGCAGGTAGCCATTTTTGCGATCAGAGAACTGGACCGTATCCCAGAACCCATCCTTATCCTGATTCGTATAAACCAAGGTCCAGTGCGAGCACCCGTCCGTCGTCTTATAGAGCCGCGACAGATCGCCGGTACCGCTCGACATCACAATGGCCGTGTTCTCATCCCACGCCCAGATGCCGCGAAAGTCGAGCTTCTCCGCCCCCGGCGGCATGGAGCAGCTCTGCCACATATACCCGCCGTCTTCCGTGCGCAGAACCGTGCCGTTGGTCCCGCTGGCCCAAGCCACCCCTCCGCCCACAGCATGGATGCCTCGCAGGCTCGCCGTAGTCCCGCTGTTCTGCATCTCCCAGGGGCCGGATTTCGGAACCTGCGCGTACGAGGAGCCCGACAGCAGGCAAAAGGCGAACAACAAAAGAAGGGCTTTCATGCGAGCAGAATATCTCTTTCATTTACAGGGCAGAAAAGAACGCCTGCCCAAAGCTGGCATTTTTCCTGAGCCCTGAAACAGTCACTCCGCCCGCAGGGCCTTCGCCGGATCGACTCTCGCTGCCCTTCGCGCCGGCAGCCACGTTCCCGCCACCGCCAGCAATGGCAGAATCGAGGCGGCAAGAATAATGGTCATCGGATCATGCTGCGAGGTATGGAACAGCTCGCCTTTGGCGAAGCGTCCGGCGAAGAAGACCAGCGGCAGCCCGGCCACGACACCAAACAGCGCCAGCAAACAGGCCTGCCGCAGCACCATCCACATCACGTTGGCGCGGTCAGCCCCCAGCGCCATCCTGATGCCGATCTCCTGCGTCCGCTGCGAGGTGACAAAGGAGAGGACGCCATAGACCCCAATCAGCGAGAGCAGCAGCGCTGCCCCGGCGAATGTCCCGAACAGGGCCAGAGCAAACCGCGGCCCGGCGTAACCGTACATATCAAGAAGCTGCCGCAGGCTCATCTCGTCGGAGATGGGCTGGTTTTTATCCATGGAGTAGACAACCTGCCGCACCGGCTGAACCAGGTTGTCCGCCGGCAGTTCGGTCGAGATGATGAGCGTATCCATCACAGGAGCTACCGAGTAAGGCAGAAAGATGTGCGGCAGATCGTTGGTGTATCCCTGATAGGCGGGAAGATTGCTCATGACTCCGACGATCGTAAACGCATCATCCGCTATCTTGTCCTTGCCAAAAGGCGTGAAGTCCACCAGGTGGACAGTGTGGCCAAGCGCGTGCCCATCTGGAAAATAGTGCTTCACGAAATTCTCGGTAACCACCGCTTCATGCGCCTGCCCGGAGATTTCCCTTGCATCGATGAAATGCCCTTCAAGCATGGTCCGGGTAGAAGCCTTCAGATACTCCGGATCGGTCAGATGCAGGTTGCTGTAGTCTCCATTCGACTTGGCAAGCTGGCCGTCTACCCGGATATCGACGTCATAGCCCCAGAGGAAGGGAAGCTCCGTATCCACCGTGGCCCCGCTGACTCCAGGCACATGGTTGACGCGCTCCAGCAGCTCGCGGAAAAAACGGGCCTTGTCGTCAGGCTTCGGATAGTGGTCCTTATTCAGCGGGACACGCATCAGCAAAGTGTGTTCAGGCTGGAAGGGAATCGGTACGCTCTCGACTGCAATCAGGGACCGCGTCATCAATCCCGCCAGCGTCAGCAGAGCCAGAGAGAGCGCAATCTCCACTACAACAAAACCATGCAGCAGGCGGCGCTGCCCGCGGCTGCCCGATGTACGGACGCTGCCGAGCGCAGCCGCAAGGCGCGGATTCGCGCTGTGCCACGCAGGCGACAATCCAAAGACAAGAACGGTCAACAGAGCAATGCCGATCGAGGCCAGAAGCACCGGAAAGTTCATCGTGACCACGGCCTCATCGGGAATGGTGCCTTTCGGCACAATGCGCAGCGTAGCCTGTAGTCCGGCAAAAGCAAAAATGAGAGCAACCGGCATGGTGATAACGGCAAGCAGCAGCGACTCCGTCAGCGCCTGGCGGATGAGACGCAAACGCGAGGCTCCCACCGCGGCCCGGACGATAAACTCGTGCTCGCGATTGACCGCCCGCGCCAGCAGCAGGCTGGATACGTTGACACAGGCAATCAGCAGCAGGACAAAGACAGCGCCAAGCAACAGATAGAGAGTGCTGGCCAGGCCCGATTGAAACATCTCAGCAAAAGGCATCAGGCCCATCCGGAAATTCTTCGGATAGCGATGCGGATCCTGCCGGGCGAAGTCCTGAATAATGGGCTGCAGCTCAGCCGTCGCCTGGGCTTCCGTGGCTCCCGGCTTGAGGCGTCCCACCAGCGTGAAACGATGAACTCCCTGAATCTCTTCGGCACCCGTTATCTGGACAGGCAGGTAAACATCTGCGCCGCGCCAGAGAAAACGAGGCGGCATCACGCCAACGATCGTCCGCGGATGCCCATTGAAGGTAAGCACACGGCCCAGCACTGCCGGGCTTCCGCCAAAATGCGCCTGCCAGTAGCGATAGCTCAGCAGCGCCACTTCTCCACGGCCGGGCTGGACATCGTCTTCCGTAGTCGCCCGCCCTACGATGGGCTGCACGCCAAGAACATCAAAGGTATTCGGCGTAATGTAGTTGCCTCGAACCTGCTGTGGCTCCTCGCCGCCCGTCAGCGTCACATTGCCGACCGTGGAAGCCGTGATGCCGCTGAAGATGTCCGTCTTCCGCTCGATTTCGAGAAACTGCTCCGGAGTGTAGTTGTCCCAGTAGCAGCGCGGAGAATCCGGCGAGCAGAACTTGGGCGTAGCCAGCGTGTGCACATCTTTGTAAGGAAATGGATCGATCAGGACGCCATAGGCCACGCTGAAGACAGCAGTAGCCGCTCCAATGCCGAGAGCGAGCGTCAGGACAGCGGTGAGAGTGAAGCCGGGGTTCTTGTGCAGCTGGCGGAAGGCGTGGCGGAGATCCTGCATCATCGCTCCTTCGGACGCGGTTTTCGAGCTTAGCCAAACATGGTAGCCGAGCCCGGCAAGGTTTACCAGAATCGCCGGCATTCCTTATGCTGAAAACAAATGAAACATAACGATTCCATCTCGCAGGCCTTTGGACCAGCTGCCGTCGCGTATCTCGAAAGCCCGGTCCACGCACAAGGAGCGGAACTCGAAGCCCTTGGCCGGCTGATCGCCGCAACTCCGCAGGCGCGCGTGCTCGATCTTGGCTGCGGAGCAGGGCACACAAGTTTTGCTGCCGCTCCTCATGCTGCGGAAGTCGTCGCCTATGATCTCACCGAAGAGATGCTGGCCGTAGTGAAGGCCGAGGCCGCGCGCCGTGGGCTCGCGAACATCCAGACGCAGCGCGGCTCCGCCGAGAGCCTGCCTTTTGCGGATGCTTCCTTTGATTGGGTGGTCAGCCGCTACAGCGCGCATCACTGGCGGAACATCTCGCAGGCGTTGAAGGAAATCAGACGCGTGCTGAAGCCCGGCGGACAGATCAGTCTGATCGACATCGCCGGAGGCCGCGAGCCTTTGTTCGATACCTATCTGCAGGCAATCGAAGTGCTGCGCGATCCATCGCACGTGCGTGACTACCCGGAGCAGGAATGGCTGGCACTGCTGAAAACTGCCGGGCTCGATTCGTCAGTCAGGATGAGATGGCGCGTGCTCATCGAATTTACTTCATGGATCGCGCGCATCGGTACGCCGGATGAGCGCGCAGAGGCGATCCGGTCCCTCTGGAATGCAGCCCCGGCGGAAGTGCGCGAATCTTTTCGAGTTCTACAGGATTTCTCCTTTGAGCTGGACGCTATTATGCTGGTTGGAAAGTAGCGGTGCTGGAGCAAACGATTGTCTTTTGTTGATTTGTGAATTGTCAGCTGTCTGATAGCGAACTAAAACGTTTAAGCTTGACGACTGTATTTTCGCCCCGATAGCATCGCTTCGGAATTGATTCCCTGAAGGAAAACCCATGCTGATTCGTACGTTAAAAAAGTGCCTGCCGGTGGCCGCTGCGGCAGTCATGCCGTTGATCGTGGCTGCGCAGAACCATTCCAACCATGCTGCCGGCCATTCCGCTGATCGTCCCTGGATGGACAGGAGCCTCTCCCCGGACGAGCGCGCCGAGCTGGTGCTGAAGCAGCTGACGCTCGACGAGAAGATCGACCTGCTCCACGGCAACGGCATGGCGCACGCCGGGAACTGGCAGATGCCGCTGACCCATCTCTCGAACGGCGGCGCCGGCTACGTCGTCGGCATCGAACGGCTGGGCATTCCGCCGATTTATATTTCCGACGCGGCCTACGGCGTGCGCTCGAGCGGCGAGAACGGCCGCTACTCGACAGCGCTGCCATCGAACCTGGCAGCGGCCTCCAGCTGGAGCACGGACGCAGCCTGTGATTACGGCGCAGTCATCGGGCGCGAGCTGCGGGCGCAGGGCTTCAACATGACGCTGGGCGGCGGTGTCGATCTGGCGCGCGAGCCGCGCAACGGACGCACCTTTGAGTACATGGGCGAAGACCCGCTGCTCGCCGGAACGATGGTCGGCAACCTGATGAAGTGCGAGCAGGCGCAGCACGTTGTCGGCGACATCAAGCACTACGCCATGAACGACCAGGAAACGGGCCGCAACATTGTAGACACCAGGATTTCAAAAAAGGCCATGCAGGAGAGCGATCTGCTCGCCTTCAAAATCGGCCTGCAGATTTCCAATGCAGCAGCGGTGATGTGCTCCTATAACCGCATCAATGGCGATTACGCCTGCGAGAACAAATACCTGCTGACCGATGTGCTCAAGCACGAGTGGAACTTCAAGGGCTTTGTGCTTTCAGATTGGGGCGGCACGCACAGTACAGAAAAAGCATCGGCAGCCGGTCTCGATAACGAGCAGCCCATGGCCGATTTCATGGGCCCCAAGCTGAAGGAAGCAGTGAAGGCCGGGCGCGTGCCCATGTCCGAGATCGACGACCACGCGCGGCGCGTTCTGCGCTCTGAGTTCGCCTCGGGCATCGTCGATGATCCGGTCGAGAAGGGCGTAGTCGACGTTCAGGCTGGATTCGAGACGGCGCAGCATGTCGAAGAGCAAAGCATCGTTCTGCTCAAGAACGAGAAGTCGATTCTGCCGCTCAATCCGGCAAAGCTGCGCAGCGTGGCATTGATTGGCGGGCATGCCGATGTGGGCATGATCTCAGGCGGCGGCTCGGCGCAGGTCGATCCCCCGGGCGGCAACGCCATCATGCCTCCGGGCAAGGGAGCAACCCACTGGCAGGACCACATCTGGTTTCCGACCTCGCCGCTGAAGGCGCTCCGGGCAAAGCTGCCGAATGCGAAGGTCGAATACAACTCCGGACAGGACCTCGACGCCGCTGCCGCGCTGGCGAAGAACTCTGACGTCGCGATTGTCTTTGCTTACCAGTGGCTCTCCGAAGGCATGGATGTGCCGAACCTTTCGCTGCCCGACAACCAGGATGCTCTGATCGACCGCGTGGCAGCGGCGAATCCACACACGATCGTTGTGCTCGAGACAGGCACGGTGGTGACAATGCCGTGGATCGATAAAGTCGGCGGCGTTGTGGAGGCGTGGTTTGCCGGCAGCAGCGGCCATCGTGCGCTGGCCAATATCCTCGTCGGTGATGTGAACCCCAGCGCGAAGCTGGCCATCTCCTTCCCGAAGAGCGAGCAGGACCTTCCGCACGCGACCATCCCTGTTCTGAATAAGGAAGACGAGGGGCAGGGAACCGGCGCGGTGAACGGCCCGGCGCACGTGCAGTCGAGGTACAGCGTCACTTATGACGAAGGCGCGAAGGTCGGCTACAAGTGGTACGAGGCCGAGCACAAGCAGCCGCTCTTTCCCTTCGGCTATGGCCTGTCCTACACAACGTATTCCTATTCCGGACTGAAGACCGACAGCGCGCAGAAGACCGTGACCTTCACCGTGAGGAATACGGGCAAGCGCGCAGGCACCGAGATTGCCCAGGTCTATGCCGCGCTTCCTGATGCAGCGGGCGAGGCCTACAAGCGGCTCGTCGGCTGGCAGCGCGTGTCGCTCGAGCCGGGCGAGTCGAAGACAGTAACGGTGACGGTCGATCCGCTGATCCTCTCCATCTATGACGAGCAGAAGAACGACTGGCAGTTGCTCCCCGGCGAGTACAGGATTGCAGCCGGGCCTTCGTCAGCAGAGACGCCGCTGCACGGGACGTTTCAGCTTCAGTAGATATTTTTGGGGGTTATTCTGGTCTATCGTCTGGCGAAGATGGGCTTTGTTTTTTAGCCGCCAATGTTCGTGGTCTCCCACCCTGTCGCAAAGGACGCGACAGGATGGGGCACCCATGTTTGTGGCAACCGAAGCGAAACTGCAGGTTCTTCGACTGCGCGTGCTTCGCACGCTTCGCTCAGAATGACAATATGACAATCTGAAATTTGCCATTCGGGATGACAATTTTATATAGCAGGCACAACCTATCCGATTCATTTACGGTCTTCCATTCGGGTTCCACGAAGGCTTCCAGTCTGTATTTGCCAGCCACAGGACGGGCTTGACCATGGATGAGATCACGGTCGTCATGTAGGGGAAGTCGAGTTTGCCGATTTCATCACTGGGGCGGTGGTAGTCCTTGTGCAGGTTATAGCTCGAGATGGTCTGAGCAATGACGCCTCGTTTCGCCAGCGCGAAATTGTCCGAGCGCTGGAAGAACTTCTGGTCCGGATGCGGGTCAGCTACGATATGCGCGCCGTGTTTTGCCAGCTCGGGCCCGAGGTTGCTGCGCTCGAATCCGGTGAGCCAGAAGTTTCCCGCAGGCACGGCCGGGTCCGGGCGCCCGATCATTTCAAATTCAAGATTGGCGACAATGTGGTCGAGCGGCACCGGCGAGTGATCGAGGAAGTAGCGGTTGCCGAAGCCGCCGAGCTCTTCCGAGCCGAAGAGAACGAAGAGGACTGTCCGTTTCGGGCGCTTGCCGTGGGTCAGGGCGCGCGCAAGCTCGATCACTGCCGTCGTTCCGGAGGCGTCGTCATCGGCGCCGTTGTAAATGGTGTCGCCGTTCACGTCCGGGCCGATGCCCAGATGGTCGAGATGCGCCGTGAGCAGAATGGCCCCTTGCTGCGTCTTTGTGTCGGAGCCGCGCAGGATGCCGACGACGTTCCAGGTTTCGGTGCGCGTTCTGGACTGGTAGCGCGAAAGATATTTCTGGATGCGGTCGGGAAGAGGAGTGGGGAGAGGAGCTTTTTCAAGAAAGCTGCCATTGTCTCCACCCGGTTCGAGGCCGAAGCTCTCGAAAAGCGCCGCGGCGTAGGTGGCGGCGATGTGTTCATCGCGGGTGGCGCTGCCGCGTCCCTGCAGTACATCGGAGGCAAGAAAGGCCTCATCGGCATGCACGCATTCTTTGCAGAAGTGCGGTTCTTCAGAGAAGGTAACGCGACAAAACACGGCAAGCAGTGATATCACCAAGACAGGACGGAATGAATGACGCATAGTGTGAGCGCAGTATAGCTGGGACTGCGCCCTTCGGTTTCGCTCAGGGCAGGCTACCTGCGATACGCGCCTTCGACGCAAAACGTCTATGAGTCGTCTAAGTAGTTGTCGAGAATCATGAAATTGAAATATCTGGCGCGGCATTTTTACTTTCTGCCTCTTGCCGGCTTGTTGCTCCTTGCCGCATGCGGCGGAAAATTTTTCCCCGATGAGAACAGCGGCAGTGGCGGCACCACTGGCAGCACCGGCACCACGGGGACGACCACCAGCGGGAATTACCTGTACGTTTCCAATTCTTCGACCAGTGTCAGCTCCATTGCCGGCTACACGATTGCCAACAGCGCGCTGGGAGCTCTCAGCAATTCTCCGTATGCAGCGGCGCTGCCTCCCAACTCGCTGGCGATCTCGCCCAAGGACACATTTGTCTACTCGGGCAGTGTTTCGGGAGGCATCTACGTCTATGTCATCGGCAGCGATGGCTCGCTTGCGCTTGGGAACAATGGGCAGCCAGTGCTGCAAAATGTAAGTCCGCTGGCGATGCGAGTGGATCCGACGGGGCAATGGCTGCTGGTGGCCGATGTCACTCCTTCTCTCACGGTCTTCAGCATCGATCAAACTACAGGAGTCCTGACCCAGGTGGGAAGCCAGCTCGGACTGGATACGGGAAGCGTAGACCGCCTGTATATAACTCCAAACGGGAAATACGCGTATGTTTCACTCCAGACCACGGGCGTGGACATCATCAGCTTTGATACAGCTACGGGCAACGCCGCCAAAATCGGCATTCTCTCCCCGATGTCCTCAGTCGACGCCGACCTGGGGCTGGCGAGCGACGCCAACAGCACTTATCTGTTTGTGACTGAGACCGGCATCAATGCTCTTCGTGTGCTGACAATCAATGCCAACGGCTCCCTGACGGAGCTGAGCACGTCTCCGGTCAAAACAGGGCTTGGACCATCGCAAGTCATCGTGACTGCAAGCGGGTATGTCTACGTCACCAACCGCACTGACGGCACGGTCAGCGGCTTTGCCATGACCGCCAACGGCGCGCTGACGGCGCTTAGTGGCTCGCCTTACGCAACGGGCGCGGCTCCGGTCGACCTCACGCTGGACAAGACCGGGGGATATGTCGCTGTTGCCTGTTCCGGGGGCAATCCGGACATGCAGGTCTTCAGCATCGATACGGCGACTCCGGGGAAACTTGATTCCTTTGCCACCCAGAACACGGGAACCGACCCTACTGCGGTCAGCGCGGTGGTGGCCACGCAATAGGCCTGTGGAGAGTTTGCAGCGGATTCGATGCTATCCTTCTAAGTAAATAGAGGGGAAGCAGCTTCCTCCAATCGCACATGCACTCTTGCCAGACTCCTCCTGTGTGGGCTCGTTTACTGCCGCTGGTTCTATTGTTCGTGGCTCTTTCCGGTTGCGGCCGGTTCAGCCCCAAGCCTCAGAAAGAATATGTGTACGTGGTCGCCAAAGAGACATTTCTGCGCGACCGCATTGCCGCTGTTTCCAACCGCGTCGGCAACGTGACGAACGGGCAGAAGCTCGAAGTGATCGAGCACTCGCGCCGTTTCCTCAAGGTCAAGACCGACAAGAACGAGGTCGGCTGGATCGAGGAGCATGGCGTCATCGATCAGAACACCTGGCAGCAGTTTGCCGATCTTCAAAAGCAGCATGCGAACGATCCAGTCATTTCGACGGCGACGCTGCATGACGATCTCTATCTGCACGTGAAGCCCGGGCGGCAGAGCGACCGTTTCTTCCTGCTCCCGGAGGGTGACAAGCTGCAGATGATCGTGCGCGCCTCGGTGCCCAAGGACGTTCCTCCGCAGGCTGCGCCTGCTGCTCCCAAGCCGGTTGCAAAATCCAAAACCAAACTGAAGCCGGGAGAAAAGCCTCCTCCGCCGGTGCCTGAGGGTCCTCCCATGGAGGACTGGTGGCTGGTGCGCGATACCCAGGGCCGCGTGGGCTGGATGCTCTCGCGGCGTCTCGATATCGATATTCCCGACGCCATTGCCGGCTACGCCGAGAGCCAGCGGATGGTGGGGGCCTATCAGCTGGCGGTGCTCGATGATCCGGAATCAAAGTTCCCTGACCAGAAGGCGCGCGAGTATGTGGCAGTGCTGAGTCCCTACAAGGACGGTCTGCCGTATGACTTCGACCAGGTGCGGGTCTTTATCTGGAACCTGAGGAAGCATCGCTATGAGACGGCCTTCCGGCAGAGAGACCTGCAGGGATACCTGCCGGTGCATGTGGGCACGCAGACCTTCGACAAGATCGGGACAGTCCCGGTCTTCTCCTTCAAGACGGCGACCGGCGACACGATTGCCATCGATCCGGCGACCGGGTCGGCGCATGCTGCGAATCTCGATACATTGACTTACCGGCTGGAGGGCTCGCTTGTGCACAAGGTGGAGCCGCCCGCTCCTCCACCTCCGCCACCGCCTCCTGCTCCTGCAGTTCAGGCTCCACCTGTCGCTCCTGCGCCAGCTCCAACTCCTGTTCCTCCAGCTCGTGTCAGAAAAAGTAGGAGGGCGGAGAGACGGCATGTGGTTCACGCCCGGCCGCACAAGAAACACCACTGAGCACAGACAGCCACGAAAAACCCGGGGTTCTTCCGCAGGATGACCACCACCCCAACTCGCTGAAAATAAACGATCTCCGTATTGAGAAATCGCCTTAAGCCACTGAAAACAAACATTTCCCGTACAAAACACGGGAGAGGGGTCACTTTTCATACAAGGCGTGTCCTGCGAACCTCCCACGTTAACTCCGCCTACGGCTCCGCGAACATGGGGCACCCTTGCGGTGGCTACCGAGGCCAACAGATCCTCGCGAAAAATATTCATTTGTGGACAACAAATTTGTCCTGCGGCTGTCTGTAACGGAAGGAGTGGGCGTAGCACTATCGGGATGGCAGGTTCGTCTGCCCCTCCGCAAACATCTTTACGGTGGTTCTTGCATCTAAGACTTTCTAAGGTATAGATCGTCTCTTGTGAGGTAGGGACGATCTCGGCGTTCGGGCACGGCAGTTACGTATATTGCTCAATTTTTCCTAACCTCGTATTGTGACAGCTAAGAGAAAGATCGCCTTCGGGCATTGGCATTCACTTTTGTTTTAAAGAAACAAAAAATCTAACAAGATGCAGCACAGGAGATCGGCACATGGATAACAAGCCGGCACAGAACATTCAGGACACATTTCTTAATACGGTCCGGAAAGATAAAACCCCCATCACAATCTACCTGGTAAGCGGCGTGAAGCTTACCGGCAGGATTCGCTCCTTCGATAAGTACTCGGTTCTACTTGAGAACAACAGCCAGGAACAGCTGATCTTCAAGCACGCCATTTCCACAGTGGTGAGCTCGCGGTCTGTGCTGCACACTGAGCATAAAGGCCCATCGGCGCATAGTTCTGCGCAGGCGTCAGTTTCGAGCGCCGGGGCTCCCGCAGTCGAGCAGCAAAGCGCTTAATTGCGCTTACACTGGGAATCGTGGGTGAACTTCATCGCACAGTTGCGGGAAGCGTGGACGACCGCGCGCTGCTGGTCGCGGTAGAGTTCACTCAACGAAAGTCCCAACTGCCGCCGTCCGCCATCCTGGCAAGGGATGCGCAAAAGCTTTCAACAAATGCGGCGGATGCAGAATCGTATACGGAGCCGCATACTCATGCTGTCTCCGGAACGGAAGACCTGCTGGGCGAGTTCCGTGAGCTGGTGACCAGCGCCGGCGCGGAAGTTGCCGGCGAGGTCGTGCAGCGGCGGCCCAAGGCCGATCCAGCTATGCTGATCGGCAGCGGCAAGGTGGAAGAGCTGGCCGGCGTTGCTGCTTCGACGCGCGCGAATGTCATTCTCTTTGACCATGACCTGAGTCCGACGCAGCTGAGGAACCTGGAAGCTGCACTGCCGTGTCGTGTCCTTGACCGGACGCAGCTGATCCTCGACATCTTTGCCCGGCATGCGCGAACCCGTGAAGGCCAGCTGCAGGTGGAGTTGGCGCAGCTGGAATACATGCTCCCCAGACTGGCCGGGCGAGGGCGGACCATGTCGCAACTCGGCGGCGGCATCGGCACCAGAGGCCCGGGCGAAACGCAGCTCGAAACCGACCGGCGCAAGATTCAGCGGCGCATCGTGCAGCTCAAGCAGGATCTCGAAGCAGTACGGCGCGTCCGCGGACAGCAGCGGCAGCGGCGTGAGGCGGTTCCGGTGCCGACGGTGGCGCTGGTGGGCTACACCAACGCGGGCAAGAGCACGCTCTTCAACACGCTGACCAAAGCCGGAGTGCTCGAATCTGCGCGCATGTTCGCGACCCTTGACCCGAAGCTCAAGGCGATCCTGCTGCCTTCGCGAAGAAAAATTCTGCTCTCAGACACGGTCGGATTCATCCGCAACCTGCCGCATACGCTCGTCACGTCGTTCCGCGCCACGCTCGAAGAGGTTCAGAAGGCAGAGGTGCTGCTTCATGTGCGGGATGCTTCGAGTTCCACGGGCGATGAGCAGAAGGCTGAAGTGGAGAAGGTCCTGGGCGAGCTTGGCGTTCTCGACAAGCCGCGTATCGAAATCATGAACAAGATGGACCTGCTTCCGGAAGAGGAGCGAGCTTTGCTCGCCGCAAGCGGGGCAGTTGCGATCTCCGCCAGGATGGGGCTTGGGCTGGATACGCTGCTTGCGCGCATTGATGCCGCCCTGGTGTCCGATCCGGTGATTGAGCAGACCTTCGAAGTTCCGCAGGCAAGGGGCGATGTTCTGGCGGCGCTCGGAGCGGGGGCGCTGCTGCATGAGCGGGAGTTCCGCGACAATCTGGTACGCATGACGGTGACGGGGCCGGCATCGCTGCTGGGGCGGTATCGTGAGTTTGCAGCAGCACTGCATGCAGCAGACGCGCCTCCGGCGCCATCCTTGCCTGAGCGTAAGTAGACGCACTGTACTTCGCTCCCGCTGGTCGCTTGCTTATTTGTCTGAATAGGGTTTTTCTTTAGAAGCAAGAACGGGCCGGGCAAGTGGGAGCGGTGGAGATTCCCAGATGCCCAGCCCGTTGGACCCTGAACCGGGTCATAGGTGGTAAATACAAGTCTACGCCCCTCAGGGGGCGAGTCAAGGGATATTTGGACTTCCCGTCCAGAGACACGCGCCTTCGGCGCGGCTCGGTTAACTTTCAATGAAAGGCATGATAGACTTAGTTTATTAGACTAAACTTAATCATGCGAATCTATAACATTCACGATGCCAAGACCCATCTTTCCCGGCTGATAGAAAAGGCGGCTCAAGGCGAATCCTTTGTGATTGCCAAGGCAGGGAAGCCGATGGTGAAGGTGACTGCGCTGGACGTTCCTGAGGCGTCAGAGATAAAGCGGTTCGGGTTCATGGCTGGGCAGATCAAGGTGCCGGATGACTTCAACACGATGGGCGCGGCTGAGATTGAGAAGATGTTCGAGGGCGGGGAGTGAAGCTGCTGCTCGACACGCATCTGCTGCTTTGGGCTGCGGAAGGCGCAGAGCGCGTGCCTGCAAAAGCCCGGGCGCTAATGGCCGATCCTGAGAATGAGCTGATCTTCAGCGCAGCCAGCTTGTGGGAGATTGCCATCAAGAGCGGGCTGAACCGGCCTGATTTTCAGGTGGATGCGCGGGCGCTGCGCCGGAGCCTGATCGATAACGGGTATCGCGAGCTTCCGATATTCAGCGAGCACGTGGTGACTGTTCTACCGCCGATCCATAAAGACCCGTTTGACCGGCTGATGATTGCACAGGCTGTGGTGGAGGGAATCGTGCTGCTTACGGATGATACGGTTGTGGCGCGGTATCCGGGGCCGGTGCAGCTTGTGTAGGCGGGGTGTGCGGCATTTACTTGGGCGCACTTTTTGCATTAAAGATGTGCATTCGGATCAGCAGGGCCATAGGTCGACACCAGTTTCACGAATGGTTCTGATACCTGTGGGGTCGCGGCGTGTGGGTGTTACTTGAGCCTGTCTTGGAAAGAATTGGGTTGAGAAATAATCCTCGCCTCCTTCGTATAAGCCCGTCTTTCCATCCCAAAGAGTGTAGTGTCCGGTTGCATCGTCCCATCCGGTCACATGCCAACAAATGATGCCTCTTTTTCCCAGGAATGGAGTGATAGATTCGGTTTCAGTTGGTGAGTAGCTGACAGAAACTGTCGGAGGGCCATATTGTCGGCGCAAATACCGGCTTAGCTCTGCGACCCGCAAAAGATAGTTCAGGCGGTCGGCGCCTTTTAAGGTATATAGCTTAAGAGAACCACCACGCGCTGGGATTTCATGGGTTTTACCGGCATAATTGAGCGCTTTACTCAATCGAATAGCGCAAGTATTAGTTCCCGGCGGCAGGGTGGCAAGTTCACCGCCGATTTTTAGACGAACGGCATCAGGATTTTCGTCTGTGGGATATGAGCGGGCCAGAACATCGAAAGAAGGCAGGATCAATGTTTAGTTGTCCTTTCTGAAATCTGATGGTCCAGCCACTCGCTGTAATTTAGAAAATATATTGAGTAATCAAAACCCGAGGAGACCCATAGCCCTGATTTCTGGTCACGGTTGGAAAAAATGATGATTTCTTCTCCAGGGGTCAGAACAGTGGAAGCAGTTTCAGAAGAACAAATACAGAAAAGGTCGATGGTCTGTCCCGGATGGAAACTTCCTCGGAAAACTTTGTCGATTTTTAGATTTGTATGCGCTGGGTGTTCCGTCGGGGGAGAGCTTTCTTTATCCATGCTCCGGGGCCAATGCTGAAGAACTGTCGTTTTCGCAACCAGCTGTGAATTCGCTATAAGCTTCCGAAGCTGGTAAGGCTTCAGGTAGGGCATGGAGGCCCAGCTGGTTGGGCCCTTTTGTTCACCTGCCTGCGAGAAGGCAGGGGCAACAATGAGAACTGCTAACAGCGCTGCTATGCATCTGCAAAGTACCGGCGGGGGGCAGGAGGGACGCGAGCGCATGCAGTTCCTCTCTCAATTGCCCATATTTATATCAAAGAGCTGATTCTTGCCTAAGGCGGGCTGTAGGCTCAGGGCGAGGACATGATTTGCTTCTCCCTGGCTACTGATATTGAAATGACTGATCCAGCCCTGGAAGGAGTAGACGCATACTGCATTCGTTTTGCTATCGTCCTGCCAGAATTCGATCTTAATGTCCTTGATCTTTGCCGTAGTAGCAATATTTGCTAGATCGAAGAGAGCCTTCAACGACGAGAACGGCATATTTACATTGTCGTTGACGTCCACGTGGATATCGATTGAACAAAATCCAGTGCCCATGAGAGGCATTCCCTTGCCTTCATGGTCTGTTGTGACGCCAAAACTTACAGAGTAAGCATTGAATTTATTTCCATCGATTGAGACAGTTGTGCGACTCGGAATAGCCACTGGAGTCCTCTTTGTGGTGCCGGCAAATTATAGCATCCAGGCAATATTCACTAGCCATATCCACTCTACAAATAATCCGCGATATGGTACATCTAGAAAGTAGTGTCTGCCCTGCGTTGACACTCGTTTTTTCACTCTGTTACACCTATTAGTTCTGCAACACCTTCCAGAAAAAGACTTCCCAGGGCTAACTGGCTGCTCGAAAGCGCGCCGAAGCTAGGTTGCAAAGGCGCTGGGGATGGTGTGGATAGGGTTGCGGCGCGCCGTATGTACGCATGGACGTGATACTGCACCAACTCGGCGATCTGGCGCTCGGCTCTGTGCCGACGATGATCATTTTTTTGATTCTGGTGGTGGCCTACCGGATTCTTGTTTTCGGTCCGCTGACCAAAACGCTGGCGGAGCGGCGGGAACGTACGCAGGGCGCGGTGGAAAAAGCCCACGCTGCCATTGCTGCGGCCGACGCCAAATCCCAGGAATACGAAGCGAAACTGCGAGCGGCTCGGGCCGATATCTTCCGGCATCGCGAGCAGCGCATCCAGCAGTGGAATACGGAGCGCGACCATGCTCTGGCTTCTGCACGGCTGACGGCGCAGGAGCGTGTACGCGCGGCTGAGGCTGCCATTGCCCAGCAGGCTGCTGATGCTCGCCAACAGATTGAGGGCTCGACCGAGCAGCTGGCCTCGCAAATTCTTCAAGCCATTCTTCCCGCAGGCGTGGCTCCGGTGGAGAGTGTCCGTTGAAGCCTCGTTTCAAGATTTCTGTTCTTTTGGTCGCAGTCGTTTTGATTGCGGGGATGGCTCCGCAGGCATTCAGCCAGGCGGAAAAAGCTGCCGAACCGCTGCACGGAGCCGCCAAGTACGAAAAAATGGATGCGCCGGAGTCGAATGCCCAGGAAGAAGCGTATCGGCATTCCTCGACGGTTCAGGCCATTGCCAAAGTGCTGCACACCGATACCGAGACGGCAGCGAAGATTTTTGAGGACTTCAATTCGGGCATCATCATTCTGGCCATCGTAGCGTTTTTGATCAAGGCTCTGCCCAAGATTTTCCGTAAGCGCTCTGAAACGATCCAGAAAGAACTGACCGACGCACGTTCGGCCACCGAAGACGCCAATAAACGCCTGAGCGCGGTGGAAGCGCGGCTGGCAAAGCTGGATTCGGAGATTGAGGCGATCCGCAAGCAGGCGGAGCAGGAGACGCTCGAAGACGAGAAGCGCATCAAGGCGGCTCTTGAAGAAGAGCGCAAGCGCATTATCGAATCTGCCGAGCAGGAGATTGAGGCTGCGGGCGCGGCGGCACAGCGCGAATTGAAGAAATTTGCCGCTGATCTGGCAGTGGAACGCGCGCTGCAGCGCATCCATCTGGGTGCGGATGCAGACCGGATTCTGGTGCAGAATTTCGCGGCTGATACGCAAGGCAACGGAGGGCGGAACTGATGGCTGCGGTCGCTGCTCCTTATGCGCGGGCGTTTGCGGATGTGGTGTTCGAGTCGCATCTGAATGCAGGCGATGTCCAGAAACAGCTGGACAGCTTTGTGGCCGCCTGGTGGGAGGCCGATGATCTGCGCGAGGTCTTTCTCGATCCGTCGTTTCCAGTGGAGCAGAAGGTCGGGATTCTGGACAAGCTGAATGAACGCCTGGAGATGAGCGTACAGGTGCGGAATTTTTTTGCTGTGTTGATCCAGCATGACCGGTTGAATGTGCTGACGGAGATTCTGGATGAGTACCGCAGGGAAGTGAACCGGCGGCTCGGTATTTCTGAGGTTCACGTCACTACAGCGCGGCCTCTGGAAGCAGACGAACGGCACGGCATCGAACAGAAGGTTGCGGCACTGACGGGAACTCAGGTCCAGGCACAGTATCACGAAGACAAATCGCTGCTGGGGGGCGTGATTGTGCGCGTGGGCAGCACGGTGTATGACGGTTCGGTGCGCGGACGGCTGGAGAAGTTGAAAGAGCAGTTGGTGAGTTGAGGTTTGTGGTTTCCCACTCAAGCCAAAAGACGGCTTGGATGGGGCACCCGGCGGTAGTGGCTACCGGAGCGAAAAGCAGGTCCTTCGACTGCGCTCCCTTCGGTCGCTCCGCTCAGGATGACAACCTGAAAATTATCGGTCGGGATGACAATCATTCGGTTTTCTTAGTGAAGAGCGGCAAAAGAATTGTTGGGAAAGTGAAGCATGGCTCAGATTAAAGCAGACGAAATTACGCAGCTTCTTAAAGAGCAAATTCAGAATTACGACGCGAAGATTCGCGTGGATGAGGTGGGCACGGTCATCTCGCTGGGCGATGGCATTGCGCGCATCCATGGTCTCGACAAGGTGATGTATGGCGAGATGATCGAGTTTCCGCATGGCGTGTATGGACTGGCGCTGAATCTCGAAGAAGAGCAGGTGGGCGCCGTGCTGATGGGCGACTACACCGAGATCAGCGAAGGCGACCAGGTGAAGCGCACGGGCAAGATTCTGAGCGTGCCGGTGGGCGACGCGATGATTGGCCGCGTGGTGGATGCTCTGGGCCAGCCGATTGACGACAAGGGCCCGAGCAGCACGACCGAGACGCTGCCTGTAGAGCGACTTGCTCCGGGCGTAGTAGACCGCCAGTCGGTGCGCGAGCCGATGATGACCGGCCTCAAGGCCATCGACAGCATGATTCCGATTGGCCGCGGACAGCGCGAGCTGATTATCGGCGACCGCCAGACGGGCAAGACGGCGATTGCACTCGACACGATCATCAACAATGCGAAGAACGACCTGATCTGCATTTACTGCGCGATCGGGCAGAAGCGCTCGTCAGTCGCACAGGTGGTGCAGACGCTGACGGAAAACGGCGCGATGGATTACACGATCATCGTGGCGGCGACGGCTTCCGAGCCTGCTCCGATGCTGTATCTTGCGCCTTATGCCGCGACGGCGATGGGCGAGTACTTCCGTGACAAGGGCAAGCATGCGCTGGTGATCTATGACGATCTCTCAAAGCATGCTGCGGCTTATCGCGAGATTTCTCTGCTGCTCAGGCGTCCGCCCGGCCGCGAGGCGTATCCAGGTGATGTGTTCTATCTCCACTCGCGCCTGCTCGAGCGCTCGTCGAAGCTGAGCAAGGAGAAGGGCGGCGGCTCGCTGACTGCGCTTCCGGTGATTGAGACGCAGGCGGGCGACGTTTCCGCGTATATTCCGACGAATGTGATTTCGATTACCGATGGGCAGATTTTTCTCGAGACGGACCTGTTCAACTCGGGCGTGCGTCCGGCGGTGAACGTGGGCCTGTCGGTTTCGCGCGTGGGCTTCTCGGCAGCGATGAAGGCGATCAAGCAGGTAGGGTCGACGCTGAAGCTCGATCTGGCGCAGTATCGCGAGCTGGCCGCCTTCTCACAGTTCGGCAGCGATCTCGATAAGGTGACACAGCAGCAGCTCAACCGCGGGCAGCGTCTTACCGAACTGCTGAAGCAGCCGCAGTTCCAGCCGCTGACAGCCGAGCACCAGGTGGCGATTCTGTTTGCAGGAACGCAGGGCCTGCTCGATGACGTGAAGGTAGAAAACATTCGCGCGTTTGAGGATGGCTTCCATAGGTATCTGGATACGGCGCAGACGGGGCTGTTGAAGGAGATTGGTGAGAAGAAGGCGCTCGATGATGATCTGCGTGGGAAGCTGAAGGCTGCGATTAACGAGTACAAGCAGAACTTCTTTGCGGAGCACCAGTCGGCGCAGGTTGCGGCGGCTGCGAAGTAGTATGGCGGGGTTGAGTTTTTGAAAGGGCACGGCTTCAGCCGTGCCCCTTCAAAGATGTAAAGAGTAACGGCAACCGAGGCGAAAAGCAGGTTCTTCGCTTCGCTCAGAATGACAAACTAATTTTCATCGCTCAGGACGACAAGCTTTAAAGACGAATGGCAAACGTTCTCGATTTACGGCGGCGCATTCGCAGTGTGAAGAACACGCGCCAGATCACCAAGGCCATGAAGATGGTGGCCGCGGCCCGGCTGCGGCGCGCGCAGGAGCGGGCGCTGGCGGCGCGTCCTTACGCGATGATGATGACCACGGTGCTGGAATCGCTCAAGCGCCGCGCCGAGATATTCGATCCGGAAACGGGGCAGCTGCGGCATCCGCTGCTGGTGGCGCGTCCGGAGAAGAAGGTGCTGCTCATCGTCATTTCCGGCGAAGGCGGATTTGCTGGGGCGTTCAATGCCAACATTGTGAAAGCGGCGAACCACTTTATTGCTGAGCGCAGCGATCTGGAGATTGATATTGCGACGGTCGGACGCAAGGGACGCGACGTGTTGCGCCGGCGATATCCTGCGGCACAGTTTCTGGAAGCTCAGAAGCAGGGCGACGAGCATCCTGAGGAACGCGAGCGGCGCAGAAGGACGGCTCCGGTGGAGCTTCTGGATGACAGGTTCCATGGCATTCTGCACAAGCTTTCGTTTGAGCGGGCGAGCGAGCTGGCGCGTGAGATCACCTCGGCGTACACGCACGAGAAGATCGATGCGGCTTATGTCGTCTACAACGAATTCAAGTCGGTGATCCAGCAGCGCGTGGTGGTGGAGCGGGTGTTGCCGATTGTCGAAATCGGCAGCAGGGAAATTGCGCTGGCGCACGAGATGACGCAGGAAGAGCGTGAGCGCGCAGGCGAAGCGGCGATTGCTTCCGGCGTGAGCCTGAATGAAACAGAAGCAGAAGGCGCGGCGAAGCAGGCGGAAGATGAGGCGAAGCGCTTCGGTACGGCGGAAGTCGACTATATCTACGAGCAGAAGCCGCGGGAACTGTTCGACGCGATTCTGCCGCGCTACGTGGCGACGCAGCTCTATCACGCGATGCTCGAGTCGACGGCGGCTGAGTTTGCCGCACGCATGACGGCGATGGATTCGGCGACCAACAACGCTTCTGACCTGATTGATTCGCTGACGCTGGCGATGAACCGCGTGCGCCAGGCGGCCATTACCAAGGAACTGATTGAGATTGTGAGCGGCGCTGCGGCGCTCTAAAGAGAGAAAGAATTTTTATGGCAGAAAACATTGGCAAAGTCATCAAGATCGCCGGGCCGGCGGTGGACGTGCAGTTTGAAGAAGCGAAGATGCCGCCGATTTACCAGGCGCTGCGCGTGGTGAGCGACGGCTTCACTGTGCCTGTTCCCATCGACGTTGTTCTGGAAGTGCAGCAGCACCTGGGCGAGGGCCGCGTGCGCTGCGTCGCCATGGAAGCGACCGAAGGCATGGTGCGCGGCATGAAGGCCATCGATCTTGGCGGTCCGATTACTGTTCCTGTCGGTCGTGAGACGCTGGGCCGCGTGCTGAACGTGATCGGCAAGCCGGTGGACGAGCTTGGGCCGGTGAATGCCAAGGTGACTCTGCCGATTCACCGTCCTGCTCCGGCTTTTGACGAGCAGTCGACGCGCGAAGAGATGTTCGAAACCGGCGTGAAGGTCATCGACCTGATCCAGCCCTTCTTGAAGGGCGGCAAGATCGGCCTGTTTGGCGGCGCCGGCGTGGGCAAGACGGTCATCATCCAGGAGCTGATCAACAATGTCGCGCTGAAGCACGGCGGCTTCTCGGTCTTTGCCGGCGTAGGCGAACGTACGCGTGAAGGGAACGATCTCTGGGTGGAGTTCCAGGAAGCGGGCGTGATCGACCTGAAGGACTTTTCGAAGTCGAAGGCTGCATTGATCTACGGACAGATGACAGAGCCGCCCGGCGCGCGTCTGCGCGTGGCGCTGACCGGACTCACAGTCGCGGAATACTTCCGCGACAACGAAGGCGCAGACACGCTGCTCTTCATCGACAATATCTTCCGCTTTACGCAGGCGGGCTCTGAGGTATCGACGCTGCTGGGCCGTATGCCTTCGGCAGTGGGATACCAGCCGAATCTGGCGACGGAGATGGGCGAGCTGCAGGAGCGCATCACTTCGACCAAGAAGGGCTCGGTCACTTCAGTGCAGGCTGTGTATGTTCCGGCAGACGATTTGACAGATCCTGCTCCGGCGACGACGTTTGCTCACCTCGATGCAACGACGGTGCTTTCGCGTCCGCTGTCGGAGCTGGGTATTTATCCCGCGGTCGATCCGCTGGCTTCGACTTCGCGCATTCTTTCGCCGCGCATCGTCGGGCAGGAGCATTATGACGTGGCCCAGGGCGTGAAGCGCATTCTGCAGCGCTACAAAGACCTGCAGGACATCATTGCGATTCTCGGCATCGATGAGCTTTCAGAAGAAGACAAGCTCACGGTGACGCGCGCGCGCAAGATTCAGCGCTTTCTCTCGCAGCCTTTCCATGTGGCGGAGCAGTTCACGGGCATCCCGGGCCGCTACGTCAAGATTGAGGACACGGTGCGCAGCTTCAAGGAAGTGCTCGACGGCAAGCACGATGATATTCCGGAGCAGGCGTTCTATCTCAAAGGCTCGATCGAGGACGTGCTCGAAGCGGCTGAAAAAATGAAGACGACAGCGTGAGCTGAAATATTAGGGACGACGGCGTAAGACAACGATGGCGAACCAACTTCAAGTACGGTTTGTGACTCCGGAGCGTATTCTGGTGGACTCGACTGCGGATGCGGTGGAGCTGCCGGCGCGCAATGGCTATCTCGAAGTGCTCTTCGGGCATGCTCCGCTGCTGGCCGAGCTGGGCGCGGGCGAAGTGCGCATCCACGGCGGCCATGCGGGCGAGCAGCGCTACAACGTGAACTGGGGATTTGTGGAAGTGCTTCCCGAACGCGTGACGATTCTTGCCGAGAGCGCGTTGAAGCCGGAAGAGATCGATACGGGACGCGCGCAGGAGCAGCTGGAGCGCGGCCGCACGATGTGGAACGAGGCCGGCGAGGACGCCGAGAAGTACGAAGAGGCAAACGAGAAGATCGAGGAAGCGGAGTCGAAGCTGGCGAGCGCGGCTTCGCGGTCGTAGAGAGAAACTGCAGGTCCTTCGACTCCGCTTCACTACGTTTCGCTTCGCTCCGCTCAGGATGACAAACTATTGTTGAGCGGTCGGGATGACAATTTCTAGAGGAAGGCCGGCGGGATGCCGGCCTTTTCTTATCGTGTATCGTGGTTAACGGCGATCATGCAGGTAGAAGCAGCAGCTCTGACAGATGTAGGCCGGGTGCGATCGGCAAATGAAGATGCTTACGGGCTTGCTGCCGATGCTGGATTCTTCGTCGTGTGCGACGGGATGGGCGGCGCGGCTGCGGGTGAAGTCGCAAGCCAGACGGCGGTGGCGGCGGCGCTTGAATACATCAGCAAAGAGCAGGCATCGCAGGATGCGCGCAAGCTGCTTGAGCAAGTGGTGGCCCAGGCGAATAAGCGCATCTTCGCGCACGCGGAGCGTGAGCCGGTTCTGCATGGGATGGGGACGACGCTGGTGTCGTTACTTGTGCGCGGCGAGAGCGTGTGGGTGACGCATGTGGGCGACAGCCGCTGCTATCGCTTCAGCGCGGGACGGCTCGAGCGCATGACACAGGACCATTCGCTTGTCGATGAGCAGGTGCGGCTGGGGCAGATGACACCCCAGGAGGCGGAAGTGTCGCCCTTTCGCCATGTGATTACGCGCGCGGTGGGGACGCGCAAGTCAGTGAATGCGGACATTGATGAAGTGCCGGCGCATTCCGGGGATGTGTTTCTGCTGTGCTCGGATGGGCTGACGAAGGAAGTTCCCGAGGAGCGCATTGCCGAGATTCTGGAAGAGGGCCGCGCTTCTGATCTGCAGGATGTATGCCGACGGCTGGTGGATGAAGCGAATGCGTGGGGCGGCGGGGACAATATTACGGCGATTGTGGTGAGGGTCAGCTAGGAGCGGTCAGCTCTGTCTTATTGCTGACCGCTTCACCAGCTTTTAGAGTGGAGTGCATGAATGAAATTAAAACCATAGGCGTTCTCGGCGCGGGGACGATGGGCAACGGCATTGCGCATGTTTTTGCGCGCAGCGGATTCGATGTGCGGCTGTGCGAAGTGGAGCAGCGCTTTCTTGACCGCGGCCTCGATACGATCCGGAAAAATCTCGACCGTGAAGTTGCGAAACAGAAGCTAGCAAGCGAGGAAGCTGCAGCGGCGCTGGGGCGCATTCAGGGGACGCTCGACCGAGAATCTCTCAGTGGATGTGATTTTGTGGTGGAAGCGGCGACGGAAAAATTTGAGATCAAGAGCCAGATTTTTGCCGATCTCGATCGCATTCTGCCCGAGCATGTGATTCTGGCTTCGAATACCTCTTCTATCTCTATTACCAAACTCGCTGCGCAGACCAAACGCCCGGAGCAGGTCATTGGAATGCACTTTTTCAATCCTGTGCCGGTGATGAAGCTGGTGGAAGTGATCCGCGGCCTCCAGACTTCGCAGACGACCTATGACATGGTGAAGGCGCTTGCGGAAAAGCTGGGCAAGACGCCGGTGGAGGTGAACGATGCTCCCGGATTTGTTTCGAACCGCGTGCTGATGCCGCTGTTGAACGAGGCTATGTATGCGGTGATGGAAGGCGTGGCGACTCCTGAGGCGGTGGACGAAGTCTTCAAGCTGGGGATGGCGCATCCGATGGGGCCGCTGACGCTGGCCGATTTTATCGGGCTCGATGTGTGCCTCGATATTATGCGTGTGCTGCAGGATGGATTGGGCGATCCGAGGTACCGGCCTTGTCCTTTATTGATTCGTATGGTGGATGCGGGATGGCTAGGCAGGAAGAGCGGGCGCGGATTTTATAAGTACGAATAAAATCTACCGCCAAGACGCTAAGAACGCTATGGAACGCACAAAGATTACTCACCACAGAGGACACGGAGCACACAGGGTTTTCTGATGGGAACCCTGTTTTTTTCCTGAATGGGAGGTGTGTTCAAGTCTGATTCCCGGACTGAGTTTCTGCCGCCTCTTCCACACGGATCGGGCGTATTCTGAAGAGCATGGTTCGGATGACGGTGCTCGCCAGCGGGTCAAAGGGCAACAGCGCCGTTGTCTCGAGTTCGCGCACACGCATTCTTGTGGATGCCGGGCTTTCCTGCCGCGAGCTCTTCAAGCGGATGAAGTCAGTCAACCAAGATCCGCATACGCTCGACGCCATTCTCGTCACACATGAGCACCAGGACCATGTGCAGGGGCTTTCCGTAGCCGCGCGGAAGCTGGGCATTCCGGTTTACTTCACAGAAGCAACACACCGCGCATGGATGCGCTGGATGACTCCGCGCAAGCGGCTGACTTATGCCGAATGGCTGGAGCAGCGCAAGCTGGAAGCGGAGAAGAAGAAGGCCGAGGCTGAATCGAAAGGCGCCATGCCTGAAGCGGATGCGGAGAATCCCTTCTATCGCGAGCAGGAACTGGCCGAGTGCGCGGCGGAGGAAGAGGAACTGAAGTCAGAGGAGAAGCAGGAGGCTGATCCCTGCGCTCTGCCTGCGGTCGAGTACTTTCGCGCGGGCAGCCAGTTCTCGATCGGCGACATTACGGTCAATGCTTTTACGATTCCGCACGATGCCATCGATCCGGTGGGGTTTGTCTTTCAGGCGGAGGGAGTGCGGGTTGGCGTGGCGACGGACCTGGGCTATATGCCGGCGAATGTGAGCCTGCAGCTCAGGGGGTGCGACCTGCTGATGATCGAGTCGAACCACGATCTCGAGATGTTGCGCGACGGTCCTTATCCGTGGTCGGTGAAGCAGCGGGTGATGTCGCGGGTGGGGCATCTGTCAAATGATGCTGCCGCCAGTTTCCTTGAAACGCATTACGACGGGCAGGCGTCTTATGTTGTTCTCGCGCATCTCTCAGAGAGTAACAACCTGCCGGAGCTTGCGCGGCTCGCGGCAGAACGCGCTCTACGCGACCGTATGAGCTTGTTAGGAAACAGGTTAGTGCTGGCGGAACAAAAGACGGCAACAGCGCCTATTTTTCTATAACCAGAGTCGTTTATACTAAAAGAGAGTTACTACGACCACATTTCCTCATGATGTGTGTGCAAGGTCAATTGGACCTGAGGGGAAGGGCCGTTTCGCCAGGCAGACGATAGAGAGGCGGAAAAGAGACATTATGACATCCTGCACGGATCCAGTCGTTGGCGACATTCTTTCGAGCTGGAGATATGACATTTCCGGCATCTCCCCCGAGATGCGTATCGACTATGAGCATCACCTCGAAGAGTGCCAGCACTGCCGCTCGCGGCAGCGCCTGCACCGCACGGTGGATGTGACGCTGATCGGTCTGGCTACGGTTTCAACACTTGCTTTTCTGCTGGCGCTCGCGGTGATCCACCGGATTGAACCGCTGCGGAACTGGGCAGTGGTGAACCTGCATCTGCGCCAGATGTCGGTAGTTCTAACACTGCAGGCAGCTGCGGTGGTCGGCCTTCTGGTTTCAGCCCTGGCCTGGGTGCTGGTGGCGATTGCCACGCCTGCTCCGGTCTATTTGACCGACATGGCGATGACGCAGGCGCGCGGGTTGCAGAACCGCCGGACCACGGGAAAAGCTGCGTAACAAAACGGAAGACTGCTGCTCAGAAAAGCCCTCGCATGTGCGAGGGCTTTTCTGCGTTTAGATATTTTTCGTAGATCCCGGGGCTAAAGCCGGATGAGAAATTAGTGTGGCCGGGAGAAAACTGCAGGTCCCTCCACTACGCTACGCTTCGGTCGGGATGACAATTCGTTTAAGTGACTACACCAACTAAATGGCGCGGAGCAGGCGGCCGGGGAGGAAGATAATGGCGGCGACAAGATCGAGCGCGCCATGGACGGCAATGCCCAGGATGCGGAAGGGGATCAGCAGCAGCCAGATAAATGGGTATGCGATTAAAGCAAGGAGCGCCAGCGGCCAGCAGAAGATGAACAGAAGGCACCAGAGAAGAAATTTGATCATAGGGTTACAGACCTTCCCTTAAAAGAATACGCAGGCTTCCGTTCTGGAGTTCCCTGGAGGTATCGGAGAATAGATGTTTATTCTCCAGTCCCGATATTGTGGTTGCCGATGCGAAAAGCAGGTTCTTCGCAGCGTTCAGGATGACCAGGTCCTGGATGGGTTGTAGTTTGGTCGAGAGGACCAGGCCCACTGGCAGTGCAATTTACGAAAAGATAACTTCTGCGACTTGACAGGATTTCTTTCAGGTGACTATTGTTTCGGTGCGAGTGGAATCGTTACCACTCCAGCCAGTTTGCTTACTTTGCAGACTCCCCCATCTCACGTGCAAAGGAAGTGCCATGCTTATCGATCGCAGGAAGTTTATCGCCTACTCGAGCGCTGCCGCAGGCGCCAGCGCTTTGAATCTTTCGCTTTTCTCACAAACGGCTTCGAGCCAGTTGTCGTGGCCGAGCAATCGCGCATTGCCGACCTTCCCCTGTCCTTCATCCCTGGTTGCGGCTGATCTTACGTCTCTCACAGGCGACCAGCAGACACTGCTGGTAACGCTGCAGGGCATTGTGAACCGCAAGCTACCCCGGCTGTATTTCTACTGGGGAACGGACCCGACGACCCAGGAATGGCTTACAACGATCGGCGTTCCCTTCAAGACGACAACGAATCCCATGGGGCTGGTGAGCCAGTATCGCTCAGAGATTGCAGGCGCGGTGGTCTGGGACCCAAATGTTCCAGACACTCTGAATCTCGCGACGAACCTGGCCGGGCTCAAGCGAGGCGTAGTGGCCACGGCTGATCTGGCGAAGAGCCTCAATCTGCCGGTGATCGAAGACCTGACGGGCAAGTTTTCGACCAAGCTTGATGCGTACAACTGGGCGCTTCAGAATATCTGGCCCAATCTGACGAAGAGAATGCTGACAGCGATCGGGCCGACGAGCTCGGTGGCTGTGCCCAATGTGCAGTGGACGACTCTGCTGAAGGTATCGCAGCCGGTGACGGATGGTTCGAACAAGGCGGTTTATACGGCCGACCTGTCGAGTTTTCTAGGCGGGGAAGCGGTGTATGTGCAGTATCAGGATGCGTATACCAGCGACGGCTGGGGGCCTTCGGTCGATCAGGTGACGGTCATAGCCGACGGCACTACGATTGCGTCGTTTCAGCCGGGGTCCTCGGCGGAAGCGCCGTTTCTCTTTGATGCGGACAGCTCGCAGCTGGCCTCAGGCTGGCGCTTTGCCGACGGCACGGAGTACTTCATCTACAAATTTGTTCCGCCGGCAGGGACGAAGCAGCTGACGCTGCAGACGGAAATGTGGAACGAGTACTTCGTCACGGCGACGAATACGGCTCCGAGCGTGCAGGTGGGGAACCCGAACTTCCGCGATTACATTGTGGCGGTGAATGCTCCGGTCTTCTGGCTCGATCCTGAGATTCCGGACGAAGCGGCATTGTTCACGCAAGTGCTTGAAACGATGCAGCCGGATGCGCCGTATATGGGCTGGTTCCCAAGCGGGCATGAGATGACGGGCGTGACGCTGTGCGGGCAGTACAGCTCGGCGGTTTCTGCCGCGGACGTCTTTTTCAACGCGAGTGTTCTGAGCGGAGTGAGCGCCAGCGTCAAGGCTCCGAAGAAGAGCCAGCCAACGCCGAAGATCGCAAACAAGATCTATCTCACGCTCACCATGGTCGAGGGTGACAACATCCAGTACAACCAGCACCGCATGCGCCAGATCTGGGACGATACCAATCGCGGGCAGACGCCGCTCAACTGGAGCGTCAGTGTGCTGCTCGCAGACATTGCGCCGGCAATGCTGCACTACTTCCAGCAGACACAGTCAGCCAACGACCTGCTGGTGGCGGGGCCTTCGGGTGCGGGCTATACCTATCCGGTGGTGTGGCCGTCGTCAACGCTTCCGGGCTTTATGCAGCGCTCGGGCCAATACATACAAATGACAGGGATGAACGTGCTCTTTGCTTATAACCGCGATGGAAGCACGGATGTTCCGTTCAGCTCGACCATTATTGACCTTTACAAGAAGTATGTTCCCGGCCTGCTGGGAATCGTCTACAACTACGAATCTTCGAGCCAGATCAGCATGATCGATGGCGTTCCGGTGGCGACTCTGCTGGGGTTGAATGATCTCGCAAGCAGCCAGTCGGCCCTGGCCAGCGTGAGCGGCTCATGGAATGGGACGAGCCCGCTCTTTGTTGCCGGCGGAGTCGAGTCCTGGAACATGACTCCTACGGATGTGAATACGCTGGTGGGTTCGCTGGGGTCGGAGTTTGTGGTGCTTCGCGGGGATACGTTCTTTCAGCTGTACAAGTCTTCGCAGAGTACTTCGTAGGGTAGTGCAGTTTTAAATCCTGGCTTCACTCCGGAAGCAATGTCGAGGCATTGTTTCCGGAGCGGTCATTTTTTCGCAGAAAGGTCAACGATGTTTTCGTATGATGTTGGGCATGTCGAAAACAGATGAGACCCGCCTGGAAGGTTTCGCGTCGATCTGTGGCGTTCTGGTTATGGGGCTTTTTGCCCTTACTTTCATCTTTCAGAACTTTGTGATTCCTTCATCGTCTATGGCAAGTACCCTGCAGGTGGGCGATCATGTAGTAGTCGAGCGGGAGATACTCGCGCCAAATTCACACTGGATGCCTTTCATCCATTACCGCGACGTCCATCGCGGCGACATCGTTGTGTTCTATAAGCCTGTTTCGCAGGAGGATGGCAGCCATATTTTTATGGTGAAACGGGTGATCGGCATTCCTGGCGACCGTATTCATCTCCGTAACGGTATCGTGTATCTCAATGGCATTGCGCAAAATGAGCCTTATGCTGCAAACCCTTCGATTGCCGCCTACGATCCTTATGTAGATGATTTTCCTTCAGTGTCTCCGGCTGAACGCTCGGATGTAACTGCGACGTGGACCGTCTCTCTTCCTGAGCATATTCAAAAGGGTGATCTGGTGGTTCCTGCAGGGCATTACTTCGTGATGGGAGACAATCGTGACCGCAGTCTCGATAGTCGTTTCTGGGGATTTGTCCCCAGGGACAACATCATCGGCCGACCTCTATTCGTGTATTGGTCGTTTGAAGCTCCGGAGAATGATGAGCTCAAGCCTTCCATGTCAGAACAACTAAGCTCTGTTGGGAATGAGATGCTTCATTTCTTCAATAAAACACGATGGAGAAGAACGCTTCATCGTGTTGAATAAGCCAGGACGCCCACATCTCGAAAGCGATGTGGGGCTACCCTTATTCGTGATTCATGCAGGGATAAAGAAAAGCAGGTTCTTCGACTGCGCGCCTTCGGCGCTCCGCTCAGGATGACAATTCAGTGTAGGAGTCAATCTCAGCGTAACGGTGATTTTGCGGGAGTCGCCGCCGGCGGCATTCATGACGATTTCGCCGTTTGAGCGTTTGACCACTGAGTGGAACTTGTCGCCCCATTACGAAGGCGCAGCTCATTCAATGCGCAAGGCCTGTACGGGGTCGATGGAGGCTGCACGCCGCGCGGGAATGATGCCGGCAATGGCAGCCGCAAGCAGCAGCACTCCAATAGCGATGGCCATGACCGGCACATTCACGCGGGTGATGTCATAGAGCTGCGACTTGACGTACCGCACACAGAAGATTGCCACCGGGATGCCGATGGCGAGACCGGCTGCGGCCTGCAGCATGGCTCCACGCATGACCATTCCAATGACGCGGCTGCGCGCCGCTCCCAGCGCCATGCGGATGCCGATCTCCGGCGTGCGGCGGACTACGGTATAGGCCGTGACGCCATACAGGCCGATGGCGGCGAGCAGAAGCGCCAGCAGGCCGAAGAGCGAGGTGAGGCGCGCGATCAGCCGCTCCTCGATGAAGCGGTCGTCAATCTGCTGCTGGAATGTCTGGAACTTTACGATGGTGAGGTTGGGGTTGATGCTCGCCAGGGTGTCGCCGGCGATCTTTTCAAGACCGGCGATGGGATGGGCGGTCTGGATGACCATGGCTCCGGCATACATGGACTGGTCTTTTTCGAGGGCGAAGTCGGGGTCGTTGATGGTGCCGGCCGGCTGTGTGAGGGGCAGAAAGTACATGGCGTGGTCTTTCCAGTAGACACTGGTGTAGGTGGTATCCTCCACCACGCCGACAATCTCATGCGCTCCATCCATGCCGGCCTTGCCGGGGCCGGAAAAACCAAAGCGATGGCCGATGGGATTGCGTTTGCCGAAGAACCGCTTGACGAATTCCTGGTTGACGACGGCTACGGGCGCTGCATTCAACCTGTCCTGCTGCGTGAAGCCGCGGCCCATGACGATATGAGTGCCGACAGAATCGAAATACTCCGGAGTGCCTTTCACCCAAGAAGCGCCTTTATTGATGTCCGGTTCGCCCTGAATTTTTACGCCAGATCCCCAGTTGTTCGCCTCCATTGGCGTGTAGGTGGCGAGGCCGACTTTGAGAACGCCAGGAATGGCGTGGAAGCGGTCTACGATGGTCTGGTAAAGGAGTTCAACCTCTGTGTTCTTGTAGCCGGCGGCCTGTGGATTGATGTGGGCAATGTAGCGGTTGGTTGCATCCAGTTTCATGTCGACGTTCTGGGCCTTGTTGAGGCTCTGAACGAAAAGACCCGCGGCAACGAGAAGCACGAGCGAAAGCGCTGCCTGCAGGACGACGAGCGAGCGCTGGAGGAGGGATGCTCCGTGGGCGGTTGTGCGCGCGTTCGAGCGCAGGGCTTCAATGGGCTGCGTGCGCGCTGCCATTACCGCCGGAGCAAGTCCAAAGAGAACGCCGGTAACGAGCGAAAGCACGAAGGCAAAACCGATGATAAGAGGCGAAGGCGCTGCACTGACCGGCATGTTGTGCTGGTTAGGGAAGGCGAGCGCCAGCAGCGCGTGCGCTCCGAGATAGGAAATTGCGAGGCCGAGCAGGCCGCCCATGCTCGAGAGAAGCACGCTTTCCGTCAGCAGCTGGCGCACAATGCGGCTGCGCTGCGCGCCGAGTGCTGAGCGAATGGACAGCTCAGCCCTGCGGCTCATGCCACGAACGAGCAGAAGATTGGCGATATTGGCGCAGGCAACGAGAAGGACGAGCGCGGCGATCCATTGCAGCAGCTTCAGGTGGTCCTTGTAGTCATCCTGCATGTTCTGGATGCCTCCACCTCCAGGTGTAAGCACTACGTGGGTGCGGGGAAGAACCTTCTGGGCGCGCGGATCCGTAAATGTCTTGAGCGGCGCAAACTGCTGCTTGAGCAGCGCGCTGGTCTTGGCCTGAAGGGCGGCCAGAGATGTTCCCGGCTTTACCCGACCGATGATGTAGGCCCACTCCGTGTCAGGATCGTTAAAGTACGGCGCGCCGATGACCGGATCCATCGCATTCATGGGAAGGAAATACTTCGGCGGATTGGTATCGATGCGGTCGCCATAGAAACCCTTCGGAGCTACGCCAATGATGGTGGCCGGCTTGGTATTGATGTAAACCGCGCTTCCTGCCACGCCCGGATTGCCTGCATAATCCTGCTGCCATGTGTCGTAGCTCATGACGGCAGAAAGGGGCGCGCCCTTCTGGTCGTCGGCATCGGAGAAGAGGCGTCCAGCGGCCGGCGAAAGCCCGAAAACGCGGAAATAATTGCCGGAGACGAAGGTCGCCATGACGGACTTCGCCACTGTCTGCGGTCCGGCGCGCCGGATGGTAATGGGCCGCCAGGCGTAGCCAGACTCCATTGCGGCCAGCTCTTCGAACTCGGGCAGATTCTTTTTGAACATGTAGTAGGTATCGGTAGCGAAGAGCGAGTAATCGCCATTGTCATTCCATCCGCCATTGACGCAGCAGTCATCCTTGTCGCCAATGCGCACAAGGGTGTTGGGATCGACTACCGGCAGGTTATGCAGCAATATGGAGTTGACCAGCGTGAAGATGGCCGAATTGGCTCCGATGCCCAGGGCCAGCGTCAGCAAAACAGTGACGGTAAAGCCCGGAGTCTTGCGCAATTGGCGGAATGCATAACCCAGGTCCTGCAGCAGAACTCTCATCGCCCAAACCCCCACATATCTCGGCTTGCACGGGCAGAAAGCATATCGCGCCTCAGAGAATTCTGCGCCAGCCGCTTTAATAAACTACTGGACAGGTATATACGAAGATATTCGTAGATGTCAACGAAATCTTTCGTATTGGATATATATTCGACCAAAACCCTTCGGGAATGCTATCGTCCTTCAACTCGACTAGTGCATCCAGTTCGAGTCGCTCAGATATGAGATTGCTCCGCCCCCAAAGCTATCAGTTGTTTGGTTTAGAGCAGGACAATCATCTGCTGATTTTGTAAAGGGTCAATCTTTCAGCGTGACGGTGATTTTGCGGGAGTCGCCGCCGGCGGCTTTCATGACAATTTCCCCATTCGAGCGTTTGACGACCGAAGGGAATTTGTCTCCCCATTCGACGAGGACGATGCTGTCAGGGGTGGAGATTTCGTCGAGGCCGAGGGAGTCGAGCTGGCGCTCCTGCTCAATGCGGTAGAGGTCGAGGTGATAGAGCATCACAGGCTCGTCCTTGCCGTCTTCGTGGCGCGTGCCTTCGTATTCGTGGATGAGGGTGAAGGTTGGGCTGGTGACCTCGTCGGGCTCCGCGGCGTCGAGGGCTTCGGCGATGCCTTTAACGAGGGTAGTCTTGCCAGCGCCCAGGTCGCCCTTAAGGATCAGGAACTTTGGCGGTGTGAGCAGTTTCACGATTTCATGGCCGACGCGGATGGTGTCAGCTGCGCTGTTGGTCTCGAATTCGTGGGCTTTGATTCCTGTCGCTTGTGTCATCGCGGCATCCCCTGTATCCAAACATACCCGCCTTCGTCCTGTGAACGAAAGCGAAAAGCAGATGAAAGATGAGAAACAGTATCGGTGGCGAGCAGGGTGTGCTCATCCTGCTCGCGGACGGCGATGTCGGCGGCCAGTCCGTGAAGATAGACGGCTGCGTTGACGGCGTCGCCTGCGAGATGCGGATGTTGCGCCACCATAGCGGCTATGATGCCGGTCAGGATATCTCCGCTGCCCCCTTTGGCCATACCGGGATTGCCGGTAGTGTTGATGAAGATACTTCCGTCAGGATGAGCGATGAGCGTCCGCCAGCCTTTCAGGACGAGAACGACGTGATGTTTCATGGCGAATTCCTGCGCCAGTGACTCGCGGTTAGCCTGTACCTCCTGAACGCTCAGTCCGGTAAGGCGGGCCATTTCACCGGGATGCGGAGTAAGAACCAGCAGGCGATTGCGGGGATTGAGCTTGCCGATGTGGCGGGCGAGGATATTGAGCGCATCTGCATCGAGGATTGCGGGGAGATGAGTAGTTTCGGCGAGCAGTCCGAAGAGGAACTGCTCGGTTTCCTGGGCCTGGCCCAGTCCGGGGCCTATGGCGAGCACGGTCTTTCTTTCGAGCAGCTCGTCCAGTATCTCCTTGTCGAGATTGGCGCTGCTGATTTCACCGCGCGCTCCGGCATGGAGGGGCATGGTCATCAGCTCCGGGGTGACTGCTGCCACAGCTTCAAGAATGGGCTGGGGCACGGCGGCGGTGACCAGGCCTGTTCCAGTGCGCAAGGCTGCGAGTGAGGCCATAGCGGCAGCTCCGGCCTTTCCATAAGAGCCGCCGATTACGAGGACATGCCCAAAGCGGCCTTTGTTGCTTTCGGCAGGACGTGGGGTTTCAGCAATTTTCTTTGAGGTGCCGGCCCAGGCAAGTGCAAGCTCGGACTGGATGGCTTCGTCGGGCGAGCCGATGCCGGCGACAACGATTGGCTTATGGGCGCTGTTGGTGAGGTTGCCGCAGACGTGAGCGATCTTCGGTGCTGTAAAGGTGACGACAGCATCGGCGCGGTATGCGCCCTCAAAAAAATAGTCGCGTGAGTCGGCATCCCATCCTGAGGGAAGATCGACGGCGACGACAGGGGTGGTGAGTGCGTTGACGCGGTCACGCAAGGCCGCGGCTGCATCTCTGAGCGGCGGCTTGAAGCCTGTGCCGACAACAGCATCGAGGAGAAGATCGGAATCCGCCAGCAGCTTGTTGATCTCCGGAGATGGGAAGGAGGCTTCCGTCGGAGCCAGTACGGGAGCGATTTCGAGCTTCCGGAACATGGCTGCGGCGTCGCCCTTGAGATCGGAGGGATCACCAAGAAGCAGTACTTTGACTTCGCGTCCTGCTTTGCCTAGAGCACGAGCCGCCACGAAGCCGTCGCCGCCATTGTTGCCTTTACCACAGAAAACTGTGATGCGCTTGGCCTGAGGAAATTCGCGCAGCACGAAGCGGGCGACGGCCTGCCCGGCGTGCTCCATCAGTTCGAGAGAAGGGACACCATAGCGATCGCTGGTGAGGCGATCGGCGGCGTTCATTTCGCCGGCAGTCAGGATTTTCATTTGATGTCATCCTACCTGAAGTGAATGGATCGCAGACAGTGGGGAGGGGATTCAAGTCTTTGAAAAATATAGGCTCCGATCGTATGCCGGAGTAAGGTATTGAAAATAAAAATGGTTATGGGCAAATCCCTTGTTTTCAATGATAAAGCACGGATGATGATGGGTATTGTTACAACCTGATTTCTGATGTAATCCAGCCGAAGAACGCTGAGACCCTTCTCCTTAAACAAGTTCAGGGTCAGAATGAACGCTTGATGAAGAAAACTGCAGGTTCCTCCGCTACCCCTTCGCGTTGCTCAGGGTCCGGTCGGGATGACAATTTATGAAAAAGCGACAAGCTGTGTAGAGTTCCTAAGTTCCCTTATTGCGATTGGCCGGCAGCAGTCCTGGTGCTGGCTGTTTCCGTGGCAGGCTTGCTGATGAAGTAGTTCTTGTCCCAGAGATTGCGGTAGAAGACGCCGGTCAGCTCCGCTGCTTTGGGACCGAAGGTGGGCCTTCCGCCTTCGAGGAAGAAGACGGTCACGATGCGGCCATATTGTGTATCAGCATAAGAAGCGAACCAGCCGTAACGGGTCCCATTGTTCGAACAGGTGCCGGTCTTGCCGAGAATGGGGAACTGGTTGAAATTGGCCTTGAGGGAGCGCGCGGTTCCGTACTGCACGGCGGCCTGCATGCCGTCCTTCATCTCGGGGATGAGCTTGCCGATGTCCAGCGTGCGCTTGACGCGCGGCTGGAAGTTGAGAATCTCATCGGGCGAGGTCGGGTGCTGAAGGTAGTAGAGCGTTCCGCCGTTGGCGATGGCTGAGACCAGAGCGCCGAGCTGCAGCGGGGTCATCGACACGCTTTCGCCGAAGGAGCACATGCGGCCTACGCCGCCCTGGCTGTCGGGCAGAGGCTCGTCGGGATAAATGCCCAGCTGCTCATGCGGGATGTTATAGCCGGCAAGCTCGCCGAGGCCGAATTCATTGGCGTAGTGGCGCACGCGCTCGAAGCCGAGATTGCGGCCGAGGGTTTCAAAGTAGAGGTTGTTCGAGTGGGCCAGCGCCTCGGTGAGGTTCATGTGGTAGTGGCCGCCAAGATTGACCGGAGTGTCTCTGGTGATGAGGCCTTCCTGCAGAGCAGCGAGCGCGACGGAAAGCTTGATGGTCGAACAGGGCTCAGCGCCACTCGACAGCGCGAGCTTCTGGTTCACCATGGCGAGGACGCGGCCATTGCTCGGATCGATGGCGACGACGGTTCCGTTCATGTTGCCGAGCGCGTCCATGGCGGCCTGGCGTACAACGGGATCTTCGCCGGTGGTGACATCGCCTGTGGTCAGATCAGCGTCGGCAAAGGAGTTGCCGGTGAAGCGCTCGTAAGAACCGCGGCGAACCCGGAGGCTGGAGCGGCGTCCGCGACGGCGAGTTGTTGTGAGCGAGACGGTCTCAATACGAGCAGCGCGCCGGCTATGCTGCAGACGCGTAGCGTGCTGCTCGGCGCTGGCTGATTCCTGAACACGCGTACGCGAGCGACGTACGGTATGGCGCGTGGTCGTGGTGCCGGCCACGAGAGATACAGGGAGCGCCATGAGTCCCAGCAGTAAGAAGTATGCGATGCGTTTCATCAATGTTCACCCCGGGCCCAGATACTGAACTGCATCGTACGCACTGCAACAGCCTGGAACTTTCAAAAAATACTTGCCGAAATCGGCGTCTGTTCCGAAATGGGTGAGTTCCCGTTTCGGAAATCTCGAGCATCAGGGAGCGAATGTCCTCTGATGCCCTGCATTCTATATATCGGCTCAGCCAGCAGCCTCGGGAGACAAAAGAAAATCTACAATCCCTCAGCGGCTAAAGCCGCATTTCTGTGCATTGTCTTACGGCACGGCTGAAGCCGTGCCCCTTCAAAACAATTGGCTCATTTCGTGAACCGCAGAGCCTTGGCCTACCAGAATGTTGGCTGTTTGAATGACAGCCGGGGCTAAAGCCCCTTGTATTTGCCACTGGTGTTCACCGGACTCAATCACCCCATTACACGAACACCGCGTGTGATGGGGACCCCGACTAAAGTCCGGTGCTTCTACCCTTCAAACAAGCTGTGCCCTGCAAAATCCTGGACGGGGCTACCTTTTATGGATGCACGAAAAAGTGCCCCGTACTTTTAATTTTGTGTCTTTCAAAGGGGTTTTGTATCAAGCGAATATTTTAACTATACCCATCGGAGCCTGATTTATAAACCCCCGCGCCTCATAAAAGCAGGGATATCGAGCTCATCGCTGTGACCATTGTCACGCTCTTCAACGAAGATATTGCTCTGCGGCGCAGACTCTGCAACAGCAACGGCGACAGGCTCCGGTTCAGCTACAACGACAGGTTGTGTCTGCGGAGTTGGCGCGGATGCAGGCGCAGCGGCTGCCGGGGCGACGATGGGAACCTGGCGGCGCGGCGCGGGCATTTCGACCTCTTCTTCTTCGCTCATGAAGCGCGGAGTGGCGGGCTGGGCCGGCTGCATGTTGACCTGCGGTACAGAAGGACCACGCAGCGCTGCATTCAGCATGCGATCGCGGCGCTCGGCTGCTTCCTGACGGAAGCCAGTGGCGATAACAGTGATCTTGAGGTCGTCGCCCATGTTTTCATCGAGAACGGCGCCGAAGATGATGTTGGCGTCTTCATGCGCTGCATTCTGAATGAGCGAGGAGGCCTCGTTGACTTCGTTGAGCTTGAGGGTGCTCGATCCGGTGATGTTGATGAGGATGCCCTTGGCTCCGTCGATCGCTCCGGATTCAAGCAGCGGCGATGACATGGCGGCCTGCGCGGCTTCAAGTGCGCGGTTGGCGCCATTGCGCACGGCCGTGCCCATGACGGCATAACCCATGCCGGCCATGGTGGTCTTCACGTCGGCGAAGTCGCGGTTAATGATGCCGGGGATGGTGATGATGTCAGAAATTCCCTGCACGCCCTGGCGCAGCACGTCGTCGGCAATGCGGAAGGATTCGAAAAAGCCGGCATCCTTCGCGACAGCGAGCAGCTTCTCGTTGGGGATCACGATCATGGTGTCAACGCTTTCGAGCAGCTCTTCCATGCCGCGCTCGGCCTGCAGCATGCGGCGCTTGCCTTCAAAGCCAAATGGACGGGTCACAACGGCGACGGTGAGAGCGCCCATTTCGCTGGCCAGCGAAGCGATGACGGGAGCAGCACCGGTTCCGGTGCCGCCGCCAAGTCCGGTGGTGATGAAGACCATGTCGGCGCCTTCGAGAGCTTCGATGATCTTCTCGGAGTCTTCCAGCGCGGCGCGGCGGCCCACGTCAGGGTTGGCGCCGGCGCCGAGGCCGCTGGTCAGCTTCATGCCGAGCTGCAGCTTGACCGGGGCCTGCGACAATTGCAGGGCCTGCGCGTCGGTGTTGGCGGCAATGAAGTCCACGCCTTCGACGCGGGCGGCGATCATACGGTTGACGGCGTTGCCGCCTCCTCCGCCGACGCCGATGACCTTGATCTTGGCGCCGCGCGGGATCTGTTCGTCATATTGAATGCGGATTTCTTCTGAGTTCATAGGCTTCGGCTCCTAAAGGCTTCCTGCGAAAATGGCGCGCAGCTTGGCGCGCAGTCCCTGGTCTTCCGCCGCACGGGTCACGCTGGTGCGGTGGGCATACAAAAGCATTCCTACGAGAGCGGCGTTCTCGGGCACGATCAATTCTTCGGGCATACGCGAGAGCGGCACTGGAGCTCCGATGCGCGCGGGCACGCGGAGAAGGCTTTCGGCGTCGTCGAGCAGGCCGGGAAGGCGCGCTCCGCCGCCAGTGAGCACGCAGCCTGCGCCCAGAGCTTCGAGCACGCCGCCCTGGCGGAGGTTGTCGCGCAGCAGATGGAACAGCTCGCGCGAGCGGGGCTCGAGGATTTCACTTACATAGCGCTGGCGCACGGTGCGCGAAGAGTGTCCGGGCATGCCGTGGAGCTCGATCTCATTTGACGAAGGCACGGTGGTGACGACCGTGTGGCCATAGTTGCATTTGATCCACTCGGCTTCTTCGACGGAGACGTGCAGGCCGACGGCGAGATCATTGGTGAAGTGGTCACCGCCAACGGGAATGACGGCGGTGTGCGCGACCGAGCCTTCAAAGAAGACGACTAATTCTGACGATCCGGCGCCGATGTCGATGAGGCAGACGCCCAGCTCGCGCTCGTCAGCGGAGACGGTGGATTCAGCGGCGGCGATGCCTTCAAAGACAGATTCAGTCGCTTCGAGTCCTGCCTTGTTGGCGCAGGTGACGATGCTTTGCAAGGCGCTGGCCGAGGCGGTCGAGATGTGCAGGTTCACTTCAAGACGGTTGCCGATCATGCCGACGGGGTCGTGAATGCCGGGCTGCTCGTCGAGGATGAATTCCTGCGGCAGAAGATGGAGCGTTTCGCGGTCGGCGGGCAGCGATACAGAGCGGGCACGATCAACGGCGGCGCGGACATCGTCGCGGGTGATCTCGCGCAGGCGCGTGCCCAGGCTGATGCCTCCGCGGCTGTTGACGCCTCGAACATGCGCTCCGCCTACGCCGATGATGCAGCTATCGATGGTTGCCGGAGCCGTGGCCTGTGCCATGGCTTCAGCCGCGCTGGCTGCCTGGTTGACGCACTCAGTGGCCTGCTTCAAGTCAGCGATCACGCCCTTGCGCATGCCTTTTGAGTCGGCTATGCCGTGGGCGCGGTAACGCAGCGCTCCTTCATGCAGCTCGGCGACAAGCACGCGCGTCTTCGCGCTTCCCACATCGAGCACCGTCAGGAGATTTTCTGTCTTCTGGCTCATGCTTTCTTCCTGTGGAGATGAGCTGCGTGATGCGGCTTTACCGGCGCTTTTGCGATTGCCGTATTGGCTGCGGGTTTCTGGGGAACAGGGGCTGCTACTGGAGAATTCTGTGCCTGGTTCGTCTCCGTGTCTTTCGTCATTTTGAGGACGACCTGGCGGTCATAGCGCAGGTCTACGGAGGCAAGGTTTGGATACTGCTGCTTCCACTCAGCCAGGTGCGCCTTGTAGGAATTCCAACGATTGAGAAAATTGTCCTGCCCGAAATGCAGCAGGATATCGGAGCCCTTTTCCGAGACGAGGCCCTGAAGGTCTTCAGGATCGGAGATGTCGATTTCGCTCATCTGCTGCGAGACCTTCTCGCTGCCAGTGTCGATTTCATCCATGAACTTCTGATAAATCCGCATGCGGGGGCGGCGCACGGAGAGCGGGTCATCTGGATTGATGCCGGTCACGACCGGGAACGAATAATGTTTGGCAGCGAGCGCAGCGGGGGCCATATCAAGGATGACGCCCTCGGCATCGACGAGCTTGATCTTATTGCCTACGCGAACGAAGGCCGTAGGCGTGCGCTCGATGATGGCGACGTGAAGCTGGTCGGGAAGCACGCGCATGACAGTGGCATGCGCTACCCAGGGAAGCTGCTCGAGCTGCTTGCGGCGATCGGAGAGCGGGACGAAGAAGAGGTTGCGGCCGATGTCGGCGCCGAAAACGGAGAGCAGCCCGGGGCGGGTCAGCTGGCTGTTGCCGTCAATCTGAATGGAGGAGGCGGACTCGATGCGGAAACGCGGGTCATGATCGAAGAAATTCCTGATCGCCAGCACCACAAATGCACATAGAGCAACAAGAGCGAGCGCCGAGATGCCGAGAATGGCCCGGCCGATCGGGGTCCGGGTAAGAAAAGGGGGCAAAAGGCCCTTGCGCACAGGGACACGCTTGCGCGCGCGAAGAAAAACTTCATCTTCGCCGCCATCCTCTTCTTCGCGGGGCAGAGGACGCGGAGGCCGCGTGCGGGATTTTGCTGCCGGACGGAGAAACTCGTCAGACAGTTCTTCTTCCGCAACCGCGGGGCCGTTTTGATAGGAACTGATTTTCGCCACGCCCGAGCCGAGTCGTGAGAGTCGCCAGCCTCACTATATCGCGCAGGGTGCTGTGGATAGTCGGAAGTTTGCCAGGATGAACCTCGGAAGAAAACAGGACTGCGCGTCCAGCGGGGCGGCGCCTTTCAGGCGCCATCGCGCACGGGAGAGCAGTGGCAGGGGAGTCCAGGCTGAAAATAATTTTCTTTACAGCGGAGGCACGGCGTTTGATGACCCGCATGGCCGTCTTCGCGATGCCGAAGGCCTTCTTTCGCTGACGGCCAGCTCCATGGATTTTCTCGAGGCTTCAACTGCTGTGAATATGGATGCGAAATCCCTGCGGCCGCGATGCGGGTATTTCGTCACGCTCGTAGACCGCCCGGTCTTCTTCAGTCCCTATGCATAGGCAGAGGCCGCCGATAATGGCTACGTGAAATGCGGTCTGCTCATTTCTTTGATTCTGCCTGCCTGAGTTGCTTTTTGACCTTGTCGGAGAGAATCCATGACTCGGTGATTCGCTCAATTTCACCAATTCTGTCGCCGCCAGTGGCCGATATGCCTGAGAGGATCGACATAAGCATGGCGAGCATTTCTCCGGGATCTATATCGGAGCGAAAAACGCCATCGGCCACGCCTGCCGATACCATCAACTCCAGTCCCTGACGCCAGTAGAAATGCATCTGATCTACAACCTTCTGCACCTCCGGATCGCGCCTGCCGCGCATTCCGAACTCCTGCATGACCAGGAGCATCGTCGGCTCCTGAATGAAGTAATGCTGCACGTCGGAAAATTCCTGCCGCAGGTGGTCGAGCGGCGGATATCCCGACGGTGCGGGCTGCGGCCCATGAAGGACAACAAACTTCGCTCGCAGAAACTGCGCCAGACCCTCAATCAGGTCCTGCTTGGTGGGAAAGTAATAATGAAGGGTAGCGATATTGACCCCGGCAAGCTCGGCAACCGCGCGCGTGCGAAGACCTTCAAAGCCTGCTTCAGCAACTACGTCAAAGGCTGCCCGCAATAACAGCAGTCTCCGTTTGGCGTGTTCATCCTGCGGCTCCAGGAAAGCGCGGCACCAGTCGGGGATAGGGAGAGTTTCCATAAGCGATATTTAATCAATCAATTGATTATTTGTCAATCAATTGATTGATTAAATAAAATTGAGAGAATGTTTTTGTGGGGCGATTATTTTTTCGCATATGAAAATGCGGCAAGAAATTTCTTTTTCTTTCGCAAAAGATAGATAACGTTACCATGTAGACTGGAACATACCTGTCATGAGCACATTCTCAATTGGCATTGACCTTGGTGGCACGAACCTGCGTATCGCCGCGTTTACTCCTGAATGGGAGCGGTTGGGAGCAGCAGTTTCCACTCCGACCCGCGTGGGCGATGGGCCCGAAGCTGTGCTCGACGATATGTGCGTGGCGGTGAAGCAGCTGGTGGCCGAACATGGCGCAGGCCGGGAGTTTGTGGGGGTCGGCATTGGCTGCCCCGGACCGCTGGAGCTGCCTTCGGGGCGCGTGCTGACTCCGCCGAACCTTCCTGGGTTTGAAGGGCTGGAGCTGAAGACAGAATTAGAGCAGCGGCTCGAAGTGCCAGTGGTAGTGGAATGTGACGCCAATGCTGCGGCGCTGGCCGAGTGCTATGCCGGGGCAGGGAAGGACACGGAATTCAATTCGCTCTGCATGCTTACGCTGGGGACGGGCGTGGGCAACGGGATCATCCTGAATGGCCATGTGTGGCATGGCTTTGCCGGAATGGCGGGCGAATTCGGACATGTGCCTGTCTATCATGATGGACTGCTCTGCGGCTGCGGCAGCAAGGGGTGCCTCGAGCAGTATGCTTCGGCTACGGCAATTGCGCGGATCGGGAAAAAGCTGGTTACGACCAGTGCCTCGCAAAACGGTTCAGATACAGTCACTGCGCGTTCTATCGCGGAGGCTGCGCAGGCGGGTGACCGCGAATCCCAGGAGATTTATGACAGCGTGGGCAAGGCGCTGGGCATCGGGCTGGCGAGCCTGGTGAGCACGCTGAACCTGCCGCTCTATGTGGTTGGCGGCGGCGTAGCAGCAGCGTGGGACTTGTTCGCTCCGGCGATGTTTGCAGCGCTCGATGCAGACAGCTATATCTATCGGTTGTCCAGGCCGGCTGATCCGGGTGTTGTAGAGAAGTCGAAGACTAACGTAGTAGCGGCGCGGCTGGGGCCGGACTCGGGGTTGTTGGGGGCGGCGATGCTGCCTTTCATCGAGAGGTAGGGCTGCAGAAAATTTTGGCCTCAACGGCCACCTGATAAGACATCATCATTTCGTATAATTTCCAATATTATGACTGCTATCGACGAAATGAAGGCTGTCAGTTTTAGGACCACAGTCCGTAGACTCAAAAAAATTGACGAGCTGGCGGGTGTCCAGCATCGGGACCGTACCTTCATCCTCAACGAAGCTATCGATCACTATCTGGATATGCAGGACTATCATGCCAGCCTCGTTCAGAAAGGGTTGCGCGACGCAAAGGAAGGGCGGCTTGTCTCTCACGAAGAGGTAGGGCGTGAGCTGGATGCGCAGCGAGCTTCAAGAAGGACCAACCGAGCCCGTTGAAAATTGAGTGGACTGAGACTGCAAAGGCCCATCTGCTGAGCCTGGATGCTTACCTCTATGAGCGCAGTCCCGCTGGAGCGGACCGCGTGGTAAATCAGATTTATGAAGCAGTCGGAGCTCTAGTTCATTTTCCTCATGCCGGACGTTCAGGCAGGGTTGCTGGAACCCGTGAAATGGTAGTTACAGCAACAAACTATGTTGTTGCTTATCGGATTGTCAGCGAGGTTGTGCAGATTCTTGCGGTGATGCACGGCGCTCAACGATGGCCGGAGTACTTTAGCGGCAAATAATTCCAACTCTACTCATAGCGGAGGGCAACCACTGGGTTGACGCGCATGGCGCGGCGTGCCGGAATCCAGGCGGCGACGAGCGCGACGACGATGAGCAGGAGCGAAACGCTGATAAATGTCAGCGGGTCCGTAGCACGCACCGCGAAGAGCAGGTTTTTGAGAAAGCGCGTCAGCATCGCGGCCACGGGGATGCCGATGGCCAGGCCGAAGAGCACGAGCTTCGCCGATTCTCCCATGACCAGGCGGCGGACGTTTTCAGGGCTGGCGCCGAGCGCCATGCGCACACCGATCTCCTGCGTGCGGCGCGATACAGAAAATGAAACGACGCCGAAGATTCCCACGGCGGCGAGTGAGAGCGCGATGGCGCTGAACAATCCAAGGATCAAAGTGCGGAAACGGGGCTCGGCCACGGATTCACTCATTGCATCGGTGAGAGCGGCAACTTCTGTTACCGGCAGGTCTTTATCGATATCGCGTGTGACGCGGCGGAGTGTGCCGGCAACTTCAGGAACGCCCAGCGTGCTTTTGACGACGACCTTGCCTCCCCAGAAAGGCGCCTGCGCAAAGGGCACATACACCATAGGCCCTGGGTTCTCGCCTAAGGAGACATCGCGTACATCACCCACGATGCCGACGACTTCGCGTGCAATCGTGCCATTTGGCGGAAACCCGATCATGATTTGCCTTCCCAGCGGATTTTTGTTGGGGAAGTAGCGTCTCGCCAGAGTTTCGCTGATTAGAGCGACGGGCGGCATCGTGGATGAATCGCTGTCAGAAAAGAGGCGGCCCTGCATCAGCGGAATGCCCATCACGGAGAAGTAGCCGGGAGAGGCCGCTACATAGTCAGCTAAAAGGCTTGTTCCAGGAGACGGAGGCGGATCGCCGGCGATGGTGAACCCAAGATTGATGAAGCCATCTGTGAGAGGCAGGGGAGCAGTCATTGCTGCATTTTTCATGCCCGGTTCGGATTGCAGTCGCCTCAGCAGTTCATTGGTGAAGGCAGTCCATTGCTGCGGCGTGGAATACTGGAACTGCGGGAGAGAGATATCGGCCGTGACTACGTTTTTCGGCTCGAAGCCCGGATGGACGGCGGTGAGCATGGAGAAGCTGCGGATGAGCAGTCCGGCAGCAACCAGCAGGACCATGGCCAGCGCCACTTCGGCGATGGCGAGAAAGCTGCGCACGCGCTGATTGCTCCGGCTTTCTCCGGTGCGTGCGCCTTCTCTGAGGTTTGCTTGTGGGTCGGAGCTGGCGGTAAACAAAACAGGCGCGAGTCCGAAGCCCAGGCTGGCAGCGAGTGAGAGCAGGAGCGCAAAGCCGAGTACGAAGCCATCGACCCGGATGGACTGAGCCTGCGGCAGGCCCGGAGGCAGGAGCGAGGCAAGGCTCGATACGCCGAGATAGGCCAGCACTACTCCGGCGAGACCGCCGAGAAGCCCGAGGATAGCGCATTCAGTGAGCAACTGGCGGGCGATGCGGCGCTTGTCCGCGCCGAGAGCGATGCGGACGGAAATCTCCTTTGCGCGGGCGGTGGCGCGGGTCAGAAGCAAATTGGCGATGTTGACGCAGGCAATCAGCAGCACGAAGCCGACCGCGCAGAGCAGGACCAGCAGCGGGGATTTTACCTGGCCCACCACCATCTGCTGCAACGGGGTAACATGCGCAGTCCAGCCGGAATCTTCGGCCGGGGAGTCTTTCGCTATGCGCGCGGCGATCGTGGCCATCCCGGTGCGTGCCTGATCGAGAGAGAGGCCGGGCCGCAGCCGGCCGACAACGCGCAGCCAGTGGCCTCCACGCCGCGTCATCCACTTGCCAAAAAGCGGGTCTTGCACCAGCGGAATCCAGATATCCTCATTCGGCATGCTCACCGGGAAATGAAACGCTGCGGGCATGATCCCGGCAACAGTGAAGGGGCGCTTGTCGAGGTTGATCGATTTGCCCACGATGTTTTGGTCGCTGCCGAAGCGGCTGCGCCACAGCTTTTCGCTCAACAGAACGACGGGAGCCGCGCCCTCCTGGCCGTCTTCTTCGCGGAAAAGGCGGCCGGCAAGCGGTTTGACTTCGAGCACGGAGAAGAGGCTTGGGGTCACAATGACGGTATCGAGAGAAGTTGGGTCGCCTGCGCCGGTCAGCGTGAGATCGTGGAACTGGTAGCCGGCCATTTCCGTGAAGGTGCGGTTTTGCGCGCGCCACGCGGCAAAGTTCACATAGGAAGAACCGGTGTCGGTGCCGCCGCCTTGCTGCGGGTTGGCTTCGGTGAGGACGACCAGCTCCTGGGGGCGCGGAAAGGGCAGCGGGCGAAGAAGGACAGCGTTGACGACAGAAAAGATGGCCGTGTTGGCACCAATACCCAACGCTAATGTCAGAACGGCAACGGCGGTAAAGCCGGGAGATTTGCGCAGCATGCGCAGGCCGTAACGAATGTCTTGCCCCAGGGTTTCGAAAAAGCTTCTGCCGGAGGCTTCGTAGCTCTCCTCTCTGTATTTCTCGAAGCCGCCAAACTCGATGCGTGCCCGGCGTGCGGCTTCGGCGCGCGAAAGGCCGGAGCGTTCGAGATCGGCGGCGCGGTGCTCGATGTGGGAGCGCAGTTCTTCGTCGAGTTCGGTCTTCCAGCTCATATTTCCTCCGGCTGCGGGGCGAGAGCGGTGGCGATGGCGGAGACGAGGCGGTTCCAATTCTCGGTTTCTTCGCGCAGGCGTTTGCGGCCCGCAGCGGTCAGCTCGTAGTACTTGGCGCGGCGGTTGTTCTCAGAGATGCCCCACTTTGTTTTGAGGAGTCCCTGGCGCACAAGACGAAAAAGGCCAGGGTAGAGCGCACCCTGCTCGATGAGCAGCGCCTGTCCGGAGATCTGCCCGATGCGCAGCAGGATGCCATAGCCGTGCAAGGGGCCGAGGGAGACAGCTCTCAAGATGAGCAGGTCAAGGGTTCCGGGGAGGATCTGGGTAGGTTCCGGCACAGCGTCTCCTAAATTAATTAGGAATATAAGAGGAACTTTCCTAAGTTGTCAAGGAGAGAAAATAAACGCTTCTTAATAGCGGACTGCTGCGGCTGAAGCAATTTTCAATATGCTTTAATGAACCTTCATTAGGCTATTAACATCCATTTCCCAAAACAATGACTATGAATCGCAGAAAATTTCTGGAGTTGGCAGGCGCGGCTGGCGTTGCGGCAATGGCTCCTTCCGAGCTCTTTGGAAAAGCCGGCGCCGCAGATCACGCTGATTTCACTTTCCTCTTCCTGACAGACACCCACCTGCAGCCTGAGCTTGATGCCGCCAAGGGATGCGATATGTGCTTCAAAAAGGCACGCACTATCAGGAGCGACTTCGCCATCCAAGGCGGCGACCATGTTTTCGATTCGTTGGGCGTGAGCCGCGATCGTGCTGCCGGCCTCTTTGATCTCTACGGGAAAACCGAGCAGGATCTGGGCCTGAAGCTCTATCACACCATCGGCAACCACGATTGCTTCGGCGTTTATACGGCAAGCGGAGCATCTCCCACAGACCCGCTCTACGGAAAGAAGATGTACGAAGAGCGCTTCGGCAAAACGTACTACGCCTTCGACCACAAGGGAGTGCATTTCATCGTGCTCGACACGATCGGCATCACTGAAGATCGCGCCTATGAAGGACGCGTCGATGCCGGCCAGCTGCAGTGGCTTGCTGCCGACCTGAAGGCTTTACCCGCGACAGCTCCGGTGATCGTCGCAGCGCACATTCCTCTGGTGACAGCATTCGACTCCTACGTTCCTGTGCCTGCCGAACCGCCCAAGCATCATGGGATGAGCGTGGCGAATTCGAGCGAAGTGATTGCTCTTCTCGAAGGCCATAATGTGCTCGGCGTGCTGCAGGGTCACACGCACATCAACGAAACGGTGGTCTGGAAAGGCGTGCCTTACATCACCAGCGGCGCAGTGAGCGGCAACTGGTGGCGCGGCACCCGCATGGGCACTCCCGAAGGCTTTACTGTTGTGGACGTGAAAGACGGCAAGCTCTCAACGCGGTATGAGACCTACGGTTTCAAAAGCATCGATCCACAGAATACGTAAAAGAATAAGGAGCGCAACCCGAGCATACGCTCAGCTATTTGGAATTTATCCTGAGCAAATCGAAAGACTCGTGAGCGGGAGTCTGAGCGCAAAATACTGCCAGAGCCAATAGAAGGCTTGAAGTAGGCCCGCCTGCCCATGCGAGCACAGGCTGCACTATGACCGGTTACAGCCTGTGTTCAGAGAAATTATTTCCGGCGAAAATTAAAGACGATACCAAACCGTGCCATGTAGCTGTTTTGCCATGAGCCGTTGTAATCGAATCGTTGGCCCATCCATTCGCCAGGAACAAACTGTAGACCAAAACGCGGCGTCAGATTGAAATCAAAACCAATTCCAGCCGAGGCGGTTGGCTCCCAGGTTGTCCCTGGATGATATAAGCCGCCATAAGTGCCAAGAGCTACGCGTGTTTCACCAGCTTCTCCAAAGAAAAAAGGAGTGCCTTTCCAAAAAGGATTCAAGGTATAACGCGGACCCGCTGCAATTGTGAACTGAGTGATGCTGGGATGTGTGTCCGCATAGGTGGTGACAAAATCCCCTTGAAGGCCTATATGTTTTGTGAAATTCAGCTCCGGGGTGATGCCCCATCCTGCCATCTTCTGACTTGTGCCGTTGAGAATACCTTGATTGATGCTCTCGTAGGTGAATATGCCAGTGTAGGAGATGCTGCCGCTATACTTGCTCTCTGCACCTGGAGCTGGAGCAGTGTCTTGTGCGGCCCCTCCTGACTCGTATGCTGAATTGTCGGAACCAGGATCGTTAGTATTTCCTTGGTTGATGGTGGCTGTGGTTGCAAGGCTTGTTATCGGGAAAGCGAAAAGAGTAGCGATTACCAGGATTTTCACTAAGTTACCCTCATAACATGAGTTATTGACATGCCATTTCCGCGCACGTCAGGGACTTAACATCATGAAACTACGATGAAGCCCTCAAATCTTTGGGTTGCACTTTGGTAACCTTAATTGTTAATTCTCTTTTAACCTGCTCGGTTGTTATTTTCTTGAAATCGCTGCTGCTTGCATTCCCAAAATCCCTGTGATACAAACTAAACATTCAAGTTTGCTCCTTGTGAGCGAGCCTGAATTTCATGCAGAGTGGCTGAGGGACGGGCCCTGTGACGCCACGACAACCGGCTCAAGCAATTTGAGACATCGGTGTCAACTCTCGCTCACCTTAAGTGGTGGGGTACATGAGATTCGGGGTGCAGGCTGTATCGCATCTCGCTAAATCCCAGGTGTTAGCAGTACCGGTAGTAAAGCAGTAGGCAGTACCAGAGTTTTAGTCACTTGCCCGTGCATAACTGCACCTCGACGGGGCGTATCCCGACGAGGCTTCCACGACGCCGCTCTCGGATGCGAGGGCTGAATGTCTACGTCTTACGAATTATGTTGTCGGGAGTGCGGCAAGCGTTATCAAAACGCGCCGCTCTCGATTTGTGACGAGTGTTTCTCGCCGCTGGAAGTGCAGGTGGATCTCGACGCCGCGAAGAAGACAGTAACGCGCGAGTCGATTGCGCAGGGCCCCACCAATATGTGGCGCTACCAGGCGCTCCTGCCGGTCCCTGAAAATTATGTCCCGCAGACGCCCGCGGGATGGACGCCGCTGCTCAAGGCCCCGCGTCTGGCCGAGCGGATTGGCGCAAAGAATCTTTACATCAAGAACGACGCAGTGTGCCTGCCTACGCTGAGCTTCAAGGACCGTGTGGTAGCGGTAGCGCTCGCGGCGGCACAGGGCTTCGGCTTTGATACGGTGGGCTGCTCCTCGACTGGCAACCTCGCAAACGCAGTCGCAGCACAGGCAGCGCGCCTTGGCCTCAAGACCTACATTCTGGTTCCCGCGGACCTCGAAGCGGCGAAGATTCTCAACACCCAGGTTTATGGCGCGAACCTGATCCGCATCGACGGCAACTATGATCACGTGAACCGCCTGTGCTCGCAGATTGCCGACCGCTTCAACTGGGGCTTCGTGAACGTGAACCTGCGCCCTTATTATGCGGAAGGCTCGAAGACCGTCGGCTTTGAGATCGCCGAGCAGCTCGGCTGGCGTTTGCCGGACAACGTGGTTGTCCCCATGGCGGGCGGCTCGCTCATCACAAAAATTCGCAAGGCCTTCAAGGAATTGATCACGCTCGGACTCGTCGAGCCGAAGGAAGTGCGCTTCTTCGGAGCGCAGGCCACAGGCTGCTCGCCCATCGCCAAGGCAGTGAAGACGGGTGCCGATCACATTGAGCCGCAGCGGCCTTCAACGATTGCGCGCTCGCTGGCGATTGGCAATCCGGCAGACGGTGTGTATGCCGCACGCGCGATTCGCCAGAGCGGTGGATGGGCCGAGGATGTTTCCGATGTCGAGATCGTCTCAGCGATCCAGGAGCTGGCCGAGACGGAAGGCGTCTTTACCGAAACCGCCGGCGGCGTGACGACTGCCGTCACAGCGCGGCTCTATGCGCATGGCCGTATCAAGCCAGACGAGCTGACTGTCACCTGCATCACGGGCAATGGCTTGAAGACGACAGACGTGCTCAACGGTGCATACGAACAGGAAGCCGCGATTCGTCCGCGCCTGACCGACTTTGAGAACTACATCAACGAAATTAAGGAATTGAACGAGCTGGTATCAGGAGGCGTAGATGTCCGTTAGAGTATTGCTGCCCAATGCATTTCAGAAGCACACCAATGGCGCAAAGGAGATTCAGTCAAGCGCACAAAATCTGCCCGCGCTGATCGATGACATCGAGACAAACTTTCCCGCCCTCAAGACACATCTGCGCGACGAGACAGGCAATGTACGGCGCTTCATCAACTTCTATGTCAACGAGGAAGATATCCGCTTCCTCGGCAATGAGAAGTACTCCTTTCAGGATGGCGATGAGGTGCTGGTGATCCCGTCGATCGCCGGCGGGTGCTCGCCGCACAGGCAAACGCGCTTCGCGCCAAACGGCACCTGCACCTGCTGCTCTTATTGCGGGCAGGAAGATTGCACCTGCTCTTAACCTGCATAAAAAGGTTGTCATCCTGCCCCTGAATGAAGTGAAGGGGCAGGACCTGCTTTTCCCTTCTCCCGCCACAAATAAAATAGGTGCCCCATCCTTTCGCGGTTTTTGCGAAAGGGCGGGAGGCCACCACCTTTAATTTCCCAAAGCTCCTTAACAATTCTTGACGGAAATTCCACTCTTTTCCATGCACAGTACTCTTGTGCCCTGAGCTTTTCAGGCGTAGTATTCAAACAATCGTTTCAAACGATTGTTTGAATCATGGTTGCTACCTCTAAGAAGACAAAACTTAAGCGGCGCCAGTCCGCCTTTATGCAGAAAAACAAGCCCCGGGAAGCAGACGATGCACGTGTGCGTCTGATTGGTGCAGCTATGGAATTGTTTGGCGAAAAAGGATACTCGCAGACAAGTGTTCGCGATCTGGCTGCGGCAGCGGGCGTGAACGTGGCAGCGGTGAATTACCACTTCGGCAGCAAGGACGCGCTCTATCGCGAATGCCTGCGGTCATGTCTCGCTCCGGCCGGCACAATGCGCGAGCGGATGCAGGAGTATCTGGAAGTGGCGCAGAGATCAAAGGCGCGTAACGCGGCGGAAGAGGCTTTACGTGCCTGCATAAAGGTTTTCCTTGAAGAGCTGATGCATCCGGACCACAAACATTCGCAGCTGATTATGCGTGAGCAGTCCGCAGGCAGTCCGCAATTTGAAGAGGTCGTGCGCGAATTTTTTCTGCCTATCGGAAATATTTTTCAGCAGCTCATCCTGATGCTCACCCCGGGAATTTCGCAGGAACGAGGGTTTATGGTGATTTCGGGGATCATCGGGCAGTGTTTGCACGCCTATAAGGCGCGTGCGACGTATCGGGTCATCGGGGGCGTTGATTCGCATAGCCCTGAGTACATCGAGAAAATTTCAGAGCATATAGCGCACTTTGTCGCGCTCGGACTGCGCGGTCTTGAGCGTGAGCAACAGGCGAGGTAAATATGTGGCAGATCGCGATCAAGATGCTCATGGGCGACCGCAGCAAATACTTCACGCTGGTGAGCAGCCTGATTGTTGTTTCGTTTCTCTTTCTGCAGCAGGGGTCTATCTTTTGCGGGCTCATTCTACGGACCGCCCGGCCAGTGGAAGTAGTCGGCGCGCCCATCTGGGTGTGCGATCCACAATTGCGCAGCGTTGACGAGAGCAAGCCGCTTCTCGACACAGACTTGCAGCGCGTGCGCAGTGTTCCCGGAGTGAAGTGGGCAGTTCCATTGCTGCTGCAGACGGTGTCCGCGCATATGCCGGATGGGAATTTCCAAACAGTGCGTCTGTATGGTCTCGACAACGATACTTTCTTCGGCCGCCCGCACATGATTGCCGGAACAAGCCAGCTGCTGACACAGGATGAAGCTGTGATTATCGGCAGGGCAGAGTCTGAGAAGCTGGGAGATCCGAAGCCGGGCGATACGTTTGAGATGAATGATAATCAGGCGCGCGTGGTGGGTATCGCGGATGTGCCGCGTGATTTCTTCTCAAACCCATTTGTGTATGCCTCGTATGACCGCGCACTGCAATACGCGCCGCAGCAGCGTAAGCAGTTGAACTATGTACTGGCCGCCCCGGCGGACGGAGTTCCGATCAATGAAGTAACACAGCGAATCAAGAAGGCAACTGGGCTGGCAGCTTATACCGAGCAGGAATTCCACTGGGTGACGATGGACTATTACCTCAAGAACACGGGCATTCCTATCAGCATCGGGCTTTCGCTGGCGATGGTGTTCCTGGTGGGCATGTCGATCGTAGGGCAAACGTTCTACCAGTTTGCATTGCAGAATGAGCGCTACTTCGGCGCACTGAAGGCGATGGGCACAAGTTCCGTAACGTTGACGAAGATGATTCTGCTGCAGGCGTTATTAGTAGGTCTTGTTGGATTCGGCGGAGGAGCCGGACTGGGCGGCATCTTTGGTCTGCTTGCCGGCGGCCAGGACAGCAAAGTTGCTTTTGCAACGCCATGGCCGATGGTGGTGATCAGCTTCGTTGCAATCATTGTGATCTGTCTGCTATCGGCTCTGATCAGCATCCGCAAAGTAGTGAAGCTTGAACCGGCGGTGGTGTTCCGTGGCTAACGTGAGCGAGTGCGATACAGCGAATGGCACACATGCAGCCTGCCTGCGCAATGTGACCAAGGCATTCGGAGAAGGCGCAACCGAAGTGCGCGCGCTGAAGGATGTCGACTTTAACGTGCATACGGGCGAGCTGCTGTTGCTGGTCGGGCCTTCGGGTTGCGGCAAGACAACGCTGCTCAGCGTGCTTGCCGGAATTCTCGACGCGTCCGAAGGAGAAGTGAATGTATTCGGCACGCGCATCGACCAGCTTGACCAGGCGGAGAAGACGGCCTTCCGCCGTGACAACATCGGCTTCATCTTTCAGCAATACAACCTTCTGCCAACGCTGACAGCCGCGGAGAATGTTGCGGTGCCGCTGCTGATTCATCGCACGGACTATGAGGAAGCAGTCGCAAAGGCAAAGCTGTATCTCGAAAAAGTGGGGCTCGCAGATCGCGCGAACTTTCTGCCCGCACAACTCTCCGGAGGGCAGCAGCAGCGTGTGGCTATTGCGCGTGCCTTGATTACAGAACCGCGCCTGATCGTATGCGATGAGCCTACGGCGGCGCTCGATGGCGAAACAGGGAAGATGGTTCTTGAGATGTTCCGGTCAACTGCGCTCACCGATGATCGCGCCATCGTGGTAGTGACGCACGACAACCGAATCTTTCCTTATGGCGACCGCATTGCAGAGATGCTGGACGGGCGCGTCTTATCCATTCACAAGAACGAACTGCGGGTCCATTCATAAAAAATCAATGCCCCGCCTTACGAGGAGATGGCGTGATGACGAAACGGTTGAGCATTTTTGTACCGCTGCTGGGAGTTGTGCTGATCGCAGTGTGGGTCACAGTTTCAGCGCGTCGCGTGCCGCATGAGAAGCCGATCGCTGCTCCGCCCGCCGCGCCATACCAGAATGCGATTGCGGCAACTGGGCTGGTGGAAGCATCGGACCGTAACTATAACCTTGCACCTCCAGTCTCCGGCCAGTTGACTGCGTTGTATGTGAAGGAGAATGACATCGTGCATCGCGGCGATAAATTGTATTCGATTGACGACCGTGAGCAACGCACGATCGTGGAGCAGGCGGATGCGAACGTTGCCAAGGCGCAGGCCACGGTGCAGACTGCGCAGGCCGACATCCTGACGCAGCAGGCCAACCTGAACAGCGCGAAGGCCGCGGTGGAGACGGCGAAAGCGACTTACGACGATGCCGAGCAGATTGCCGAGCGCAATGAGGGAATGCACAAGGACGGCATTATCTCCGACCAGGCGAACATCACTGCTGCGAAGACGCGCGATGCCGACAAGGCGCGCTGGCAGCAGGCTGAGGCGCAGGTGCGCCAGGCAGAAGCGCAACTGCATAATGCCGAGGCCTCGCTTGCCGAACAGCGGGCCAATCTGCAGTCCATGGTTGCGACCCGTGATCAGCAGAAAGTCCTTCTCGACAAGATGACGGTGCGTGCTCCTGCGGATGGAAAAATTCTTCAGATAAACAATCGCGTGGGCGAATATCTTTCGAGCACCGCCGGCACATCGCCTGTTCTTTTTGGCGATACCGATTCGCTGATGGTGCGCGTGGATGTCGATGAGATCAACGCATCGCATGTGCTTCCCGGCTCAACGGCTACTGCCATGCTCAAGGGCGATTCTTCACGGCAGTTTCCAATGCAGTTCGTGCGCATCGTGCCCTACATGGTGCCCAAGGAAAACCTGACCGGCTCGAATTCCGAGCGCGTCGATGTGCGCGTGCTGCAGCTGGAGTTCCGCTTCGATCCGCCACGGTTCCCGGTGTATGTGGGCCAGCAGGTGGACGTGTTCATTCATGCGCCTGAACGCGCGGCGAACGCCCCATAGGCCTGCCGTCCTATGATGGAATCCATGCCGGACGGTATCAGTCTGCGAACGGAGCTGAGTCTTCGCGCGCTGGCCTTTGCGAAGGATCGTGGATTTTCCTGTGAGCAGACGGATGGTGAGATTCCGGGCGTGCTTTTTCCACGAAATGGAAACTTTCATCCGCGCGCCTACGACAGGATTTCCGCGAATCCGCAATGGGCGAAGCGGCTCCTCAAGGTGCATACGGCTTTCAAACGATCCAGAGTGCGCGCAGACTGGCAATGGAAGGAACTGGATTGCGCGCACAGTTCCGATGCATTGCTCATGAACATCTTCTGCCATCCAGGCGTAATGGCTTCGGCAGGTGTTCAGGCGATGCTTGGAATTGGATCAGATGCGGCGCCGGAGTTCGGGTTCAAACCGCGCACGCCCTTTCATAACAGCAAGGCTGACAATACAGAGATCGATATGAAGCTCGATCATCTTCTGGTCGAAGCCAAGCTGACGGAATCGGATTTCCAATTCGCAAGGTTCGATCTGATCTCCCGCTATAGCAACCTCGAAACCGTTTTCGATCTTTCTGAGCTGCCTTCCCGGGATGGCAGATACTGCAGCTATCAACTCATACGAGGAACGCTGGCGGCTTATGCGACTGGCTGTTCTTTCTGCGTCTTCTGTGATGCCCGCCGTCCTGATCTGATCGAGGCATGGTACCGAGTCATGCGGGCAGTCCGCCTCTTCGATCTTCGCTGCCGGCTCAAGCTGCTCACATGGCAGGAACTCGCGAGCGCTATTCCAGATGACCTTCAGGAATTTCTCGCCGTGAAATACGGAATAGCGATCAGTCTTCGGTGACTCCGGCGAAGAGTGCATCATCCTGAGCAAGCGGCCGGGGATCGCGCGAGGCAACAAGCAGGTACTGCTCATAGTCAAAATGCCGGTCAATAAAATCGCGGACACGCTCCATCACTCCATGCTGGGTGATGTGCTGTTTGAAGGCCTCGATCTTCTGCTCTTTCCATTTGCCCAATTCAAGTGTCAGCGAGTAGGGTACACGCGCAGCATCAGCACCCTCATTTGAGTTGTAAACGGAAATGAAGGGCGTGCTCGAGTAGTAGAGCTTCTGTGGGGCATACGGTTTGCCTGCATCAGGAAAGAACTGTGCGCGTCCCGCCCAGTGGAAGGCTGCCGTCGCCGCGAGCGAAACAACGGTGTGGTCGCGATGAAGATTGACGCCTCCATCGGGGCCGAAGGTGAGAATGACCTGCGGGCGCTGCGCGCGGATACGGGCAATCAGCACGCGCACAAGTTCATAAAAGTTCTGCTGATCGAGCGCGCCGTCGGGGTAGTCCAGAACTTCCGTGCTTGTAATGCCGAGGATTTTTGATGCGGCATCAAGTTCGGCGCGGCGCATCTGCGCCAGCTCCTCTGCGCTTTTGGCGCTGCCGCGAAAGCTCCCGGCGTCACCCTGGGTAAGGCATAGGACGCTGGTTTCAATGCCCAGATCGTGCGTCATGAGCAGCGCTCCTCCGAATGCTCCGCTCTCGTCGTCGGGGTGCGCGGTGAGGCACATCAGGCGATATGGCAATGTAGCTGCTCCTTAAAATGAACCGGCTATGAATTTCCAGTGTATTGAAGCTCTGGACATGCCCGGCGCATCATAAGGACATGTCTATCAGCAATCCTACAGTGACAGAGTTTAAGACGCGTCAGCTCGGCAATTCCGACCTGCAGCTCACGCCCATCGGTTACGGAGCCTGGGCCATTGGCGGGGGTAACTGGGAATATGGCTGGGGCGCACAGGATGATGATGAGTCCATCAAGACCATCGAACGCGCCATCGACTGTGGCATCAACTGGATCGATACGGCTGCGGTTTACGGTCTGGGGCACTCAGAAGAAGTGGTCGCAAAGGCGCTGTCGAATGTAAGTGTGAAACCTTATGTCTTCACCAAGTGCTCGATGCGCTGGGACGACAAGCGGCAGATCTATCGCAGTCTGAAGGCCGCTTCGCTTCAGGAAGAGATTGAGAATTCTCTGCGGCGCCTGCAAGTCGACACCATCGACCTCTATCAGATTCACTGGCCCGATCCCGAAAGTGAAATTGAAGAAGGATGGGAAACGCTCGCGAAGTTCAAGGAGCAGGGAAAAGTGCGCTACATCGGAGTTTCGAATTTCAGCGTCGAACAGATGAAGCGCGCTCAGAAGATTGCGCCCATCGCGTCGCTGCAGCCACCGTATTCGATGCTGCGGCGCGACATTGAAGCGGAAATCCTGCCCTTCTGTCAGCAGAACAATATAGGCGTCATCAATTACTCGCCTATGGTCTCGGGCCTGTTGACGGGCAAGATGACAGCCGAGCGCATCAAGAGCCTTCCGGAAGATGACTGGCGCAAGCGCAGCACGAACTTTACTGAGCCAAAGCTCTCCCGCAATCTGAAACTGGTAGAGCTGCTGCGCGAGATCGGCAAGGCGCACAACGTGGAGCCCGGAGTGGTTGCCATCGCGTGGACGCTGCGGCATCCAGCCATTACCGCGGCCATTGTCGGCGCGCGTCGTCCAGACCAGGTGGATGGCGTGCTGCCAGCCGCGACCTTCCGTCTGAGCGAAGAAGAAAGCGCGCGGATCGAAGAGTTTCTCAAGAACTAAGCATCAACCATTTTAAGTACATAGGCCCTCTCATGGAGGGCCTTTTCATCAGACGATATTGTTACACCTATATGAAAAAGTTTGTGTTGTTTTTGGCCTTGGTTCAAGATCGAGTGGGACCCGGTCGACCGCACGGCGTGGACCTGGTTCTATCGCGATGACATGCGCGAATGGATTTTCTTTACCGATGAACGGACCTTCCCGCGAGCGCTACAACCTCGTGCGTGAGCGCGGGCTTCGGGGTTTTCTGCTCATGGGTGCTGGGGCAGGAAGATCCATCCATCTGGAACGTGCTGCCCAGCCATCGATAGAACTAGGTAATCGACTTCTTCGATATGGAGCGAAGGTAGATCACCAGGTTCCAGATATCGTCGGGCTTGCAACGGTCGCCTTCGCTTGGCATCTGGCCTTTACCGTTTTTGATTACGTCGAAGATTTGGGCATCAGTCATGTCCTTGAGGGCATCGGGCTTGGTGTAATCGCGCAGGGTCAGTTTCATGGAGTCGGCGACGTCTCCTTTACCGTCGCCCTTCTCGCCATGGCACATGGAGCAGTCATAGCTGTAGATTTTTTTGGCGTGGGCTTGTGATTCGGGAGTGGCTTTAACGGGGTTCACTTGGGATGATGGCGTCGTTGGCTGGTTTTGAGCGGCAGAGAGCAAAGCAACCAGCAGCAGCGCTGAAGATGCGAGCAATGGCTTCAACACAGCGGCCTCCAGGATGTACAGGTGAAATCGCCGAGCATAGTACACCGCCGGAAGCGGCATTGGAAAGATGCTTTTGGTAAGACCGAAACGTCCGCATCCAGACAGACAATTCCACGAATGGACATCTAAAGGAGTAGCTCTGCCGCGCTATTAGCCAGCAGTTCGCTCCAGGTTCACCAATAACTGCAGTAAAATGCGTAATTTTTACACGAATACTGTTATCTGCAATTTTGAATGTCTAATTTTTCGCCCCGGAATACCTGGCCGTGAGGGAAATGAAACGGCTATCCCGTCTTTGCCACTATGACACTTAGGTCGGTTGTCGGGGTAGTAAATACCTCAGGCAATCTCCCAATGCGGACTGCAGGCAAGGTCGATCGGGATCGTCAGGCAGGGTAGTTCGTGAATAATTTACATCTTTAAAACCAGTTTTTCATGTTTAAGGCTGGCTGGCTTCACATACGATAACGGAAGCAAGCAAATTTTTACGGCCTTTGGTTACGTTTTCGATGTACACTTTAGTAATTCAGGATAGTTCTGGATTTCCCGATTGCATCGAAGCTAGCAGGAAGCGAAATCCAGAGTGGTCATAAGAAAATGACGGCGGAACAGTCGATTTCTTTCGAAGCTGACAAAAACGGATCGCGTTTCTCCGTCCGGTTTCCTCTGCACCTGCCGGTGCGTATTCTCTCTGAAAATCGCGAATTATCAGGAACGACAGAGAATATCTCCGCAAATGGCATTTTGTTTCGCCTGAGCGAAGATTTGCCAGAAGGCGCGCCGGTTGAATTTCTGCTGGAGATTCCTGCTGAAGTGTTATGTGACGATAACACGGCTGCGGTGCATTGTACTGGGCGGGTGGTGCGCTCCTATAAAGAAGACTCAAGCTATTTTGCAGCTGCGAGCATCGACGAGTACCGCTTCCAATAAATAAGTTTGGATAGGAAGAGCAGAACCATGGCATCGGAAGCAAAAGTTGTTCCCGCAGACACTGCGAGGCTGGAAACAGTCAAGCAGCCCATTCGAGTCATTCTCGTGGATTCCCAGGTCATCTATCGCGTAGGCGTGCGCAAGATTTTTGCCGCTGAGAACGATATTCGCGTCATTGCTCAGTTTGACAACCTGAATGATCTGCAGCTCTCGATTTCCGACCAGCAGGCAGATGTGCTGATCATCGAAGGCAGCCTGATTTCCGGCCATGTCGACATCGTTGCCGAGCTGCAGCGGCAGGCGCCCGAACTGAAGATCATTGTAGAGGCAGCAGCGGCCGATGAAACCCGCACCGTTGAGCTCTACCGTAATGGTGCGCGCGGTATTATCCCTCGCTCGATTCCTCCCGAAATGCTGGTGAAGTGTGTGCGCAAAGTCTCTCAGGGAGAAATGTGGATCGATAACAAGGCAGTGTCCTGGGTGATCGAGGCATATCGTTCACAGGCTACGGTTCTATCTAATTCAAGAAACCATCCCAGGCTCTCGCCAAAAGAGCTGGCCATCATTAATTGCATCACGCAGGGTAAGCGCAACAAGGAAATCGCACATGAACTGGGGACCAGCGAGCAGGTCATCAAGAACTACCTGCGCAAGATATATGACAAGCTGGGTGTCTCTGACCGTCTTGAGCTGGCCCTCTATTCGCTGAACAACAAAATCCACCTGAAGAATGCAGCTAATGCTGTAAAGGCGAATGGTGTGATTCCAACGATTGCGACCGCGACAACAAAGGCTTTCTAGGAAGGATATTTTTCCTTAATCTGCCATGATGCGGGATACGCCTGCCCGTAGTTGTCTGCAAGTCTATCCATTTCAAGTGTTTGGCTCTAACTCCCGGAGCCAGGGCCTGGGCTGCGGCTCGTCTCTAAGATATTGATAAATTGTTTGAAGCTAGCGGGAATTCTGTCTCATCCAAGAATCACTCGGCGTGGAATATGTTTTTTGCCTGCGTGTTTTCATCTTCATGCCCGAGGCCAGACAGTGGTATTTTTGAGTTGATTTCAGAGTAAACAGTCCTGTTGCGATTTTTTCGTCCGGGGAATTCCAGAGAGATAGTTTGAGGCCCAGTCGTGGAAAGTAAAGGCAAAATCATACTTAGCACGTTATTTTTAGCTTCTCTTCTTACCGCCTGCAGCAAACCGGCGCAACAGGCCGGTGCAGGCGCGGCGGGGGCACAGGCATTGCCTGTGCAGACGGTGCTGGTTTCGCCGCAGCCCGTGCCGCGCGCTGATGAATACGTATCCACCATTAAATCGCGCCGTTCGGCAACCATTACCCCGCAAGTAGCCGGCAACCTGATCAGCATCAGCGTGCGTTCGGGTGATCATGTGAAGGCGGGCCAATTGGTGATGGTGATCGATCCGCTGAAGCAGGAAGCGACGGTCGAATCGCAGAAGGCAACCGAGCAGCAGAAGCTGGCTGTGTATCAATATAATCAGGTAGAAGTCGAGCGCCAGCGCAAGCTTTATGCCGCAGGCGTGACCAGCCGCGATACGCTCGACCAGGCGGAGCAGTCCTTCAAAAATTCGAAGGCCGATTATGAATCGTCAGTAGCCGCTCGCCAGACGCAGGAAAAAGAGCTGGCCTACTACCGGATTCGCGCGCCGTTCGACGGTATTATCGGTGACGTTCCAGTGCACGTGGGCGATTATGTATCCACGACAACCATGCTGACCACGGTTGATGAGAATCGCGATCTCGAAGCCTACATCTATATTCCTTCTGAGCGTGCAAGCGAAGTGCATCTGGGGCTTCCTGTGGATATTCAGGACAACAGCGGCAATAAGATCGAGCGCACTGCGATCAACTTCATTTCGCCGCAGGTCGATGACCAGCTGCAAGGCATCCTGGCCAAGGCTCCTGTGCGTTCGCCTCAATTGCGGACATCGCAGCTATTGAAAGCCAAGGTCATCTGGTCAACTGAGCCGCTTCCAACGGTGCCGGTGCTGGCTGTGACGCGTCTCGGCGGACAGACTTTTGTTTACGTGGCTCAGGGCGATAACGGAAAGTTTGTCGCCAAACAGCGCTCGGTAAAACTCGGCGATACGATTGGCAACAACTATGCAGTCGAGTCTGGCCTCACTTCTGGCGACAAGGTGATCGTCTCCGGCACGCAGATGCTTGTAGATGGCGCGCCGGTGCAGCCTATGGGGTAAATATAGCCACCAGGGATGACGCCTAAAGTGGCAATGCGGGTGAAAGCAGGTCCTTCGTTCAGGAAAGACAAGTTTTAAGAAACTGCATCACCCGCTCAAGATTGACAAAGAGATACGATTCAGGGCTCGTGACGCCCACTGGCGAGAAGAGGGTTTTCGCGTGGTAGATTTCTTCATTCACCGTCCCGTATTTGCGACCGTTTGCGCGCTGCTTATTATTCTTGCGGGCGCGGCAGTAATCCCAACATTGCCGATTTCGCTTTATCCGCAGTTGGCGCCTCCGCAGGTTCAGGTGACGAGCAACTATGTCGGCGCCAACGCGCAGGTTGTCGAATCGGCAGTTACCATTCCGCTAGAACAGCAGATCAACGGCGTCGAGGGCATGCATTACATGACCTCGACCAGTTCGAATGACGGCACCAGCGCCATTACCGTAACGTTTAATACCGGATACGACCTCAATATTGCTGCTGTCGACGTACAGAACCGCGTGTCCACGGCACAAGGCCGCTTGCCGCAGGAAATCAAGAACACCGGTATTACGATTACGAAGGCCAACCCGAACTTCGTTTTCGCAGCCGGCTTCTTTTCGCCGGACGGGAGCGTCTCAAACCAATACATCTCGAATTATCTTGATGTTTATGTCAAGGACACGCTGAAGAGAATCAAAGGCGTCGGCGATGTAGTGATCTTCGGCGAGCGCAAGTATGCAATGCGCATCTGGCTCGACCCGACCAAGCTGGCCGCGCGCAATCTCACGGCAACAGACGTCATCAATGCCATCCAGGAGCAGAACATTGAAATACCTTCCGGACAGCTGGGACGCCCGCCGGCTCCGGCCACACAGAATTTTCAGATTACTCTGCGCGTAGTCGGGCGTCTTTCCGATCCAAGAGAATTTGAGCAGATCATTCTCAAGAACACGCCAAATGGCATCGTGCAGTTGAAAGATGTAGGCCATGCCGAGCTGGGCGCTGAAACTTACGACACGAATCTCGAATACAGCGGGCACGAGGCCATCGGCGTCGGTGTACAGCAGCTGTCAGATGCGAATGCATTGGATGTGGACAAAGCCGCAAAGGCGCAGCTGGCTGAATTGTCGAAATCCTTTCCGCCGGGCATTAAGTATGTCATCGCTTTTGACACGACAACGGTCGTAGGCGATTCGATCAAGGAAGTGATCTCGACGCTCGAAGAAGCGATTGTCATCGTCATCGCGGTCATCTTCCTCTTTCTGCTCGACTGGCGCGCGACGGTCATTCCTGCGATCACAATCCCGGTATCGCTGATTGGAACCTTCGCCTTTATCAAGGCGTTTGGCTTCTCAATCAACTCGCTGACCATGTTCGGCATCATTCTGGCGACAGGCCTCGTCGTCGACGACGCCATCGTCGTCATCGAGAACGTACAGCGGCATATCTCGCTCGAACACTGCGATCCGCACAAGGCCACATCCGAGGCCATGGGCGAGGTGACCAGCGCTGTCATCGCGACGTCGCTTGTGCTCATCTCGGTGTTTATTCCCGTGTCGTTCTTCCCCGGCACGACGGGCATTCTGTACAAGCAGTTCGCGATGACGATCGCCTTCTCCATCGCCATCTCGGCCTTCAATGCTCTGACGCTTTCTCCGGCGCTCGCGGCACTCTTCCTGCGCGGCGAAGAAGAGAAGTACAAGATGCTGGACTGGACGCGCATCAAGTTCATTGCGCGCGGCTATTCCGCATTTGCTCACGGCGTGGAAGCGGTGATTCTGTGGATGGGTAAGACCTATGCACGCATCATCCACATCACGCTGCGTCTGCGGTACCTGATGCTGCTCATCTTTTTTGCCGGACTTGCAGCAACGGTCTTCGTATACACCCATGTTCCAACCGGATTCATTCCGCAGGAAGACCAGAACTACCTGATCTGCGTGGTGCAGACACCTCCCGGCGCATCGCTGAATTACACAACCGAGTTGTCACATCGAGCGGAAGACCTGATCCTGAAAGATCGCGATGTGTTCGGAACGTTTGCTGTGCCTGGATTCAGCCTTTCCGGCGGCAGCGCCCCCAATTATGGATTGATCTTCGTTCCGCTTAAGCCGATTGACGAACGGAGCGGCAAAGGACATGGCGCGGGCGACATCGTCCAGCGCCTGACGCCACAACTATTCGGGCTTCCGGGCGGAATCATTGCTGTCTTCGAGCCGCCGGCAGTGCAGGGTCTTGGCAGCTTCGGCGGTTTTGAGTTCCAGTTGCAGGACCTTGGCCGGAACACGCTGCAGGATCTCGATACAGTCGCGCATAAGATCGTAGCGGGAAGCCGTCAGCGCAAGGACCTGATGAATCTCTTCACCAGTTATACGGCCAATGATCCGCAGCTGCTGCTTCAGATCGACCGCGAAAAGACCAAAGCGATGAACGTGCCCATCAGCGAGGTCACGAACGCGCTCGGCGTCTATATGGGATCGGAGTATATCAACGACTTCGACTTTAATAATCGCTCCTATCGTGTCTACATCCAGGCTGACCATCCTTTCCGCATGAAGGAGAGTGACCTGCGCCAGTACTACGTGCGCTCCAATGGCGGAGGCATGGTCCCGCTGGACAACCTCGTAAGGATCAGCGATGCAGCCGGACCGCAGGTGATCAATCACTTCAACCTGTTCCGTTCGGCGGAAATCGACGGCTCCGCTGCGCCAGGCTTCAGTTCTGAGCAGGGCCTTAAGGCGATGGAAGAACTCTTCCAGCAAAACAAGATACAGGGCATGACCTACACCTGGAGCGGACTGGCGCTCGAAGAAGTCGAATCGCAGGGCAAGGCAATCATCATCTTCAGTCTCGGCATCATCGTGGTTTACCTCACGCTGGCCGCTCTGTATGAAAGCTTCGCGCTGCCTTTCATCATTCTCCTCTCCGTCCCCATGGCTGTACTCGGTGCACTCGAGCTGGTTTCACTGCGCGGATTTTCTAACGATGCATACGTACAGATCGGACTGCTGATGCTGATCGGACTCGCCGCTAAGAACGCGATTCTGATCGTCGAATTTGCCGAGCAGCTCCGCCTGCATGGACGTTCGATCGTCGATGCCGCGATTGAAGCAGCCGAGCTCCGCCTGCGGCCGATTCTGATGACTTCCATCGCGTTTATCCTCGGCGTGTTCCCGCTCTACTTCGCGACGGGCGCAGGCGCAAAGGGACGCAACTCAGTCGGTACAGCGATTGTCGGCGGCATGGTGGTGTCGACCTTCCTGAACCTGATCTTCATTCCTGTGCTGTACGTGATCCTCAGCACCATTCTGAGCAAGTTCAAGCGCACGCGCCGCAAGCCGGAAGAGTGCGAAGAAGAAGAAGTGCCGGAAGGCGCGCTCTCATCATCGAATTGAACTGCAATCACAGGCGAAAAAGAGGAGCCGTTGAGGCTCCTCTTTCTTTTGCTGCAAGCATCATTTAGTCTGTTGAAAGCCCACCCAAAAAGCCGGGATGGCGGAACTGGCAGACGCAGCGGACTCAAAATCCGCCGACCCTTGCGGTCGTGGGGGTTCGACCCCCCCTCCCGGCACCATAGAACCTCCCATTAAGCCTCTGTAAATACAGAGATAGCATGCAGACAAGCCACGCTATCTATGCAAGGGCTTACTTTTCTGTGAGAACGCTGACTACATTATTGCCAGCGACATATGCTTTTCCAGCAGAGAAGTTAACAGCGACGAAACTTGCCGGAACCCCAGGAACCGTAGCCTTGACTGTGTTGTTGGAGCCATCAATCACCGTAACATTGTTCAGAGCAGTGCTGGCCACAAAAACCAGGTTGGTGAACTGATCGACATCCAGACCAAACGGCGTGTCACCGACGGATACTGATGCTAATATGGCTCCTTTTTTATCTAACACTCCTGTGGTAGAAGGACCGAAGACAGAATTTGTGACAAAAACATGGCCAGTCTGCCAATTAACAGCAGCAAAGGCTGTGTTGCTGCCAAACGTTGTAGTTGCCAGTGCTGTCCTGGTGCGGGCATCAATCACCTCCACTTCGTTATTCCCGAGAGGAACATACAGGCGATTATTCAATGGATTGATCGTAAGCCCATTGGGGGCGCCTCCGCTTACCGGAATCGTGCCGGCGATTTTATTATTCCAGCCCTCGATAATGTCAACGACGTTGTTGTCGCTGTCGGCGACGTACACTTTGTCTGTAATCGGATCAACGGTAATACCCTGGAGGCCATTGCCCGATGTCGTTGTTACAGGAATCTGTGCGATCACTTTGTGATTTTTCCCATTGACTACGGTCACAAAGCATGGAGTTGGATCAATGTTGAAATTGCAGCTTGCAATGTAGATGCGGTCTGTAATGAAATTCACAGCTGGAAGATACGCGCCAACAGGCACTGGAATATTCTCGACGACCGTATCGGTTTTGCTGTCGATGACAGCAAGGTTATCTGTGGCGCCGCCAAAAGACGGAGCAACAACATAAATCTTGTTCGTGATGGGGTTGGCAGCAATTCCAGCGATGGGCTGCGAAAAGCTGATCCGTGTCTTAATTGTCTGTGCAAACGATGCCAGCGTGGCAAATGCCAGCGTGGCTGCAGCAAGGGTTTTCATGATTTGCATATGCATTTCACCACCTCTTACGTAAATGCTTAGCCGCATTTCGTGAGTCGCCTTCACGAGCAATGGCGACAGTTGGTAACAAGAACCAGAGAGATCCGGCTCTCAAGAATACCGAAATGCTCATTCTTGTTATTCGCGCACTGAAACTGGAGCGGTTTTCCAGTGCTGCCGCGAAATCACACGCGCTTTCATTAACTTTGGTGGTCCGAGGCGATGGCAAAGTTTCCATCATCGAGAAACCTCGACCCACATGAACTACTACCCTATGGGCCACTCGAGTCCGAAGTTTTACTGAATTGTGACCGTCAGGCCCACGGTTGCACTGACATTGCCTGTTCCCGCACTCTCCGTTCCGGAGCCGGTAATCATGATCTGTGTTGTGCCAGCAGCTACTGTGCCTGTTGACGAACTTCCTCCGCCGCAAGCCAAAAAACTAGTAGTGGTGGTCATAAGCACAAGCACCAGGAAGATGCCGAACAGTAGTGGCGACTTCCTAAGTTGCTTGCGCCGGAAGATAAGAATCAACCCGGACAATGTACCGGGCAGATAAAAAAAGCTGGCAGCAAGCATGTTATTTTGCGATGAAACAGGAACTGTTGAAGCTACTGCTTGCCCGGCAGAGATGGTCAAGGTTCCATTGATGGAATTTGCATTTCCTGTTGCGGAGCTCACTGGAGGCGTTAGCTGCGCGGGGCTTGCAGTGCATGTAACTCCAACCGGCAAGCCGCTGCAGCCAATGGTGACCGAACCGGAATAATTGTTAATGGGAGTGAGAGTAATCGTGACCTGGCGGCTCTGGCCGCGCGGGACCGTGACAGCTGCGGGACTTACGGTCAAGGTATAAGTGGAAGGCTGAGTGATTGTAAGTGTTCCGTTGACAAAGTTAAAGCTATATACAGGAGAAGAGAGCGTCCCAATAGCTGGGATGATTGGATACATCCCGGTCGGTGAGTCTGAAGCAGCAGGCGTTGAGAATACAGGCGCTCCGGACAACAAGTTTGCCGGCGGGGCCGGATTGCCTGGTCCGAAATCATAGCCGAACTGAGGATTGTCAGCTCCATAAGGGCGGGACGTATCGAGCGCATGTATTTCGAGAACGCCCATGCCTACAGTGAAGTTAATGGTTGCCGAAGTAGGTGCGTAGTCCGTATCGCCGGATGCCATAGCGGTTATGCTCGCCGGGCCTACGCCGATTGCGGCAAAACTGGCGCCGTCGGGATTGATGGCGACAGCGCCGGTCGCTGAATACTGTATGAGGAGTCCTGAGTTTGTCGATGCTGTTAAAGGATAGGCACTCACAGTGCCCGGAGTTGGGTACTGAACCGAAGCGGGCGCGGCAAAATTATTGATCTGCTGTGACGCTGGATTCACTGTCAGCGTGCCATTGAGAAATTTGAAGGTATAGTTCTGGCTGAAGAGTGTCCCCTGAGTCAAAGTGATGGGATATTGTCCAGGGTCAGAGGATGTTGTTGCAGTTGTCTTTATCGTTGCCCCGCCGCTGATCACTGCCGTAGTGTCGCCCCCGACAAATCCTGACAGAGTACAGTCAGCAAAAGTCCGCGCACTGCAGGTAAAGGCAGGAATTGTACCGAAAGAAGTCTGCAGGTTATTGACTGTGACAGTCAGCGGTGCTGGATTTACGGTAAAGGACTTTGTCGCCGTCGCCGGAGCGTATTGCGTGTTTCCCGCCTGCGTGGCTGTAATGACTACCGTTCCCGCTCCGGCTACAGTGACCGACCATCCGGAACTGGTCTGTTGGGTTTTGACAGGAGCCGTGCCGGTAAATGCTACATCGACTGGCTGGCCGGAGCTTGCAGTCGCATTAAAGCTGAAAGAGGAGTTGGCGTCGCCGTAGGTAGCTGGCGGTGTAAATCCGGTTATATTGACCGTCTGCGATTGACCCTGAGTCACCAGCAGGGAACCGTTTACAAAGTTCAGTGTGTAGTTCTGGTTTACCGATAACGTGCCTTTTGCAATTCGAATTGTATAAGCTCCTGGGGCAGGTACAGTCCCCGCAGGTATAGGGGAGCCCTTTGCATCTATGACCTCAACAATTGGCGTGCCCTTAACCACTGAGGACTGCGTGTCTCCTGAAGCAAAACCACTAAAAGCGTAGGGAAGATTCGCAGGGATGGGCTGGCCGTCCTGTAGAGTCAGATTGGAAGCTGTGGCTGTCAAGGTTGCAGGCGTCACGCTGATACTTTGCTTTAGCGTGGCTGGGGACCAGGTTGAGTCCCCATCTTGTGTTGCAGTTACCGAGATAGTCCCCGTTCCGGTAGTCGTGAGGAGGAAGCCATTCAAAGTTCCAGGGCTGCCGGATCCTAGTGTGAACGAAGAGATAGACAGTCCGTTTGGGTTGCCGGTAGAAGGATCTGTGGGAACGAAATCCTGGCTGAGATCAAGCGCTGCGCTCCCATATGTAACAGACGTCGGCCCGGAGTAAGTGATTGTCTGCTGCTTGAGCGGTGGAGGTGCAGTTACCTCGCGTATCAGACCATTTAGGCTATCAGCAACATACAGGTTCCCACTGCTGTCGAATGTGAAGCTTGCAGGTCCATTGAGAAGCGCCTGATTTGCTGTTCCGCCATCACCAGCATAACCGGCCATTCCCGTTTGACCTACTGCGGCATTGATAATGCCAGAGGTATCTACCACGCGAAGAGAGCTTGCACCGCTGTCCGCTATGAGCAGGTTCCCGCCGGGGTCCTGATAGACGAATGTAGGTGAACCCAAAAAAGCGCTTGTTGCTGGCTGCCCATCGTTGCAGTTCGGTATTTTGCTCGAGTCGCATACAGCTGGGAACGAGCCATCGGACGCTGTCAACTGACCGGCAACGGTATTGATAGTTCCAGCGCCGGTTTTTGCTGACGCGCTATTTACCTTGCGGACCGCGGAACAGTCCGCGATGAGAATGTCGCCAGCGCTGTTGACGGAAACTCCAAACGCGTAGCATAACTGCGCGCTTGTTGCGTTTCCTCCGTCCCCGCAAGATCCACCCAAGCAGGGTGCACCAGTGCTGGTCGGACCATTACTGGCAAGCCCATTCCAGGGGGTAGGCGGAGTTCCTGCAACAACAGTAATTGTCTGAGACTGAAGATTGACTTCGCTGATGATGAAGTTGTTGGAATCCGAGATATAGAGATTGCCTGAAGAATCAAAAGCGATTCCATCTGGACCGTATAACAAACTGATGACAGCCGAAGAATACGCGCCATAGCCGGCATACTGGTGTGTGTTGTCGCCAACAACAGTCGAGATAATTCCTGATGAAGCGTCAATCTTGCGAATGGCATTATCGCCGTAATCTGCAATATAAAGATTTCCGTTCGTATCAAAGGCCAGACTCACATTCAATAAGCCACTGAAATTGAATTTGGCATTCACGGCCAATCCGCCGTCGCCGCAGGTGATATCTTCATTCGGATTACATGAGAGATCACTGGTAGTACCGGCGATGCGATAAACGTAGCCAGCCTGCGGCGAGACATCTGTCCTCAGCTTTAATAAGGACGGCTCGCTGGTTCCGGAATAGATGACATAAATATTGTTGTCGGTAATACTTGCGAAATATATATTGCCAGCGCTATCCATTATGGTTCCGCTTGCGCCAGCAGGTATACAAGACAGGCTTAAAGGTACATTGTCGTAACCGTAACTGCTGCCGGAGGGGCAGAATGGACTGCCGGTGTCGGTAGGCGTTTGCCCGGCAAAGATATTGATCTTACCGACTCCAATGCTTGTCGTATTCTGGCCGAGTACAGGCAAACTTAGCGTAATGAACATCGCAGCGATAACAGCAAACAAGGCGCGATGCGACATAAGTTCACGGATAGTTCCCGATCTCCTGCCGTTCATTCTGACCAGAACCTCTGCATTTGTCATAGCTTCTTCTCATTGCTGGTAGAGATACATCTGTAGTGTGTAGGCTTGATTTGCTCCCAGAACCTCATTTACATCTGCTGTTCCATCGAGAGCGGTGAAATAAATGACGTACTTGTCTTCGGGTTTCCCTGCTACAACGACACCCTTGGTTGTGCAAATCGAGTTTCCATTAGCGTCAAAACCAGGACTCACAATGCCCGAACCGTTTTGGTTGACAAGGCCACAAATGCGTTGAGGATCAGACATTACCAGGGTCGCGTTTGGGAATACTCCGTTCAGCGTGGCATCCTGCTTGCCAAGATTGATGGTGTACTGCGCGCCCGGCGACTGGGTAGGATCATCATTCGGATAGGTTCCGCCCACAAGGGTTCCATTGCTGGCGGGTGACGGCGCAAGAGCAATCGGCTGTGTAACAGTAGTAATGTTCGGTACAGGCTCGTAAACAAACCCACGATAGCTCACCGAGGCGATATCAGAAGGTTGCAGAGGTGAACTCGGCATAATCACACCGGCCCACCCGAATGAGTAACCTACAGCAATAACACTGGAAGTATCCGAGGGAGAGCGGTCTTTTACGAAGTACCCAGCTGGGTGAAATGCGAAGGTTGGCAGTACAGTGAAAGCTGGGTCTGTGTCAGCCGTGATTACAGCCTGGCCATTCGCAGCAGCGCATGTGGCAGTGTAGGTTAATGGGTCATTTGCGAGGCTGACAGGGTCTGCCAGGCTCACCGGGATGCCGGCCGCAGTTGCAATATCTGGAAGCTGATATCCACGTACATCGCCGAATTGCCACGTCTTCCCATCCGGGCTAGTGCTTGCGACCATCGCCCCATAAGCTGGATAGGTCGTATCACTATCACTGGGCTGCGGTTGCTGCGAGATGATGCCTGTGAAGATAAAGCGGACATTGCCCGTAATGGCGAAGCAATCTGGTGCTTGCACCATCGATATGGGGGCAGTCGTATTGTCCCCTGGGCGAAGAGTTGTGACCTGGCTGGGCATCTCGACTGCCATCCCCGCAGAATTTCCATTCACTGTTCCAAAGTTGAGGATGTTGTTCTGGTTTACGAAACTTCCTTGTGTTGGGGGATTGGGAGACGGAGCATAAGTGACTGGCTGATAGCTGAAGACCTTTTGCGAGTTATCCAGAGTAAGTGACCAATAGCCAGGATTCTGGGTGCCGATGTACGCATTGCTGGTGGTTGGCTGTCCTCCTCCAGGCAGAGATGGTTGCACAACCGGCGGGTTCGAGAAATGTGTGCTCGAGCACCCGGACACGATAAGCAATATACCCAGCGCGTAACTAAGCCGTTTGGTTTTTGCCCTCTTGGTCATGTAGCTCCACATGGCTATCTTGTTTCTCATTTAGAACGTCAGCTTCAAAGCAAACTGCAGAGTGCGCGGGCGATGAGCATCTACCGGATGCAGGAATGACGAGCTTGTCAGACAATCCACACCGTCACCTCCGGCAGCTGAGTAACCAGAAGCATATCCGCCATAACAGCTCAACGTGTTCTGGGCCTGGCTTCCTAAAGTCGGGTCATAAATGCGGAATTGGGTGACATTGAATACGTTGAAGGCCTCCGCGCGAAATTGCAGGCTGATCGATTCCCATACTGAGAAGGTCTTCAGCAGCCCCACATCCCAGTTCAGGCGCTTGGGATTATTCAGAACATTGCGTCCGGCGTTGCCGAAAGTCAGGCCGCGAGGAGCAACAAACGCTCCAGGATTCAGCAGAAGAGGGCCAACACTGCCAAATGTTGTTGTGCCGTTGCCGGGAATATGTCTGTGCGGATCACCAATGACATCAGGATAAGAGCCCGATCCCTGACCATTTGCAACTCCCGCATTGTCCAGAGTAGAAATGCCGGCCGGACTTCCGTTGTTGATCACCGTGAAGGGAATGCCAGTCTCAAACAACGTGATTCCCGAAAGCTCCCATCCACCTAAAATCGTCCGCACGGATCTTAAGCTGGCCCATTTGTTCGGGTCATAGGGTTCGCCACTCGGATGGCTAGCTAAGTTGGATGGGTCACTATCAGTAAAATGAAGAAAGCTATCGAATATATGTATTAGAGGCAGCTGATAGATGTAGCTGATGTGTAGTAAGTGTCTCTGATCAAAATTAGAACTGGCGCGATTCGCCCTCAGATCAAAGGAATTAACAAACGTCGTGTCTGAGCGATCGGAAGCATCGTCGAAAGAATGGCTGTATGTATAAGCTACCCCGAGACTAAGCGGGCCTTGCACCCTCCGCAGGGTTGCCTGAAAGCCATTGTAGGAAGAGGTAGCGATATTTTCGAGAGAGTATATTTCTCCAATGCCGGGCGCGAACTGGCGAAGACTGTTCGGATTAAAGTTATCTGCTGATTGAGCATTTGTGCCAAAACATGCGGCCTGCATATTGACAAAAACAGGTGCATCCGATGCAACTGTCGCCCCAGTAGATAATGTATAAAAGCTGGTGTTGTTAACAGTGGTGTACGTACAGTCGCCTGTATAGTTCCCCGCACCATAAACCCGGATCAGTGGCTGGTGCAGACCGAAAGGGTTGGCCGCAGGGTCGAGAGGTTTTAGCTGGTTGATCTGACGCTCGGTTGCCAGGTGTGTTCCTTTGCTGCCGACATAGGCGAAGGAAGCCAGGATGTTCTTCGGCAATTCGTGTTCGATGCTTGTGCTCCATTGCTGCACATAGGGCCAGACAGCTTTGGTTGGGATGGCTGTGACATTGATTGGGTAAGCAATTCCATTGCCTATGCTGCTCCATCCCCCTGGATAGAGCGCAGTCATGTCCAGCACTATAGGCGAACTGCCTTCCAGCGATCCTGAGTTTGCTTCATCCGCTGTTCCATGCTCGAAGAAAATACCGTAGCCTGCGCGCAGCGCGGTCTTGCCATTACCGAAAATATCCCAGGCTAGGCCAACCCTCGGCGATGGATTGAAGAGATGGCTTGACATGCAGCTTGAAGGGACGCCATTCTTGCCGCACTGCTCAATACCATTAAGAATGCGCGGATCCAGGCCCTGCTGTGGATTGTTAGGATTGATCTGAATAGGGTTCAGTGTGGAAGGATCGAGCAACTGCCCGCTACCTGGATCGACGGCGAGAGCATTGCCCTTCTGATATTGGCTTCCTGTCCAGTTGTAGATGTTGTTGTCGACAGTGTGGAAGGTCCCCAGAAAGCTTAAACGAAGGCCGGCATTCAGGGTAAGATGCGGCGTGACTTTCCAGTCATCCTGAATGTAGGGTTCGACAACTTGATATCGCTGCCTGTAACGGGACTGTCCACTGTCTTGCTGAAAACTGCAAATGTCTCCTGCGCTCGGGTTACCGGGGTTGAAGTACAGGAAATCGGCGAAGGCGTTCCCCGTATAACTCGCACATTTGACATTGTTGAAGCTAAGGATTCCCTGGGCATCGCCTGTAGCTGCGCCAATAGGAGTGTTGTCCTGGTTCCGCTGGTAGATAATCCATTGCAGGCCAAACTGCAAGTTATGCCGCTGGAATATCTTGTTTACATTGTCGCTAAGACTATAAGTAGGGTTGGTGTGTGACCATGGGATATAGCCCGGATCTACCGCAAACCCATTACCGCCATACTCGGCGTTGTTTCCCCCGATTACGACGCCGGGCAGCTTTGGCACTCCATCCAGTCCCTTACTGCCGTTATTAAAGATGGTTGTCAGAGGACATTGGCCGTCACTTGAGCAGGGAGCATCAAGGTCTGCAGGACGCTGAATGCTTACTCCAGTCCCCGCAATATTCGTCAGGCGAATATGTGAATTTGTGTAGCTCGCAACGAATTCATTCAACCATGTTGAGGAAAACGCTCCTGTAAGACGCGCCACGAGACTAAGACCGGGTCCATAATAGCGAGAATTAATCGTAGGAAAGCTGTTTTGCACAAAAGCATACGGAGGAACAGGCGTTGTCTGGTCCCATTCATCGTGGATATAGCGGAAGCTCGCCTGCCATTTATCGTTGAGTGAGTGGTCAATGCGGAACAACTCTTCTCTCCAATATGTGGGCAGCGACACATCCACGTTGTAGCAGGATCCGACACGCGAATTGCATCCGGACGTAGCATTTGGATAGGGAATAACACCTGTGTTGAGAATGGCTATCGCATTGCGGTTCTCGGGCACAAAGTTGCCGGTGAAGCCTTGTACAGGAGTTCCGCCACCTGGACAGTCAGGGAACTGCGTTCTGTCGAAGCCACTGCCGGTCCCATTGCCTTGGCTGGCAGGGCACACATCACTGAAATCGCCATTCCGCTCAGCCAATGAAGGCACCGGTTGTCGGTACGCAGTTGGTGTTTTCTCAATGCGCGCCTCTTCAGAAAAAAAGAAGTGTGTTTTGCCGCGCCCGTCGTAGATGTGAGGAATGCGGATGGGCCCTCCAATCGTTCCGCCAAAATCGTTGCGGCGATAGAGAGGCGCTCCCTTGGTTACGTCAAAATATCCCTTCGAATTGAATGCCTCATTGCGCAGAAATTCATACAACACTCCATGAAAACTGTCGGTTCCTGACTTCGTCGTGACAATCGTTGTTGCATTGCCGGTGCTGGGGTACATGGCGCCGTAATTGGAAGTGAGTACCTTAATCTCCTGAATTGCATCGAGGCTTGGATAAACGACAAGGGTACTGTGGTCTCTGTTGAGCCCGGTATTCAGCACGTCGGAGCCATCTATGGAAAAGCTGTTGTATTCGGTGCGCCCGCCGTTGACGCTGTAGGCCACACTTCCGGCCATCCCTACCTTGGCTTCATCCTGTTGAGTCTGGTTGCTAACTCCGGCTACGAGGTCGATGAATTGTGTAAAGTTCCGGCCATTTAGACCTATGCTCGTGACCTCTTTGCCCGTGACGGTGCCCGTAACTTCAGCATTTTCTGTCTGGACTTCAGTGACTGTGCTCGCCGTTACGTTGACTTGCGTTGCCTGAGCCCCTACGCTCAGCTGCACGTTGTAGACATATGCCTGCCCTACGTTGAGATCAATGGTGTTACTTACTGCGGTGTTGAAATCAGGCGCCTGCACCTCGATTGCGTAATGCCCTGCGGGAAGATACGGAACAGAAAACTGTCCTGAATCGTTTGTCTCCACTGCAAGCTTGGCCTGTGTATCGAGATTCAGCACCTGTACCTGCGCACGGCGTATAGCAGCGCCTTGCGGGTCCGTGACCTGTCCGGAGAAGCGAGCCGTCTGTGCGTGCGCCGCGGGGCATGCAAGGAGGCACACCATGACCGCGAATAGTCTTAGGAGTAGAGAACGCACATGTACCTTCCGTTTATTTGTGGTCTTGGATCCCCGACGAAAGAGAAGGTCTTACAAGTGCAGCAGTTGGATCACTTTGGTTTATTGTTTGCTCAAGCCGCGCTACAGACGCGGAGATGTCCTTCAAAATATCGACGGCAGACCGTGGATTCCTGTCCTTCTGTGAAAGGAGTTCACGGCAGAAATCGGCATTTGCGTGAGCTACTTGTGCCAGGCCGTCAGATACCTGAGTTTTACTTTCCATAGGTGAGTTGGAAATCCCACTCTCATGAAATGCTTGTGCCAGTGATTGATTTTCCAGGGCAATGGCTGCGTTCAGTCGCTCGCGCTCCTGTTGCTCAAACGCTTGCAGGAGTTGCTTCCCTTCCGGTGTTAAAGAGGACGAACGGAAACGATGTTCGAGCTCATCCAGCACACGACAGCTCTGCTCAATTGCAGAGCTGCTCTCGAAAATCTGATGGGCTATCCGGCCTGCGATCTGAGCAGACGTGCCTTTGGATTCAAACAGGATGTCGAGCGGACTTGGATCCGGTCCTTTGTTTGTGACGACGAGGCTGCGGGGGTGCTCAATCGGAGCTGGCTCTGTTGCTAATTCGTCAAACGTGCGCACAGCTGTTGTGATATGGGCGATCCCGGAGAGCTGCGCCAGTAGAGTTTTTCTCTGCGCCTCATTTGCGACAATACCTTTCACTTGCATTCCGCTTAATGTTCGCTCGATTTCGAGCCGTTGGGTTATGTCATCATTCAGGCTTCTCAAAACAAAGCGTGTGTGCAACTCGGTTTCATTGAGTTCTGCTTCGGTCAATAGAATGGTTAGGCTGTGCGGCGCCGGTATGACGGAATGCACGCTTACTGATATGCCTGCTACTGAGGGTTCAAACCAATCCGGGTTGGCTTTGGACCAGGGCATCACCTCGTATTCCAGCTCTGCTACTTCGATATGTTCATCATCCCGGAACTGAACAGTCCGTTCTACAGGATGGAAATCAGATGGACGCAGGGTAAGAGTTTCCTGGGCAATCGCACTGCCCCGTACAGTTGTCGTTAGAGTGAGAAGATTATCCTTTGTACGCTCCACAGTGTCATGCACTACAACAGCATGATCACGCCAGTCGCGATAACTCACTGATGAAAGTGGATCGTCCCAATTCATGTTGGCAACAGCCAGCGTTGCTTCTAATTGGTTTTCGTCAGTGTTGAGATGTTTGTGTCGAGGGCGTGCTCGGTGTGCCTGATCACGGTAAATGTCGCGCTCAATAGTGCGATGCTTGGATGTGATCTTTACTTTCTGGTGAATGACATCAGCTGACTTCTCTGGGACGGGGTTTTCTGCGGCAATTGCTTGCTGTAACAATCTGTCTGGCTTAATTGAATTTGGCCGATGAATGAAGAACAGCACGCCAGCAACCGTCAGTGCAGCAGTCATTACCGCTGCAAAAAACTTTGGCCGCCGGGCCCTTTCCAGCAGACTGGAGAGCCGGGCCCTGGTGCGTCTCCACCAGGGCATCTTCGCATCCAGTGCTTTTCGAGGGGGCCTTTCACTGGAATGAGTCTGCGTGGCCTCAGCGACCTGTCCTGATTGCGAGTTGTTATACGCCGGCTCATTGTCTGTCTCAAACTGAGGATCAACATAGGTGATCTCAAGCAGCGCTCCAGAGGCAGTGAACGTGACCACTAGAGTGATAGACCGCCCATCAGCCAGAGTCGCTTCCTGCCTCAATGAGGGAGGAATTTCTGGCGGCAATCCAGGAATGGGAAGAGTCAACAGCGGCAGCTCCTGCTCGCTCATAATCTCGATGAGTTCGGTAGGAATCGCGCGATTCATCCCCACTTTTAGTTCGCTGATCTTTGAGTTCACATCCCTTGCAGCCAGTACTTCGCCATCCACCGCTACCACCAATGCTTTCGGGCGATGTTCATAGGCCTCACGGAAGCGGCCGTGCCCTTTCCGCATGGAAATTTCGCTCTGTGGATCGTGTTTTGCTGAATAAGTGTTTGACCACTGCTTTGGCTTTTCCCTCTGCGAAAACCCGGAAGCCTCATACAAAGACCGCTCCGAATACGACGACAGCCCTGTCCGCTTGCAGATGAGATCGAGACATCTCTCACAGCTGACAATGTGTGCGAGCAACTCACACTCGATTGGCGTGCCTGTTCCGTAGCGAGCTTTCAGCGCATCTATTGGCAGACATTCTCCAACGCGAGCCTGGAAAATTGAATCGCGTAGCGCTTGTTCAAATTCAACGGTAGGCAATGCAACGCGAATCGAACGCGATGCAGGCGGGGCTCCGTGATGCATAATGTGCAGACGGTCAGGAGTTGCAAGGTAGCCCCTCACCTCATCCCGCGCCTGTGCCAGACTCCTGTCTACAGCCTTTCTGGTAAGCTGGCCGATCTGCATGATTTCTGTAGGAAAGAATCCGTGAAAGAAGCGAAGAAGAAGAATGCTCGCAGATTTTGTGGATAGTTTTCTCCAGTTCAAATAGGCCGCGATGCGGTACAACTGATCTTGCATTTCCGCCGGGTCAGAATCTTTTCCGAAGCGCAGGCTCAAGTGGAAAGACTCAAAATCTACTATTGAAAGTGTCTGAAATGAATAGCGGCGCTTGCGCCGGCAGCTCATGAGATAGGCATATTTCAGATACGTATAGAGAAATTTTTCCGGGTGCTCGATATCGCGCACAGACATCCACGACACCAGCAACTGCATAAATACGTCCTGCACCAGGTCTTCAGCTTCGTGGTGGTCATTGCCGCAGAAATGCATCGCCCAGCGAAATAACCAGTCATACTTGGAGGCGTAGACAGATTCAGGCGTCGTGGCCGCGCGATCTGGAAAAGGAAGTGGGTGCATGAGGAGTAGTCGTGATATTTGTTTTTTGCTGCATCCTAAATGTGCACTGAGTTGGCTTCATCCCACATTGGAAAACTGAAAATTTACGGATGATTATTTGATATGTAATTCATGCAAACTTCATTTTCGTTTGATGTTTTCACTCCCCCTCCAAGCTCATAGTCCGTTTCGCCGGTACCACATCGAGTGCTGGTTTTTGGCGCGGGCGCGCGACGCCCTCGACTCATCGAACACTACGTTGATTACGGCTTGAATTCCTTCACACACTTTGTCCTTTCTTTGAGGACGCGTGCCCGTCTGTGCGCAATGCGGCGCATAGCGACATCAACGCAGCAAGGATTACTCCTTGCCCTCACCTGTGTACTACCCCGGTAGTACTTAGGAGCTTGCAATGTTGAAAATGAACTTTGCACAGGCGTTCACACGGCTGCTTGCAGTTGCAGTTGTTGCCGTGGCGCCAATGTACGCGGTTACGTATAACCCTCAGGTTGTTACTGCCGGCTCATCAGCTCAGTGGGGCGTCTTCGCCGAAGCTGCATATGAGCTTGCGAAAGCCGATGGAAATGCTCATCACTACACCATCAAAGGCGGCGCTAAAACTTGCGGCTCAACCGGCAATGGCGGCTGTGTCTTTCTTCATGACACGCGCACCAGCAATATCCTTGACGAGTCCGGCAATATCTGGATTGTCTGGAGTGCAACCTCAGGTCGGGCATGGGCCTATATCAGTGTCGATTCCACGGTTGGCGTTCGCGCCTTCAGTGCTTTTCCACGCGCTAGACTAGGGTTCGTCGCCCAAAGCGCATTGCCGTCTGCCGGATCGAATGCTCTGGCGGTCTGGGATGACAAATCGAGTGATAGCGCATTGGATCCCAATCTCTATTCGGTTCTTCAAGGGCATCCTTTGACGGCCGCCAATACAGACATTCGCCCTGAAGATGCTCTCGGTGCGACAGAACGTGCTCTGGCTGCTCTCAATACCTCGAACTACGATGGTCTCGGCTATGCCGGCCCCAATAGCGGTTGCCCAGGCGTCAGCTATCTGAGCGAAGTGTCAACCTCGAATGGTCCGACGGCTACTCCTGTGAATTTTGCCCTTTCTGGAACGGATCCCTGCAGCCACCAAGCCATTCCTGCAGCTAATCAATTCCGGACAATTCCTGCCGGAGCTGCACCAATCATCATCATCGCGAATCGCTCGAACACAGCTACTGGGCATTTGGGCAACAGTTCGGTCAACAATGTAACTCATGCCAATCTCGCCAGGCTCTTTGACGGCACTCAATGCGATGCCGACCTTGTGGGTGGCACCTTCAGCGTGCCGGTTACCGTGATTCAACGCGAGCCGCTCTCAGGCACAATGAACACCTTTGAATTTACGAATATCCGTCTCGCTGGAACTCCAGCCGACTCGCAGGAAAAAGGAGTGAATGGAACCAGCGGAAGCTTTAACCCACTCAACATGTTCTGCTCTTCGGGCGGCGGCAAGCGCATTCGCGGCATCGGCACCGGCGATGTCGTGAAAGGCGTCAACGGCAATACGGATTCTCTCGGCTATGTCTTCTTTAGCTATGAAGCACTCATTCCTGGAACTGGAAATAATGCAGCCAATGTGAAATATCTGAAACTGGATGGCGTTGATCCGCTAGCCACATCCGCTTCTTCCACCTACACTGGAAACTTGCCGGCCTGCGGATCGAGCGCAGCTTTCAGCTGCCCGATCACGCCAACCCTGACCGGAGCCAACAGCAGCATCACTTCAGGTTCGTTCTATACCTTGCGTGCTGGCACCTACCGTTCCTGGTCAGTCTATCGCGTCATCAGCGATGGAAACGGCAGCGACTTTGCCAATGCACAGACGCTTGTTAGCCAGGCGGATAGGGTGGCCTTTACCACACTTCCGGACTTCGTTCCCTTTGGCGCGATCTGCAGCAGCAGCCCGCTCCATGACGATCCGGGTTTGAGCGTTTATCGTGAGCACTTCGAAACCTGGACCGATGGCCGGCTTGTTTCTTCCACAGAAAATGATGGACCAACTCCGGCACAGGTTCACTGCACTACTGGTGGTGCGCGTACTCTCACCGCTCGCACCTATGGCGGATTCAGCACAACAGAAAACGAATCCGGCGGCGACGTAGGCGGCACAATCATCTATACTCCTCCGCAATCATCGCCTCTTCCAGTGCCTTCGACACACGTCGGCGGACATCAATAAAGCAATGTCTTAACTGCAAAGGCAGACCGGTGTTATCTGGTCTGCCTTTGTCCTGTAAAGGGCTTCAGGGACTAACGTATGACTCGTAACTTGTCCATCTTTGTCATCTGGGTTGTCTTTCTTTTAGGCACAACTTACGCACAAGAGAAGACCAGTGCGAATAACAGCGCGGTTGATTCATCCTTGGGAACACCCTTCGCCGATCTCCATAGCGGGACCTCCGGGCTTAGCGAGCGTTATGACGTGTCGTCTCTCCAGGGTTCGGAGCTGAAACCCAAACAGCCTCTCCTGTTAGAAAAAACCACCTTGCCCGAATTCACACGCGAACTATGGCAGGTCCAGTGGCGTGGTGACGATCCCATCGATCTCTATATCATCAAGCCTCCCAATGTGAAGAAATCTCCAGTTATGCTTTTTTTATATGGTTATCCGGCAGATACAGACCGCTTCCGTGATGATCTGTATTGCAGAACAGTTACAAAATATGGCTTCACTGCTGTTGGCTTTGTTTCTGCACTTACAGGCCAGCGCTATCATGACCGCCCCTGGAAGCAATGGTTCATAAGTGAACTACAGGAATCCTTAGTAACATCTGTGCACGATGTGCAAATGATCCTGAACCACCTGAGCATGCGGGATGATATAGACATGAACCGCGTCGGTATGTTCGGCCAAGGGTCGGGAGGGACGATTGCTCTTCTTGCCGCAGTGGCAGATCCACGCCTAAGAGCCGTAGACGTGCTCGATCCCTGGGGAGACTGGCGTGATTGGTTTACGCTGTCACCAATCATTGAGGATTCACAACGCTCTCAATATCTGACTTCAGAGTTTCAAGCGCGTATTGCCGACCTTGACCCTCTCAAATTGTTGCCACAATTAGACCACCGTACTTTACGGGTGCAGGAGACTGCTTTCGATCCGATAACACCAGAGGTTGCGAAACGGCGTATTCGCACAGTTCTTCCAATCGATGCCCAGTTTGTGCAATATGACACGGTAGAGAACTATAAAAGAACAGCTGCGCAAGAAGGAAAAATACTCACCTGGTTGCACAATCAACTGGGTCAAGGGAGCCATATAGATTAGCCCATAAAAAATGGGACTCACTCCGCACAAACTGTGACGGAATGAGCCGCTCGCTCGAAATAAAGACCGGCACGACGGAAAGCCTGATTCAACTCGTGACGCGCGCAATATAAACTCAAAATCCGTCGACCCTTGTGGTCGTGGGGTTTCGACCTCTTCCAGGCACCATGAAATAAAGGATTTTATTGATACTAATGGCCCAGGTCATGAGAGCCATTATTGTCAGTATCCTCCCTCCAGTTTATGAATAAAGGTTGATTTCTATTTGTGAATTGCTGTTAATCATCTTGCGTTATCAAGCTGATATATTCACTTTTTTTGATGAATCAGACTGGAGATTCTTGATGGACGGCAGTGCCGCGGTGAGTCGGGCAGTCCCGTTTGAGGCGGGCGATGACGAACCGAAAAGTGATATCGAATCCATTGCGAAGAGTATAGATTCAGCGTCGTGGAAGAAGGTCCTCCTTTATGCTTACTCCCTGGTACATGACTGGACAGAAGCGGAAGACCTGACGCAGGAAACATTTGTAGTGTTATTTCGTGAGCAGAAAGCGGGTCGCCCGGTCGAGCAGTTCAGCGCCTGGATGTATACGGTCACTAAGCACCTGGCCTATCGTCGATATCGCAGGTTGCGCCCGGATTTGCATATATCTCTGGATGCACTGGAACACGATACGGATCGTGTTCCAAGTGAATTGGCAGATACCCGGTCTCTTCCCGAAAAACGCATTATCGACCAGAGCGTACTTCGGCTGACAGCAAAGGTGCTGTCGGAGTTTTCTGAATGTGATCGGGAGTGCATCCTGATGTACTTGAGCGGATACAGCTTTCAGCAGATAGGATCAGCGCTGAGGACTCCGCACTGGCGGGCGCGCAGGCTTACACTAAAGGCGTTCCATCGATTTCAAGCCCGGATGAATCGACCGCGATAGTGACGAAGCCCGTACATTTGACTGAGGAAGCGCTGTTCGAACTGGTTACAGGAAGACTGTCTCATCGCGATCAGCTTGCTGTAGAGGCACATCTCGAGGAATGTGGGTTTTGCCGTGAACGTCATGAGCAAGTTGCATTCGCATCCTCAGCCTTTCTCAGTGTGGCTAAAGTCGGCCTTAAGGAGGCAATGAGAACTTCGGAGTCAGAGTTTGTTGTGCCGTCTCCGAGAGCATCTGCATTTCCCTGGAAGCCGATTGTCGCAATCGCACTGGGCTGTGTTTGCGTGTTTGCCTTCCTCTTCTATCCTCGAACAATTCCAACGGTGAGTGCGACCGAACTGCTATCGAATGCAGTGCAGTACGAAGACAGTATCGGCGCTGCCAGAGCCTTTAGAGTCCAGGTAAGTGGGGAAACCTGTGCGGGAGGACAACAGAGCGAAAAGATGGTGTCCTTCGAGAATTCTGTTCGCTGCAGCCGGGTACTACAACAAATACAGAAGTCTCCATGGGGGCACGGAAATCCTCTTTCCGCGAAAACATATGTGAAGTGGCGGAACTCCTTGCGTCGACATCATGACCAAGTGACGAAACGGGAAGCGTCTTACGAAATCAGGACCACGACGGACGAAGATGCAATTCGTGAAGCGACTCTCCAGTTGCGCACCACCGACTATCACACAACAAAGTTGACGCTTGACTTCTCCGGCGATGAGGAAATCAGCATATCGGAAGATGCAGAGCCATCGCCTGCTCCGGTTGCCGACATCACCACCAGGAGAGAACCAGCGACGCCCCAGCACATCGAAGATCCTGGCGATCTCCTGGAGGTCCAGGCATGGATGACATTGCGCCAACTGAATGCCGACTCCGGATGGGAAGCCATCGTGTTCCGCAACGGCCCCCAGGTACAAGTCAAAGCAGTAGTAAACGATGAAGAGCGAAGGCAGCAGCTATTAAAAGGTTTTGCGGCAAACCATGACATCGGGTTAGAGGTCCATCTTTTGACAGATAAGTCCTCCTACGAGGACATTCTGCCCGATCGAGCCCGTCCAGCAGGAAATGAGCCTGGGCTGGCTGAACAATGGCTGGAGCAACAATTTCCGGAGGACGATGTTCGGGCGAGATTCAGTAACAATGCGCTGCATCTTTCCCAACAGATTGTTGGGCGCGCATTCTTTGTCAGCAAGCTTCAACAGCGGCAACTCGCATTGAAGCATTGTTCCTGCGCAGGAGACCTCTCTGAGCTCGTCCGTAGTGAAAAGCAGGCGTTATCTGGTCTACAAGGGGACTTGTATCACTCGCTGGAGCCGTTGATCGGTTCGGTTTCGAATTCGCCTTTACGGCCATTGCATCTTGCGGAGGCACGAGATCTGGATAAGGCGCTGGAAGATCTCTTTTCAGCTTCTACCGGTCAGGACGAGGCAGCGTTTGACGCACGTATTCAGCAAATTCGTAGTGTCCTGTAACATTCATCCCAAAACTTGTATGCGAGAGACCAAGTTTAGCGCTTTTTGTAGCGACGCAAGATTTGTGCGTATTTGCTGCGAGCCCTCGGCCAAACTTTTTATTGTCCCTTAATAATTTTCCTGTCAAGGCGTCAAAAATAGCGGCTCTATACCTTCAGGAACACATACAGACGAGGAACCTTTGTGTCGTCGCGGCCATCATCAATGGCCGCTCGTAATGTTCTCGCTGAACTGTCTCCAGATAAATTTTTTGCTTTCCTGAGGGGTCATTGATGTCACGAAAGAGTCTTGCTCTAAATTTTGTAGCTCTTTTTCTGGGCCTTTTTGCAGCAACCAGCTGCTTGGCTCAAGTAGTAACGGGTACATTGGTGGGTGTCGTTAAGGATTCGAGCGGTGCGGTTATACCCAATGCCGCGGTTGTAGCAATCCAGACATCCACGAATGTGCAGCGCACGGGTACTACTACTTCACAAGGTTATTTCAACTTCCCGTATCTATCTCCGGGCAACTATCAGGTCAAAATTTCTGCGCCCGGGTTCGCAACCTTAATCCAGGAAAACATAACGATCTCTGTAGAGACTGTGGCTCGCGTGGACGCGGTTCTTACTCCTGAAAGCACTAAGGGAGAAGTTCGGGTCACGGCAGCTCCTCCGCCGATCCAAACAGAAAGTGCCGAGGTCAATGTGAACCTCGAGAGACGCGAGATCAACGATATTCCCCTGGAGTACCGGCAGGCTGAAGGCCTTGTGGAGCTATCGGCTGGAGTCAATATTGACTCGGGAGGCACACCTAGCAACGGGGATCCGGCGGGCACGATCTGGTACAACGCGAATGGGCAGAGTGTTTCCGGCAACAGTACTGTGATTGACGGTGTCGATACTCGAGACCCGGCGGATGGCGGCACCGCTTACGTGCCTGCGCCGGAATTGATTGAACAAGTCCATATAGCTACAAGCAATTACAGCGCTGAATTTGGCCGCGTTGCGGGGGGAGTCATCAATATCTCTACACGTCAGGGAACGAATGACTTTCACGGCAGCTTATGGGAATACAACAGGAATGCTGCATTCGGGGCGAAGAACTACTTCTCGGGAAAGCTGGCAGTGCCCCCGCTTGTGTACAACGACTTTGGTGTGGTTGTTGACGGACCGATCCTGAGAAACAAGGCCTTTTTTACGGGGTCCTATCGTGGGCAGCGAAACGCGCAGTCGACGCTCACGACGACGACAGTGCCCAGGCCCGAGTTTTTCACTGGCGACTTCAGCAATGTTCCAGGTGCGCTGATCTATAACCCCTTCACCGGGAATCCAGACGGTACTGGACGCACCGCGTTCGGCAACAAGATTCCGAGTAACCTGATTGTCCCGCAAGCCAAGGCGATCAACCAATATTTTCCGACGCCGACTAACTCCGGAATTGAAAACAACTACGTATGGAATGCGCCGAGTAATTATACGGCAAATACTTATTTCGGGCGTGGAGACTATAACTTCACTGAATCTACCAAGTTATTCGCCGAGACAGGCGTCCAGAAAACTGACTTCCTGACAAGTGGCGCGCTGCCCCAGCCGTTGGGCTCGGGCCAAACAGCACACGACACGGTGGTAGCGCCGATCGTCAATCTGACGCACAGCTTCAACCCGCATTTGCTGACTGAACTTCGGCTTGCATATGACTACTATGGAATTCATTGGAAAGACCGGAATACTACTCAGGCGTCGAATGCAAGCGTCGGTATTGTGGATCCGACGCCAAATCCCTACTCCGATACAGGATTGGCCTATATTGTCGCGGGGATCACGATCGGAGGAGCTCAGAATTCTCCTTGCGATATCATCACGCACCTGTCTCAGATCATCGATACCTGGACTAAGGAGCTTCCTAATCAGACCCTCAAGTGGGGTGCTGAATTCCATAGGTATTCGTTGATTATTGCGGAAGCCTATACCACTGGTTTCGGAGGCAGGGGTGCATTTTACTTTGAACCAGCCACTACGGAACTGAAAGTGACTTCGGGTGCTGCACCGAGCTATGGCGCGGATGGAGCCTACATCAATGCCTTCGCAGCGTATCTCCTCGGGACTCCGCAGGAGCGGGCGCGCGCATTGCTGAATCAGTCACAGCGAGCCCGTCAGAATCAGATTCAGGCATTTTTTGAGGACATATGGCATCCAACTCCGAAGCTCACGCTGGACCTGGGAATTCGCGAAGAATACTATGGGCCCGGGGTTACGAAGAGTAAGGGAGGCATGGCCCGCTATGACTGGAACACAGACAGCCTGTATGTTGCTGGATACGGCGCTAACAATCTCGCAGCAAATGTTTCGAGCCAGTCTCTTGTTGAACCCCGTGTAGGCCTCTCTTACATGCTTGATAAGGATTCGGTGATCCGCAGCGGCTTTGCGATGAGTGCATGGACAGGGGAGTATGGCTTCACAGGAGCACAGTTGACGGGCAATTTCCCTACGCTGACGAGTGTGCAGGAAGGTGTGGTGAGCGGCTATGGATATACCGGGGACTTTACCGGCATTCCCGCAGCGCCATCGCCGCAGATTCCTGACAGTGGCATCATGAACCCTGCTCCCAATCTTGTGTTCATTACAATGGATAAGAACCCCAAGATACCGTACGTAGAATCCTGGAATCTCTTCTATGAGAGGTCTATTCAGTCGGGGTTCACTTTTAACGTCGGATATGTTGGCAACGTAGGCAAGCACGGTCCCTTGAATCTCGCACTCAACGCGGCCCCTCCGGGTACAGGCGCCGCGGGGCAGCTCCTGAATGCAGCATTCGGTTGAACTGCTACCACTACTCTTCGTGGCCAGATTAACGACACCAACTACAACGCGCTGCAGGCGAATCTGTCGCGGCACTTTGCAAACGGGCTTTTTCTCCATGTTGGCTACGCCTACTCGAAAGCCCTGGCCATTGAAAGCAATCAAGCCGGAGTCATGGACAACATCACTCTCTCGCGGAACTATGGGCCGTCGAGTTTCGATACAACGCACAATCTATCCATCGGCCATGTCTACGAACTGCCTTTTGGAAAAGGGAAGCCATTCCTGAACAAGGGAGGACTTGTGTCGCTCCTGGTCGGCGGATGGCAGACGAACGGAGTATTTCGATTCCACTCCGGAATGCCTTTTACCCCTACAGCAGTTGCAACAAGCTGCAACTGCCCGGGCAACAGCCAGTTTGCGCAGCAGGTAGCGCCTATCCACTACCTGCATGGCATTGGATCAGGCAATCGCTGGTTCGATCCCGCTTCCTACACTGCGCCACCGGCAAATCAGTTCGGGAATGCGGGAACAAGCTCGATTCGCGGGCCCAGCTTTAAGCAATACGACTTTTCGCTGTTCCGCGAATTCAGCATTGGAGAACGGTTCAAACTTCAGGAACGCGGTGAATTCTACAACGCAACGAATACGCCCTCTTTCAATAACCCGGCCGCCAGTGTCGATACGGCATCAACCTTTGGCGTCATCACCAGCGCAAAAGCGAACCAGAGGGTTGGACAGCTTGCGTTGAAACTCCTCTTCTAACTCATTTCATTTAGCTTGCTGCATCGCTCCAACCAACACGGTGCGGATGCAGCAAGCGGACGCAGGACAAAGCGTAGATATCTTCTGTAGTTATGACCACAACCGTCTCTACTCTCAATATTCCGGTTTCTCGCCCTTCGCAGGGATCGAAGTCGGAACACCAGGAGTGCCGGCATATGTGATCAGAAGCACAGTTGGCTCGTCACCTGACTCGCCGCGATGGACATCGTCGACCGACTCTCCAAATGCTTGTCCCTGGTGAACCACTTGAATCTTGCCGCTGTCCCGGTCATGGAGCGTGAGAGTGCCGGAAAGCACATAGACCGAATTCGGAAATGGATGAGTGTGCCAGGGTAAAGCAGTATGCGGTGCGATTGTCAGTCTGATTGTGGTGAGTTGCGGCTGGCCCGCCGGATAGTGCTCATATGGCTTGCCATTCCACGATTTGGTAGTCTCCAGCAGGATTTCGCGATGACCCGTTGCAACGTTGCCTGCGTTGTTTTGAGCAAGCACGGCCATCAAGGAAACTCCTGCCAGCATGGCGGCTATCCCCACGCTACGACGTTTCAAGTTCATAGTTACTCCTTTGGCGAAGGCCGATCTTGAGTCACTTGCCGGTGTAGGCCACGCGCCATATGCTGCGCGAACCGTCGTCGCTGACGTATAGTGCGCCGTCACTGCCTACTGCCACTCCTACAGGCCGGCCCCACACCTGTCCGTCCTGGGTGACGAAGCCAGAAAGGAAATCTTCATAGCTGCCATCCGATGCGTGGCCATTGTGCATCGGGATTCTGATGATTTCATAGCCAGCGCGGTTCGCACGGTTCCAGGAGCCGTGTTCCGCAGCAAAGGCATCGCCATCAAACTCGTGGGGGAAATTGCCCCCAGGTGGATAAAACAGCACCTCCAACGAAGCCATGTGCGGCTGAACGAGAACATCCGGCACAATCACTTTGGAGCCGATGTCTACCCGCTTGCAATTGTTGGCCTGTTCCGGAGTCAATGCTTGCGCCTGTGGATTGGGTCCGGTGCCATTTGCGCATGGCTGAGGAAGACGCGGGTCCTGGTGATTGCCGATATAGTACCAGGGCCAGCCGTAGAAACCGCCTTCCTTGACCGAAGTCACATAGTCGGGAACAAGATGGTTGCCGAGATTGTCGCGTTCGTTGGTCGAGCACCACAGCTGTCCGGTGATGGGGTTGATCGCCTCGCCGACGCAGTTGCGGATACCGGAGGCATACACTTTAACGAATTTCCCTTCCGGCGTATATTCCAGGACATCGGCCCGGTGAAACTCTTTAGGATGCGTGTCAGGATCGTCAGCATTCGATCCTGAACCTACTGAAACCAGCATGCTTTTGCCGTCTTTGGTGAAGACCACATCGCGAGTCCAATGACCCCCGCCCATCAACTGGGCATATCCAGGAATATCGGGAACGATCGTTTCAGGAGTGCCGGTCGCGTGCAGGTCTCCGGTGTGATAGGGAAATCGTTGTATGGTCGTGGCATTGCCGACGTAAAGATACTGGGGGTTTCTGGCAGGATAAAAGGCGAGGCCAAACGGATGATCGAGGCCCGTAGCAAACTTTTCGATGTGCGCCGCTTTGCCATCGGCGCCTACGCCGCGAAGGATCAGGATGGCGCCTGCGCCTGAATCAGCGACAAAGATATCGCCGTTGGGCGCTGTTCTGAGCAGGCGAGGCATGGTGAATGTTCCCCCACTCAGCTGCATGTGCTCCTTATTGTCAGCACGTTGCATGGGAACGGCATCGCCTCCGGCATAAAGCGTCACCTTGAAACCCGCAGGCGCAATTGGCCAGGCATCCTTTGGACGCGGAATCAAGTGAGGCGTATTATTAACAGCCTCCTGAGGCTTGGGTGCGGGCAGATCGGCGACCGTAATCTTGCGACGGGTACCAGGCTGCTGTTGATTCCAGTCGCCGAAGGCAGCCTGACCTGTGACGACCTGCTGTGCCTGTGCGGAAGGAAGAAATGCGGGGGCGATTGCCAGCAAGACCTGCAGAATCGGTGTAACTCTCATATCTCTTCAGCTCCAATTGATCTAATTACGTAGACTTACATGAGGATGGGTTACTGCAGATAATTTCTCATATACTCGTCAGCGGTTTCACTGTGCGTCACGTTCCATCGTACTAGTACTGTAATGTACAGTACATCATAATAGATTTAATCCAGCAGCCCTGATGTAATTTTCTAAAATATGCTTATGGATTTTTAGGGAATGGAGAGGAATGCCTGAAAAGCGCTCACGCGGTGAGGTTCGCAATGACAAATTACAAAAAGTAGCAGCTAACCTCTTTTTAAAGAAGGGCTACGAGGGAGTCACGGTCGATCAGATCGTACAAGTGGCCGGAGGATCGAAGAGCACTGTCTATATCGAATTTGGCGGGAAATGCGGCCTGTTCATCAGCAGCATCGCGAAGCTTTGCCGGGAGTTCAATGAGCCTCTGTCAAAAATCGATTACGCCGGACTCACGTTCGAACAAAGCCTGAAGAAGCTCGCCTTCCATATCCTGAAAAAGATCACAGATAAACGATCTGTTGAACTACACCGTCTCGTGATCGGTGAAGCGGCAAACTGCCCGGAACTCGGGGAAGCATGGTATGTCCACGGACCAGCAAAGACAATCTCCATCGTACGAACCTTGCTGGAAAATCATCGAAAAGAAGTGTGCCGAACCAGCGTTTCGATAGAGAGGATGGCAGTAATTCTTCACGATTCGTTGACCGGAGATGTTCTGGACCGCCTTTTGGCAGGAGTAGGCAAATCCTACAGCGACGCCGAACTTCAGTGCATGGCTTCAGATGTGGTGGACGTGATTCTGGATAAGCTCTGCTCATGAATAAAGAACCAGAGAGTCTATGGAGTCAATTGTCCATAGAGTACTTGTCTATGCGCTTCTCAGAGATTCCGCTCAATGAATACTTGATCGGCGATTATCGGAGCGCGAACGGCAATACATCTGTGCGTCCTCAGGCATTCTTCGCCAGGATTTTTGTAAAGTAGAACGTCATCATGGTGCTGCCCGTGTTCACGATGCCATGCAACACGTTGGCTTCGGCATACATCATGTCACCGGGGCCTACTTGTGTTACCACTCCATCGACTACGATTTCGCCGGTTCCAGCGGCGATGATCACGAATTCCTCTTCCGGATGGCGGTGAGGCGGGTGCGGCCGGGCACCGGGCTCCAGTGTGACGGAGCCAGATGCTACTGCCGCCAACTGCTTCGTGGGGCCGTTGAAATGCACCTTTGCCTTCGCACCGGGGGCGTTCCCTTCTGCTGGAAGGGATGCGTCTTTCACCACGGAACTATTGAGAGGCGGACCATTCTGCTGTGTATCGACATGAGTAATCTGCTGGGACGCCTGCACAAAAGCACTCGGAAGCATAGCGGTCGAAGCCAGAAAATCTCTTCGATTCATCACGATCCACCTCACATTCAGTTGTTGTGTCGTTTCGAACGTTCCGGTGAACCCACGCCGCTCCCACTTAAACAGTTCACCAACTATATGCAGGTTGAATTTCCATCCATGTTACCTGCCGCCATTTTTGTATGCCGGAGCCTGGGAGGCTCCAGATAGAATTAACAGGAATCCATGTCTGACTCCATTCGAGCTGTCCTTCTCGGCACTCTGCTGAAAAGTGTCTCCCGCTCCTTTTATCTCACACTCCGTATACTGCCCGTTGGCATGCGCGATCCAGTTGGCCTTGCATATCTATTGGCGCGCGCGGCAGACACTATTGCGGACACATCGCTGATTCCGTCCGGAAAGCGTATGGAGTTGCTCCTGTCGCTCCGCCGCCAGGTGAACGGCGTTTCCGATGAAGAGTCGCTCCAGCGCATGCAAGTGGAGGTAGCTGCCCAGCAAAAAGATTCCGATGAAAAGGTTCTACTCGAGTCGCTTGGATCAGCTCTGATCCTTCTTTCTCAACTGGGCGAGTCTGATCGAAAGGCGGTATGCGAGATCGTCACTACCCTCAGCGCGGGCATGGAGTTCGATCTGCATACTTTCCCTGACGAATCCTCTGGCGAAATAGCAGCTCTTCAGGAGTTCGCCGATCTCGATCGATACACATACCTGGTTGCCGGATGCGTGGGCGAATTCTGGACGAAGATGACTTATGCCCACGTTCCTGGAGCGATCACTGCTCCTCCCGAAGCGATGCTTGATCGCGGCATCCGCTTCGGAAAAGCCCTGCAGATGACCAATATTCTGCGCGACTGCGGCAAAGACCTGCGCATCGGACGCTGTTATCTCCCAGAGACGATGCTCGCTGAATATGGCTTGACTGCGCGCGACTTTCTGTCGCCGGAAACATCTCTGCGTGCGCGCCCGCTCCTGTTCGAACTGGTCAGGAAAGCTCTCGGCCACTATCGTGAGGCCATTGCATACACGCTCGCTCTTTCCCCTTTCTCCATGCGATTGCGGCTGGCCTGTGTGTGGCCCATCGCCATCGGTCTCGAGACGCTGCTGCTTCTCGTAAGCAACGACCGCTGGCTTGATCCGGCGAAGGCCTCAAAGATCCGGCGAAGCGACGTATATCGGATCATGGCGTTCTCATTACCGATGGCACTATCGAACAGTCTGATTCGCAACTGGCTTGAGGGGCTGATATCTAAGATAGAAGTCCGCATGAAAAGCTAAGCTGATCAATACCATCCGGAGCGTGGGCCTCCAGTTTTAGAACTTCGGGTAGATGTCCAAAGTGGAAGCAGAGTAACCTCCCCGAATGATGACTATTTTGAGCTTACTGACTTATGGAATGGTAACTATTTTGGGCTTGTCTGGCCTATTAGCTCCGGCATAACATCCTGGTCACTGATCTTAAGAGGGACTTTCAAATCCCCTTGAAGCTCAGGAATAAGGCGAAGGGCCCAATCCCCCTAAAGATTTCACGCGAAAACGTATTTCTTCAGAGGTCCCTGTCTCCAGTAGTTGATTCGGGCGTGCGTATTTGTGCGTCCAAAGTTCACTGCCAGGGTATCTCGTATGATGCTGAAATCGCTGTCTGTCTTGTCCTCCGTTCTGTCGCTGCACAGCTTCGGACGCCGTTCTCAAAGATCGAACCCGCGTTGGCCCGCGTGTCTGGCTCTGCTCGCTTTGTGCGCAGCGGCAAGACCTGTCTACGCACAGACAGTTATTGCAAACATTCCTACTGGAGCCAATCCGTATGGCATGGCTGTCAACCCGGTGACAAACCAGCTCTACGTCCCCAACTATGGCGGGAGCACAGTGACGGTGATCGACGGTACTGACAATACTTCGAAGCCGGTAACTGTAGGCAGCAATCCGTGGGTACTGGCAGTAAATCCTGCGACCAATAAGATATATGTTGCCAATTATTCTGACGGCACTGTGATGGTGATCGACGGCGCCTCGAACACAGTAACAGCAACAATACCCGTAGGTTGCCATCCATGGGCGATGGTCGTAAATTCGGTAACGAACCGCGTCTATGTAGCAAATAAAGGTGACTGTTCACATAGCAGCGGTTCAGTGACAGTAATCGACGGCTCCTCGAACGATCCAGCAAAATCAGTCATCGAGACGGTGCAGGTAGGCAATGTCCCGATCGCGCTGGCAGTGAATCCGGTGACGAACCGGATCTATGTCGCGAATGCTCTCGACAACGCGGTCGCGGTCATCGACGGGGCATCGAATGATCCAACAAACTCGATCATAAAAACGGTATCGGTGGGCAGCACTCCAACTGCCTTGGCAGTGAATCCGGTGATGAACCGGATCTATGTTACGAATGCTGTCGATAACACGGTCACGGTGATCGATGGGGCGGCCAACACTGTAACTTCTTCCATTGACGCGGGCGTCAACCCTTGGGCGGTGGCGGTGAATTCAGTCACCAATCAGGTATATGTGGCCAATGTTGGCGACAACACTGTGATGGTAATCGACGGCGCCTCCAACACGATCTTAAAAACCGTGCCAGTGGGCGGAGAGCCGAAGGCATTGGCAATAAACCAGATCACCAATCAGGTTTATGTGCCCAATTACGATGACGGTACTGTAGCTGTGATCGATGGCGTCACTCATTCAGCTACAGCTACGGTACCGGTAAACGGTGCCAACCCTCTGGCTGTAACAGTAAATCCGGTCACCAATCTAATCTACGTCGCCAACACAAATGGAAATAATGTGGCAGTGATAGAAGGCGTTTCACCGGCATCTGCGCAGCTGGTACCAGTGCCTATGGATATAACTCTGGCATTGGATGGAAGTACATCGAATAGCGACAGCGTTTATCAGACGACGACCGGGACGCCGACTTTTTCAGCGACAGTCAACAGCTCCTATACATCGAGTCCCACTTACAGTGCCGTGAGCGGAGCGGCTAATCCGAAACCGACTTCACTCTACTATCAGGTGGACGGACAGAACGGCGCATGGACGCAGGTAAGTCCAGAGGCGAGCAGCTCCAATCCCGCAACCTTCAACATCCCGTCGCCTGCTGCTTCATTCTCCCTGGGCAAGCACACTCTGTATGCCTTTGCCGCATATGGAAATGAGGGCGGTTCATTCAGCACAGGCAGCGTAAACGGCAACTCACCGGAGATCGGTAATATAGCCTCGCTGAAATTTCAGGTCGTGGGGCCGACAACCACCACACTCACCGCCAGCGCAAATCCGGTTCCATTTGGAACAGGCGTAGCCTTTACCGCGACTGTAGATCAACCGGCAGCGACTGGAGGAGTAACCTTCACGGACACGATCAATGGGACAATAACAACGCTTGGCACGGCCACTCTGAACAGTGGCTCCGCTGCACTCGCGGCGCATCTGAGCGGCGGCAGCCACACCATCACAGCGAGCTATTCCGGAGACGACGATTATGCCGCCAGCGCTGGAACTCTGACCGAGACGGTTGACAGCCAAGCACCGACATTGTCCTGGCAGGCGCCCCATGCAATCGCATACGGAACTCCGCTGTCAGCCTCGCAACTCAACGCTACAGCAACAGCTCCGGGAACATTTACGTATAACCCGCCGTCAGGCACGGTACTGAATACCGGAACGCACACGCTTACAGCCACATTCACTCCCACCAACACCGCGGACTACAGCACGGCAACAGCGACTACCAGCATCACCGTGACGCCGGCCGCACTCAGCATCACAGCGAACAATGCCACACGTGCCTACGGCGCGGCGAATGCCGCTTTTAGCGGATCAGTCACCGGCACAGTGAGCAACGATGCGTTTACTCAGAGCTTCTCCACAGCAGCCACGCAAAGTTCGAACGCAGGAACGTATGCCATCATTCCCAGTGTGAGCGGCGCAGCGCTGAACAACTACACCGTGAGTGCGACCAACGGCACACTGACTGTAACCCGCGCTGCGACTGTGACCACACTCGGCGACAGCGCCAGTTCTATCACGCCTGGTCAGAGCCTCACTCTCACAGCACACGTACAGTCATCTACCACCGGAGCCCCAACAGGCAGCGTGAATTTCTATGATGCAGGCACATTGCTGGGTACTGTAACGCTGACGGATGGAATCGCCAGCTATACCACTTCAACACTTGCAGCGGGAACGACCCACTCTCTGATCGCAACCTATGGAGGAGATCCGAATTTCACCACCTCCAGCAGCAGCACGGCAATCAGCATTCCTGTTGCTAGTCTTGATTTCACGCTGAACGTCGCCGCCAATACGCAAAGCCAAACCGTACTGCCAGGAGCGCCCGCGAAATTCACCTTTCAGGTCAGCCCGAGTTACGGCTCCTATCCGTCGCAGGTCAGCTTTATAGCAACTGGCTTGCCCTCAGGCGCGGCGGCAACCTTCTCACCGGTCAGCATCGAGGCCCATGGTGGAGCACAGACTGTGACCCTGACGATCCAGACAGCAGCTCCTACGACGACTGCAAAGAAGAGCAATCCCTTCGAGCGTGAAGCGCCACTGGCTCTTGCGTTCCTATTGTTGCCGCTGGCGGGAGTACGTCGGTTCCGTCGCCATATCATGCCGGCTATCTTTGTAGTTGCTACGCTGGCGGGTCTTGCCTCACTCTCCGGATGCGGCTTCCAGCCGGATCAGGTCAAGAACTACAACATTACCGTCACAGCAGTGAGCGGGCAGGTGAGGCACAGCTTCGACCTTGACCTGAACGTGTGGTAATGAAACGAGCATTGTCCGTCATCTGTGGCTCCGCGAGGCGATACGTTCGGTGCCCAACCCTGCGGAGCCATGACGAGTCTGTCTATCAGGCTTTCGGACTCTCGAGTATCTGCGCCAGTAAGTGCAGCCGGTTAGCGTCCTCAGAGTTTTTAGCAGCAGATGCATCTGTCTCAACCGACGCAGCCAGGCCGTGAAGTTTTGCTACGTCCTTTCTGGCAAGGTGCGATTTCTGCGCGCGTCCGATTGCATTGTTCAGTGCAGCAACTCTCTTCGGAGCCAGAGCCTGCGAGCGCTCCAATTGGTCCACATAAGCCCGTGCAACTGTGAGGTTCGAGGGCCATATGATCTTCTGCTGGTTCTGCACATTCAATTCGCTGAGCTGCACCAGATTCGCCGCGTCAAGCTCGTTCTGCGTCAGAAACTTTGTCGGCGTCAAACGGAAGACATCCAGCCCGCGAGCAATCTCTGATCCATAGATGTAGCCGTTGTACCAGTACGCCGACCAGTCTCCGCCCAGAATGAGCGTCTTGGGATCAATCGGTCCGCGATCGAAGTAGGCAATTTCATAAGGATGCGCCGCATCGGTGAAGTCCATTACAGAGATGCCGCCCTGGTACCATGCCTGAACTTCAATATCGCGTCCCGGCACCGGGATCAACGATCCATTGTGCGCCACGCAGTTTTCCGTTGCCGTCTGTGCCGCGGGCATCTTGTAGTAGCTGGCCAGCGAGAGCTTATCGTCCTTCAGACTGAAGATCGCATCCGCTCCCCACTTGTTGGGATCGGTCGGACGGCAGCGCGGCTGCAACCCGCCGCCCCATTCGTCAGTGAATACGACCTTGGTTCCGTCATTCGAGAAAGAAGCCGAATGCCAGTAGGAATAATTCGGATCATTCACCGCATCCACGCGCTTCGGATGCTCCGGGTCCTTGATGTCGAGCAGAATGCCATTGCCCGAGCAGGCTCCTGCCGCCAGCCCAATCGCCGAATACACGGTGATGTCGTGGCACTGGTTCGTGTCCGCAGGTTTTTCGGCGCCCTTGCCATGGCTTCCGCCGTTGTTCAGCCCGTTCAGCGCTCCCGTACGCGCATCCATAAACACGCGCGGGCTGGAGACCACCTTGGCCTGATCTGGCGCAGCAACCGGGACTTTGATTACGTCGATGCGGAAGAGCGATGTATTCGGGTCTTTATCCGGAGCCTCATTCGAACATCCGGCCAGTTCTTCTGATTGCCGCACAAACGAAGTTCCCGAGACATAGATATAGACATTGTCCTTGTCGTTGGGATCGATGACGAGCGTGTGCGTGTGCGAGCCGCGGCAGGTCTGCACTGCAGCCACTTGTTTAGGATTCCGGATGTCGGCAATGTCAAAGATTCTCACGCCGCGAAAACGGTCCGGACTCGCTGCCGGCAGACGGCGCTCCTTCTCGTGTCCCGGCTCCGGTGGAGGCAGCGGCGGAAAGCCCTGCGTCCCGCAGTCCAGGCGTCCATTCGGCATTTCGACCGACATGAACAGCAGGTTCTTGTATACCGAAACGTCGCCCTGCCCGCCCGGACACACCAGCGAAGTAATCAGCGAAATCTTTGCCGGATTGGAAATATCGTAGAAGTTCACGCCATAGAAGTTGCCCTGAAACAGATGCGTTCCCTGAAAGGCAAAATCCGAGTTCGCAAAGGCAAGCTGTGCAATCACCAGCTGCATTGGCTTAGGCATCTTGGCTGTGTTGCCTACGCCGAGCGTGCCCAGAGTTTTCTGCACAACCGGATCATCAGGATTGGAGGAAGGCAACTGGAAAGTATCAGGCTTCTTCAGAAAGGCAAGGTGCTCCATACCCATTGCAGCTTCGCCGGCATCGTAGAGGCCAGGCTTTAACGCTGCGCGCGGATCGTTTGTCGTCGATCCGGTCATGCCTGGCGGCAGCGGATCAGGAGTCTCGGGCTTGGATGAATCTTCTTCCGCCTGAGCCGGCTTCGCATCCTTTGCAGCCGGAGCGTTCTGTTGCTGTGCCCATAAATTATTTGTGTTTGTGCACGTCATGGCCAAGGCAAGAGCTGCGCCCATAAGGCGAAAAGCTTGCTTGTGTTTCATCGTTTCTCCTTCAACATGTCTTGCATGATTCTGATCTCAGCCCGTTGCGTATTATCCGCATCGGTCGCAAAGTCGAACAGTTCGGCGTCCTGCCCTGCGCCAGGGTTATCGAATAGATCTTTCACCATGATCAGTGCGCCGTTGTGGTGCTGAATCATTCCGGTCAAAAACAGGTGGTCGAATTCGTCGCCCTTTGCCTGGCGCAATGCGCTCATCTGTTCGGGAGTGAGCATGCCTGGCATTGCCTGCATGGGTTTGCCGCTCTTGTCCATATCGGGCATGCCCGGCATTGCCATCGAATCAGACTGGCCGCGCGCCGCGAGCCACCGCTTCATGAACTTGATCTCATCGCTTTGCGAAAGGCTGATGCGAGCGCCCAGAGCGCGAATCGCCTTGTTCTCCGTGTGCGAGGAAATCAGAGCGGTCATCTCTACCGCCTGGGAATGATGCATGATCATGCCCTGCATGAAATCAATGTCAGCCTGCGAGGCATGCGGAGCGACGCCGGAAGTAGAAGGCGGGAGCTTCTTGCTCGGAGTTCCCGGCGCACCGGGCTGGACGACCGATGGCGCCTGTTGCGCAAATGTCAGGCTGCAAAACATCGCGATAACAATGCAGCCTGAAATGGCAAAAAAGCACGGCCCCGCACAGGCAGAGCCTGGTTTTCTTATCCTGATGAGGAAACTCACTGCTCACACCGTATCACGGCACAGCCGGATCACAATCGCGGAATTTTACATTGTTTTCATCTGTCTTATCGGCTACTTTGACCGTATAGATTTCATTGCCAGGCCATTTATGAGAGTCATTTCCCGCTACGGGGTGGTTTCACGAATTTTGCTTGCCGCAATCTGCGTAACCGCGGCAGCGCAAACCAGCGATGAGGACCGTGGACAAGCCTGGTGGGCGCATATCCGCTACCTTGCTGATCCTTCCATGAAGGGGCGCCTCACCGGCAGCGAAGAATACCTGAAGGCTGCTGCCTACGTCGTCGACAAGTTCAAATCATGGGGGCTGAAGCCCGCCGGCGTGGACGGAACCTACTACCAGCCAGTCCACTTTGATGTGCAGCGTGTCATTGCTAAGAATTCCGCAATCTCCCTGATAGAAAACGGAAAACAGACCGCACTTGTGCTGGGTGATGACGCCATTCTGGGTACCCGCATGCCGCAGCCCCGGACCATCGATGCGCCGCTCGTCTTCATCGGATATGGCCTGCATCTTCCTGAGGCCGGTTATGACGATTTCAATTCACCCGAGCTACCCAAGTCCGCGCTCAAAGGCAAGATTGTAGTGCTGGTCAATGGAGGCCCCGCCGATTTGCCTGGTCCACTGAAATCCTTCGCGCGTACCTCGCCCCTCACCAAAGCGATCCGCGACTCAGGCGCCCTGGGCATGATCTCCATTCCCACTCCCAAATCTATGGATTTTGGCTGGCAGCGTATCGCCTCGAGTTCCTCGCAGCCCGGTATGCGTTTGGCGGCGGTTCCGGGAGACAACGCGGTTGCCGAACGCCATCCAGCCCTGGCCGATGATCACGGCACACTCTTTACTGCGACCTTTAACCCGGCGCAGGCTGACAAGCTCTTTGCCGGCACCGGGCATACCATCGCCGAAATATTAGCGCTAGCCGATGCGCAGAAGCCGCTGCCCCGTTTTGCTCTGAACAAAAGCATTCACGCGACAGTGGCCACCGAGACCTCGCATGTTACCTCGCCCAACATCGCCGCCGTGCTCCCCGGTTCCGACCCGCAGCTTAAGGCGCAGTATGTGATCGTCTCCGCCCACCTGGATCACCTGGGTGTAGGCGAGCCGATCCACGGCAAGACCATCTATGCCGGAGCAATGGACGACGCCTCCGGTGTGGCCACTGTTCTCGAAACAGCGAAGGCAATCAGCCAGAGCGGCGAGCGCCCGAAGCGGTCATTGCTTTTCCTCATCTTCACTGCGGAAGAGAAGGGATTGCTGGGTTCACGCTTCTTTGCCGGACACCCTACGGTTCCGGAAGACAGCATCGTAGCCGACCTGAATCTTGATATGTTCATGCCTCTTTTTGCTCTTAAAAAGCTGCATGTCCAGGGGCTCGAGCAATCAACGCTCGCCGACCAGGCACGCGAAGCAGGAGCAGCACACCACATCGAGATTGCCGGTGATCCAGAGCCCGATCGCAACTCATTCATCCGCACCGACCAGTACAGCTTTGTGCAGGCCGGAGTGCCCGCCCTGGCAATGAAGTTCGGCTGGCAAGCCGGATCACCCGAGTACAAGGCATGGCGCGGATGGCTGGCAGAGCGCTATCACTCGACCGACGACGACCTGACCCAGCCAGTCGATCTTGCGGCTGCCGCGCAGTTCAATGCCTTTTACGCTGACCTTGTCTGTGCTGTTGCCAACAATCCCGCAAAGCCGCACTACCTCGAATCAAGCTTCTTTCGGCGATTTGAGACGCATCCAGATAAGGGGTATTGACGCCTCGTCGAACACCGTTAGCGCTTTTGGTTCGTTTCTGAGTTTCCACAGAGTAACTTTTAACTTTCTCTTGCTACGATCAGGGCATGAAGAAGCTTGTCGTCCTGTCCTTGGTGTTGTTGTTCTCGGCGTCCGCATTTGCTCAGCCACATCACCACCACCGCCGCTACCATCGCCACCACCACCGTGTTCGCTAGCTAGAGCTCTGCCGTCATGAGCGCAGATCCCCGCTACCCCATTGGAGATTTTGCCGGCGCTGTTGAGCAGACACCCGAACAGCGCCGTGCCTCGATTGCTGTGATTGCCGCCTTGCCGGAAAACCTGAAGAACGCTGTACAGGGGCTCACTGACGCGCAACTGAACACTCCCTATCGCGAGGGCGGATGGACCGTCCGCCAGGTTGTCCACCATGTTGCCGACAGCCACATCAATGCATATGTCCGGAGCCGCCGCGCTCTCACCGAAGACTGGCCTGAAGTCGCAGCTTATGACGAAAATCTCTGGGCCGGGCTTGAGGACGCACACACCCTGCCTGTTGATGTGTCGCTGCAGTTGGTCGATACCCTGCATCGCCGCTGGGTGACACTCTTTCAATCTCTTAGCGAAGAAAACTGGCAGCGCGGCTATGTGCATTCTGAGAATGGCCGCCAGCGGCTGGCTGAAGTCATCCAGAATTACGACTGGCACTGCCGCCACCATGTCGCCCACGTTACCGAATTGCGCAAACGCATGGGCTGGTAGCGTGAAAATACTTGCCCGTGCCGGCTGCGGGTGAGCATAGTTTTCTTAATGCCTCCCGTAAAAAGCGAAGTTTCCCCGGCGGAGCTTGCCTGCGCGCTCGAGGAATTTCTGTCCGAGCATCCGCTTGCCGCCGTGCTTGAGGATGGCCGCGTGCTCTTCGAGATGCAGAAGGCCCGCTACGCGCTCTCAGCCGAGCACGGCCGCTGTGTGCTGCAGCTCTGGTCCGAGGAGCGCAATCTCGTGCGCACCGTCACCGGAATCACCGCGCGCAAAGATACGCTGCGCATCGAAACGCGCCGCTTTGGACAAAGCCGCCCGCAGTCGCTCGAACTCGTTCCGGACCGCGACACGCGCACGCCAACTGCCCGCGAGGCCACACGCAAGCGTTATCTCCGGACACTGGAGCGCGTTCTCACGCGCGCATTTGCCGATTACAGCATTGGCGATCTGCACAATGCGATTGATCTCGAGCACAGCTTCGGCCCGGCATACGCGCGCGCTACGCTCGTGCGCGGGCCAAAGGCGTGGGCGGTCATCGCCATAAATGTCGAGGAGACACAGGCCACCATCGACGGCGTCCTGACGCTCGGCATTCTGTGGCTTGACTACTGCCGCGATCATAGCGGCGACAGGCGCCTCTTTGAAGGGCTGAAAGTCATCGTGCCCGAAGGCGGTGCAGACACAACGCGCGCGCGCATGGCATGGCTCAACCCCGCTTTCGCTAAATGGGAGCTATACGAGCTCGAAGAGCACGGCGAAGAGCTGACTCAGGTTGTTATTGAAGAAGGCAATTTAGAGACGCGCCTCATGCATGCTTTTGATCCAGGCCGCGCGAAAGAGCGCATGCAGTCTGCCATCGATCGTGTGCTGGGCCTGCTTCCATCAGGGATGGAGGCTCGTACTGAAGTTCGCGCGCTGAGCACCAGCGAAATCAGCTTTCGCATTCATGGCCTGGAGTTCGCGCATGTGCAGCATGGCCTCGTGCCGGGATCATTCGCGCGGCAGGACTCCATCACCTTCGGCGCGGGCCCGAACGAAACTCCGCTTATAGACCAGACCGAAGAGTTATTCAAAGAATTGATGGCGCGCGTTTCAGAGGGCCGTTTCCCTGGAGGCAGTGCACGCAATCCGCTGTATCGCCTGCAGCCGGAACGCTGGCTCGAATCCGAACTGCGCCAGAGTCTTGCCGAGATTGAGCCTTCCATCCGCGAAGAGTTTGTCTACACACAGGTGCCTGCATTCTCCGGAGGCGACCGCGGCATGATCGACCTTCTCGGCGCCACGCGCGCCGGCCGCCTGGTCGTTCTCGAAATCAAGGCTGACGAAGACCTGCACCTGCCCCTGCAAGGACTGGATTACTGGATCCGCGTGCGTCAGGTGCATGCGGATGGCGTACTGCAGAAGCATGGATACTTCCCAGGTATGGAGCTGTCAGCAAATGCGCCGCTGCTCATGCTGGTAGCTCCGGCGCTCCGCATTCATCCAGCAAACGAGACCGTACTGCGCCATTTAAAACCGGAAGTAGAGTGGATGCTGGTAGCGCTCGACGAACATTGGCGCAAACGGCTAAGAGTCATTTTCCGGAAAAGAAGTGCGACCAATTCCTTCAACCGGCAACTAGAATAGATGCTGCTTCTGACGCTGCTAACTTCGGCTCAAAGAACTGCTCCACGGCATCCAGAACCGCCTCGCCTGTCTTCGACTCATAGATCGACTTGCGCAGCGCAGCCCCTCCGGGTACGCCATGTGTGAACCATGAAGCAAACTGCTTCATCTTGCCCTGCGCTTCCGGATTGCCTTCATCGATCAGCATCTCGAAATATGTCCGGATCATGTGGTAACGGTCGAGATCGGTCGGCTCATCGTAGCGGCCCGTCGCCGTGTACTGAGCAATCTGGCGGAAGATCCATGGGTTCGCCGGCGCGGCCCGTCCAATCATCACCGCGTCGCAGTTGGTCCTGGCAACGAGAGCGCAGGCATCTTCCGGAGTGCGCACATCTCCATTGCCGATGACGGGAATGCGCACCGCGTTTTTAACCTCAGCGATGTGTTCCCACCGCGCCTGGCCTGAATAGCCTTGCTCACGCGTACGCGCATGAAGCGCGACTGCATTGAGTCCGCTTTCTTCTGCCAGCCTCGCCAGCGGAACGCAGATGATGTGGTTGTCGTTCCATCCCAGGCGAAACTTCACGGTGAAGGGAATCGTAACCGCTGCGCGCACAGATTCGAAGATATTCGCTATCAGCGGCAGATCGCGCAGGAGCCCGCTGCCTCCGTTGCACGAGACGACGCGCTTGGCCGGGCAGCCGAGGTTGAGGTCGACCATGTCGAAGCCCGTGTCCTCGACGATGCGCGCAGCATCGGCCAGAGTGCCTGGGTTCGAGCCGAAGAGCTGCGCCGAGATCGGATGCTCGTCGTCATAGAACGTCAGGTAACGCTTGCGCTTCGATTCGCGCATGCGCGCAAGACCGTCCGCCGAGGTGAACTCGGTCATGATCAGCCCGCAGCCCGACTGCTGGTTCGTGATCTCCGATTCGACCGATGCCCCGGAGTCAGCGCTTGAAGAAAAAGCACTGGCGTTGCGGATGAAGCGGCGAAAAACAGTGTCCGTGACTCCTGCCATCGGCGCAAGCACGGTTGCCGGAGCGACCGTTACATTGCCGATGCGGACAGACGCGGGCACGCGCACGTCTTCCGGCATGGCGTGTTCCAGCGGATTGTCCCAGTGCTTCTTCATCCTTGCCCGTTACACAGCAAAGCCTCCGGCTTCCCGGAGGCTTTCTCTTATTTCAAGCAATCCGGAGTCCGGTTACTTCGAAGTCGTCTCCGCCTTCGCGTACTTGCGGCGGAAGCGCTCGACGCGGCCTGCCGTGTCCACCAGCTTCTGCTTGCCGGTGAAGAACGGATGGCAGTTCGAGCAGATTTCAAGATGGATGTCGCCCTTGTGGGTGGAACGGGTCACGAAAGTGTTCCCGCACGCACAAACCACCCGAGTTTCCTGATAGTTAGGATGAATACCCTGCTTTGGCATGATTCAAAAAACCTTTCCCTGCAATCTTTTAATTTTACTGCGATTTTGTGGGGTTGGCAACGTCTGCTGCTTCGCCGTCGATCCAGTATTCATCGCGCGATTTCAGCTCAAGTTGAGGGCGGTCCTTGAGCTCCACATGCAGTTTGTGAATGCCAGGAGCAGGAGTTTCCGGATGGAAGCTAAGTACATAATAATTCGGCACATCGTGTGAAACAGCGATCAGGCCCTGCTGCAGGTCTTTGGCATTGCGGAAGTGGACGAACTCGCCTCCGGTGAGTTGTGCAATGGCTTCGGCCGTATTCGTGCGCAGCGAGTTGCGTGCCGAAACAAAAGCCAGGGTGGCCAGCCGAACCGGAGGAGCCAGCTGGCTGATGCAATCGAGCACCTGCTTGCTGTAATGGCCGTCATACTCAGCGTTAGCTCCGTCATGACTGAAGCAGCCATGTGCGGGGCCGACTTCGGTGGTGCCTCCATAGCTGAATTTGGATGCTTCATGCGAAACCGCCGACCGCGTGCTCGAAAACGCGAAGCTGTACATCGTCGTATTGGTGTCGCTGATCAGGCGAAGGGCCTCATTGAGTGTTGTCTTGCTGCCCTGGTCAATCGTTTCGCTGAGCAGGAGAATGGCCCGCCGATAGTTCGCAGGTTGCGTCCGCAGCTGCGCAACAGCGAATGCCACTCCGTCTAAAATCGCGGCGCCTGGATCTCCCTGCTGCAGATTTGCGATTGCCCCGGAGGCATCGTCTGTGTTTTGCGTGAACGGCAGCACCAGATGAGGCGAGCTGTCAAAGCCGATGACGGCGACGTGGTGTTCCACCTGACCAATCAGCGCATCCAGAATCGGATCGAGCTGCCGATAGTCAGCAAGATGGCTCACTCCGGTGCCGCCTGTCTGAACGACGACTGCCAGGGCCAGCGGCTGCGAATCCGTATCCTGGTCGAGAGTAAGCTTCTGAGGCACGCCGTTATCGGTGAGCAGAAAATCATCCGCAGTCAGCGCAAAAACTACCTTTCCTGACTTAGTTTTTACAAGGACCGGCACCTCCACCAGATTGGAGCGCACCGTCAGGACTGTCTGATTGCCATCGCTCTGCTGCGCGTTCGCACCAGCAACAACCATGCAGAACAAGAGCGCGAAGATAGGGGCAGAGCGCATCATAAGACCTTCATGGATACGGGCAATATAAAACCAGCAGTGAGCAAGACCTTTCTCAGTTCGGAAGCTGCAATCTATAAGACGCGCTGATAACGGATTTCATCAACAGTCACTCCCCACACCAAGTCTGTCCGCCGCTCTCCATCCGGACGCCACCCATCTCTCTCATAAAAGCGGGCCGCGCGGGTGTTGCCGACGATGAGCCAGAGACATGCACGTTGAAATCCAAGCTCAAGTAGACGGTCTCGAGCGGCGGATATAAGCGCAACTCCAATCCCCTCGCCCCACTGTTCAGGATTCACATAAAGCGCGTACAACTCGCCATAATCATCCAGGTCACGGGCCGGAGCAGTGGTCGCAAACCCGCAGATGGCCGCTCCATCCACGGCAACGATGGTGTAGGGTTTTCGCGGATCTACATTTGTGAAATCATACTTCTGCGCACGATCATCCGGGCGAAGCTGGTCTAAATACTCATCTGGAAGGAGCGTTCGGTAAGCTACCTGCCACGACCGAACATGCACTCGTGCCACACTCATGGCATCATTCGGTTCTGCGGCTCTGAGAAGCATGCCCGAGTATGGCACAATGACGAATGGTTTGAAGTATTGCTAGCCCGGAAGCTACAAGTCCTCCGGTTTCAAGCCTGTGTGTTTTGCGATACGCGCCAACATCCTCGGGCCAATCTCTTCGCCATCATGGAATGACCAGATGTAAGTCCCATATCCGGGGCGTGTGAGCTTCAAGTGAGAACCAACCTGCTCTGATTCTTCCCATCCAATTCTTTTGAGAGCCCTAAGAACGAGTTTTGCGCGGGTACTCGGCCAATGGCTCACGCGCAGGCAAACTCGACACTGGATTTGAGGGATTCTCTCTCATTTTCAAGACGATCAGCCAACGCGCGCAACGCAATTGCTTCGACAGCTGCTAGCGCCTCTTCTTTTGTTGCGCCGTAAGCCATAGCGCCGGGCAGGTTGGTGATTTCTGCGATCCAGCGTCCGTCTTCTTCGCGATCGAATTCCACTTGGAAGTGCATTTATGCCTCGAATACGCACAATGCGTCGTATATGTGCATAACAGTAGTGTATTGTGTCGTTCTTCTGATTTCCAGTTCATTCCCGCCGCTCGACTTTTCGCCGTTTCTTATGGTTCCATTGGCGTGCAATGAAAATTTTCTCTGCTGCCGCTATTTTTGTACTGCTTTGCGCTGTGCCGGGAATCGCCCAGACCACCGCCGCTACTGCGCCGCAGTCCGACTCCAGCTATATCGACGCCCAAGGCACGGCGCATGTCGCCCGCGTTGTGCCCGTACCGTCGACCATCAGCCCGGAAGCCCAGAAGAGCCTGGCCCAGCCGGTATCGGATGCCAATGTGCCGGAATCCCTTGCTGACCGTCGTTCCAAAACCGATGCCTGGCAGGCCAAGGCAGGGGAAGCCTATCGGCAAGTCTATCCGGCCGCCATCTCCTCATCGACCATGGCCGGGGTACCCGTGCGCATCATCACTCCGCCTGTCATCGGAGCAGGGAAGGCCGACCGCATTCTGCTGAATCTTCATGGCGGCGGCTTCAACTCAGATTCCGGCTCGTTGACGGAAACCATCCCGATCGCCAACATTACCCAGACGAAGACCATTGCCGTGCTCTACCGCCTGGCGCCCGAACACCCGTTTCCAGCAGGAGTCGAAGACGCAGTAGCTGTCTATAAAGAGCTGCTCAAGACCTACAAGCCGCACAATATTGCGATCTACGGGACCTCGGCCGGAGCCATTCTGACGGCAGAAGTTGCCGTAAAGCTGAAGCAGGTGAATCTCCCGCTGCCTGGAGCGTTGGGTGTCTTCTCCGGGATGGGTGACTTCAGCCAGGCTGGCGATTCCATCGCCATATATGGGCTCCGCGGGCTATCTGGACATCTTGACCCACCCAAACCGGAGGCGCACGATCCTGAATATGTAGGGGCAACCAATCCGAAAGACCCCGTGCTATCGCCTGTTTACGCTGACCTGAAAGGAATGCCGTCTACTCTCTTCGTGACCAGCACCCGCGACCTGCTCCTGAGCGGAACAACGGTTCTTCACCGGGCATTCCTGCGTGCTGGAGCCGATGCGCAGCTAGTAGTCTTCGACGCTCTGCCGCATGCCTTCTGGAACAATGTCGACCTGCCCGAATCCCGTGAAGCCGACGAGATCATGGCACATTTCTTTGATACACACCTGGGGAAATAGCCGCACTGGTTATACACACGCAGCCCTGCGATACTGAATCGAGAGCCATGGTAGAAATCTGCGCCAAATGCGACGGCATGGGCATGCGCGTCGTCACCCGTCCCGACGGCAGCCGCGCCGCCGAGCCCTGCGATTGTCAACTGGAGCGCCGTGTGGTCCGGTTTATCGAGCGTGCTCGCATTCCTCCCCGCTACCAGCACTGCACCCTGCAGAGCTTCGAGTACCACTCACATGGCAGCCTGCGCGGCGCTTATCTCATGGCTGACAAATTTGTCACCGCCTATCCGCTTGAAACCACAGGCAAGGGGCTCCTCTTTACAGGCTCGATGGGTGTGGGCAAGACGCATCTCGCCGTCGGTCTTCTGCATGCCCTTATCACTGAGCGCGGCGCGCAGGGTCTCTTCTGTGACTACCGCGAGCTGCTCAAGCAGATCCAGGAGTCCTACAACCCGGCAACGCACATCACCGAGCTTCAGGTTCTGCAGCCGGTCTTCGATGCCGAAGTGCTTCTCATCGACGACCTTGGCTACATCAAGCCAACCGAATGGGTCTGGGATACCGTCGCTCTGATCCTGAATGCCCGATATAACGGCAAGAAAACCACCCTCATCACGACAAACTATCCAAACCTTGCAGCTGGGGCCTTTCGTGGCAGGTCGAGAAATAGTGCGGTAGTTTCAGAGAATCAGCAAATCGCAGAAGAAGCGATGCGTGATGGAACGCTTGGCGACCGTATTGGCGATCGCATGAGATCTCGTTTGATGGAAATGTGTGTGGAAGTGCCTATGGCAGGCGAAGATTTGCGGCAATCAACCAAACGCGCCAAATTTTCTTAGATCGCCGCTGTCAACAGCAGCAAAAGTGCTGCGGCCATGATCGCTATCTGGTAAACATAGTCCGACGACTTTTTCGGCCGCACTGGCGCATCTATTCCAGAGGCACTGCTGAATTGGAGTGTGTTTGGGGACTGCTCCATGCTGGCCTCTCTAACGATTCGCCCTTTCTGCTCGTTTAGACACAAGTTTGCCCTCATTCGATGCGGTTTATGCGAAAACTTTTCGAAAATTGTGTTTCTTTTCCGTTACCGTGCCCGTGTCGGGAACGATGCTGTTATATAGTCAACCCCGTAGCTGGAGAGAAATTCCATGAATGCAGCCGTTGTGGAGAGTTTTGACGCTCCTCCCCGGTACAGTTCCTTTGCCGATCCAGTTCCGGCAAATGGCGAAGTCCTGGTCGATGTTGTTGCCGCCGGGCTCCATCCCATCGTGAAGGCTCTGGCGAAGGGAACGCATTACGGCAGCACCGGAGAACGGCCCTTTATTCCCGGAGTGGATGGGGCAGGCAATCTCGAAGACGGCACGCGCGTTTATTTTGGTGTTTCCCGCAGCCCTTATGGCAGTTTCGCCGAGCGTACCATTACCGCTCGCTCACTGTGCGTGCCTCTTCCTGACGGCCTCGACGAGGCATCTGCCGCAGCGATGGCGAACCCTGCCATGTCTTCCTGGGCGGCGCTCACGCTTCGCGCCCGCTTTACTGCCGGAGAGAGCGTCCTTATCCTGGGCGCCACCGGAGTTGCCGGAAGGCTCGCCGTCCAGACTGCGAAGCGGCTCGGCGCGCGGCGCGTCATCGCGGCAGGCCGCAATCCGCAGGCATTAAAGGAGCTCAGCGAACTTGGAGCGGACGCAGTCATCTCGCTTGAACTGGAGAAGGATGCGCTGGTTGCCGCCTTCCGGCAGGAGCTGGCCGAGTCCGGCGTGGACGTTGTCCTCGATTATCTCTGGGGTCAGCCTGCCGAGCGTGTGCTTGAAGCCATCTCGCAGAAGGGCCTGGAGCACGCAGGAGCTCGCATTCGCTTCATCCAGATCGGGTCAAGCGCGGGGAACACCATCACTCTTCCGGCCGCCACGCTGCGCAGCTCCGGTCTTGAACTGCTGGGCAGCGGCTTCGGCAGCGCCTCGCTCGACCAGCTCATCAAGGCCGTTGGTGAATTCTTTCAGGAGGCAGCGAAGCAGCCGTTTCGCTTCGAGCTGAAAACCGTTCCTCTGCGGGACCTGGCATCAACCTGGGATACTAAAGAAGAAGGTGTACGCATCGTCTTCCAGCCTTAATTGCCGGCCTTTCTTTGTTGGCATAGGCAATGCTCCTGTCGCGCTGCGCGATGTAGAATCCACCTGATGGCTGATGATCGCAAAAATTCTCTCGACCTGACAGGGCAATCCGCACAGGAGCGCGAACCCCGCTCGCTTCTGCCCTGGATCATCGCCGGAGCGGTCGTCGTCGTGGGCGTCGTTCTGCTTTTCATCTTTGGTGGCCACAAGACAGCGCCTGTGAATCCCGGAGGAGCCGGTCTTGCTGCCGCCGATCCGTATGCCGCCAGCCTCCCTGTCACTGATCTCAAGATGAGCGAATCGACCAACTTTGCCGGAGGCAAAATCACTTACGTGGATGGCCACATCGCCAACAAAGGCAACGAGACCGTCACCGCAATCACTGTACAGGTAGCCTTCCATGACTATGGCAACCAGCTTGCGCAAAAGGAAACCATGCCGCTGGCGCTCATCCGGATGCGCGAACCTTATGTAGATACGCAGCCGGTCAGCGCCAACCCATTGAAACCAGGAGAGGAGCGCGACTTCCGGCTTATCCTCGAGCAGGTGACGACGGAATGGAACGGCCAGTATCCGGAAGTAAGGATCATTCAGGTGACAGGCAAGTAGGGAACCCCTGGCGGCAGATTCCTAACTCCTTGATATTTCGAGAAATCCACTCTGCTGCGCAAAACCGCCCGACCTCTCTAAAAACCGCGCATGAATTTCCTACTGCGCAAATTTTTCCTTGGAATTATGGAAAAAGGTGACTTTCCAGATGCCTGAGCTGACTTTCCCAAGAGGCCCTCAGCACTTGCATGCCATCTATTTGCATCCGTAAATAAAACAAAACAAAAGAAATAATATTTTTCTTCCGCCGTGCGGCCAGTTTGGCATGCCAACTGCTCTTTATACCCGCGTAAGGGACGCTGCGCAGCATCCGGAGTGTGTTCTAGAAGGTCGTTACGAAGGAATACAAAACGGTGAAAAATATGACAGAGAACAAGATCAAGTCGAACAGCAATCTGAATCTCAAGGCATTTTCTGCATTGATTCTGGCAGCAAGCCTTGGACTTCCGGCATTCGCGCAGTCAGGTCAGTCCTCCCCCTCCAATGCTCAGGTGCAGACGGGAACTTCCGCCAACGGAGCCAACCCGAATGATAACAGCACCTATGCGACAGGGAACCCGCTGCCCACCAAGTCCAATGAAGGTTTCTGGGGACATATGAACCCCTTCGCCCGAAAAAAATGGGTGAACAGGCAACTCAATCCCGTAAAAGATCGTCTTAATGAACTCGATCAGCTGACAGCCAAGAACGCGAACGACATCAAGGATGTCGACTCGCGCGCACAGGCTGGGATCCGTCAGGCCCAGGGTACGGCAGACCAGGCAAACCAGACAGCCCAGCAGGCGAGTTCGACTGCGAACCAGGCACAGACCACGGCGCAGAACGCCAGCGATCAGACTGGCAAGCTGAACACGACCGTTTCTGGATTGGATCAGTACCAGAAGGTCAACGATACGATTATCCGTTTCCGCCCTGGACAGACGGTGTTGAACGCAAAGGCCAAGGATGCTCTTGACCAGCTGGCAACACAGGCGCAGGGACAGAAGGGATACATTGTCGAGGTGCAGGGTTATTCACGGGCACGCGGGCAGGTTGGTATTCAGAGCTCGCAGCACATGGCTGATGCCGTGGTCCGCTACCTCGTAACCGAAAAACAGATTCCGGTCTATCGCATCCACCAGGTTGCGATGGGCAACGCAAAGGTGGAAACCGACGACGGCTCCAGCGTATCGGGCAGTGTGGTTCGGGTATCCATGATGCAAAACAGTTTAGCGGCCTTGAACTCGTCTTCCTCGAATTCGGGTTCACCGATTGGCGCGACGCAGCAGTCTTCCGCGCAGCCCTCCCCTCAGGGTGCTGCGTCGCAGCCAGCGGCTCAACCACAACAATAACAACAAAAGGTCCGCAACCAAGCTCTCACACAACGAGAGAACCAAGGCAGATTGGCCCCTCCCCCGAGGGGCCGTTTTTTTGTCCATCGAAGTTGTCCCGTCTCTGAGCGAAGAATCTCATCTACCGGCTTAATCACTCATCATTCAGATCAAGGCTGAACACACTGCGGTTCTGATTCATTGTGCAAAGAATTATCCGGATGGCCGAGTATGATCGCGTTTCGTCGCGCCATCTCTTTTCCGTAAGGAGTGCCTTCAAGTTCCGCACGCGGCACGTAAACAGATTTCAAAGAAGAGCATGGCGCAACGTACAGCAGCGCATCTGCCTGATCGGCGAGCTTCAGCGGTGTAGCAGTCGCATAGCCGCCTGAGAGCACTGGCTGGGCCGGCAGTTTGCCAACCCAGTTGTCTGCAAGTGGCACGATGACGGGAACAGGCCAGGAATCAAAGCGCTGGTCCACCGTTCCTTTGTTATCAATTACGTTTGTCCCGAAAGCAACAAGATAAGAGTTTGCGCCGGCAGCACGAAGCTCGCGCTCGATGTATCCCGGGCCGCGAGCCACGACCTGATGTCCGTCCTGCAGCGTCTGCTCCTGCCCACGAAGAAAATGCCCTGCGCCCATAATCAGCAGCGCGCGGTGGCCTTTTGCCAGGGCCTCATTCTTCACGACGCTGGTATACCACTGCTCGCGCTCGTTGATGTACGGCTCAAGGCCTTTGCGGTCTTTGATCTTCTCCCAGTCCACTGGCGGAGAGCCGAGCACAATACGAAGCTGGTGTCCGCCGCGGTGTTTCAGGTTTGCTTCGCGCACAGCTTTGTAGAACTGTTCATATACAGGCTGCACGGGGACGGTCGATAGCACCATATTGCGCCATGCCTTCTGCACCTGCTCTATCGGGACATCTTCACCCGAGACATAGCGATCCACCGTCTTCTGGTAGAGCGAATTGCCGAACTCAACCACAATGTCGTCCACACGATCGGAGAACTCCGGTGTCTTCACCAGCCTGCACAGCCATTCATATTCCTGCTTGCTGCCGTGGACCTCGCCAAACATAACGATGTTGTGGGTGCTGAATAGCTGGATCATCGCGCTGGTAGCATTCAGCAGCTTTGGCTGCTGTTCAAGACCTCCCTGTGAGATGAGCCGCTTCAGCTTCGACTTGTCAGCTTTCACGCCATCAATCGCAGGATTACTCGCACCTGCCGTTGCATTCCCCATCATTCCTGTTTCTGCTGCGTCATCATTGCTGGCTTTCTCTCCCGGATGCGCAGATGTAGAAGGCGGCACAGCATTTTGAGGTAACGGCTGCGCTGTTGAAGCTCGAAACGGGCGCTGCTTTTCAACCTGATTGAACAGAACTAAAAAAACGCTCAATGCAGCAAACGCCACTATGCTGCCGAAAAGAAATGCTCCAGGACGCGGCGGCTTGTTTTCCAATATCTGGAAGGAAGGAATGCCGTTCGACCGAGGCTGTGCAGAAGCAGCGAAGAACGTGGGTTGAGCACGATATGTCCGCGGTATAGAAACCATCAGATCGAACAGCAGATCAAGCCAGAGACGCAGTCTTTGAAGGACGCCGCGCTCGTCGCGGTAACGGTCGCGAAACAGCTGCAGTGATTCTTCTCCATAGATGTGGCGAAAACGGGAAGGAAAGAGATGCAGCAGCCAGGCATAAATCTTCTCAGACATATTCGCCTCGCAGAATTTTCTTGGCGCGTGCTACGCGCAGCAGGCTGGCGAGCCGCTCGGCCTCAGCACTGGCCAGCTTGCGTCCCGCAGATGTCAGACGGTAATAGCGCCGCCGTTCGCCGTTAAGCAGGTCAACCTCTTCGATAAGGCCTTCTTCGAGCAGCGACTGGATGGAGTTGTACAGCGTGCCCGGCCCGAGCCGCATACGGCCCTCTGTCTGCTCTTCGACCTGCCGCATGATGCCGTAGCCATGCAGGTCTTCGTCAGCGAGAGCGAGAAGGATCTGAAATGCAGCTGATGGCAATGGATCAAGTTTTCGTTTTGGCATAAATGATCGATAATCGATATATCGAAAAACGACTGTACTCCGATTCGATAAGCGCAGTCAACATCAAATTGTTGCCTGGTTTTTGCGCTCAGAGGTGGGGAGAAGTGCCCTTAAGGAACTTCTTTCTCTGAACTTCATGCGAAAATCTTTCTGACCAGAAAATGACCACGCTCGATGACCTGCGCCGCTTCGCCGTCGCCCGCAGCCTCTTTTCTCCAATCACTCTGAAGCGCGCTCTCGACTACTGGGGCTTTGTCCAGGCTGACCCCATCCGCGCACCGGCCCGCGCGCAGGATCTGATGCTGCGCCACCGGGTGAAAGGCTATCGCGCGGGAGACCTGGAGCGCCGTTATGAAGAGCTCGGCATCGAGGAGGACTTCTTCGTCAATTATGGATTCGTGACAAAGGCCATGCAGGCGCTGATGCACCCGCGCACGAAATCGCGGATTCCGGAGGCAGGTCTTCAGCCCTGGCCTGCCGTGCGCAGAAAACAGGCGCTGCTTCTGCTTGAGTTTGTGCGCGAGCGCGGCCCAGTGCATCCACGCGAAGTGGATAAGCATTTTTCGCACGGCAAAGTACAGAACTACTGGGGCGGATCGTCCAATGCCACGACGCACTTACTCGATGCCATGCATTATCGTGGTCTGGTGCGCGTTGTGCGCCGCGAAAAGGGCATCCGCATCTATGCTGCGCACCAGCATGAGGTGGCCCCGTCCGCTGCGGCCGTCCGCCGCGACAGGCTCGACAGGCTTGCTGACGTGGCCATTCGCATCTATGCTCCGTTGCCAGGAAAGACTCTCTCTTTCCTGGTGCGCCGGCTGCGCATTGCCGCGCCTCAATGGGAGAAGGAGATTCCGGCTGCATTGCAACGGGCAAAGAAACGGCTTGCTCATGTGCGCATCGACGGCGTCGACTGGTACTGGCCGGAGGAGGAAGATCCCGCGCGCGCTGACGTGCAGGATACAGTCCGCCTGCTGGCTCCCTTTGATCCGGTTGTGTGGGACCGCGACCGCTTCAAGCTGTTGTGGGACTGGGCATACCGCTTTGAAGCCTATACTCCGGCGCCGAAGCGCAAGCTTGGTTATTACGCTTTGCCGCTGCTCTGGCGCGACCGCGTGATTGGCTGGGGCAATCTTTCCGTAAAGGACGGCGAACTGATCTCTGAGCTGGGCTATGTCGAATCACGCCCACCGCGCGACCGCATCTTTCAGCGCGAACTCGAAGCGGAACTGGAGCGCATGAAAGTCTTTCTGGGGCTAAAAAAATAAGGCCGCTTTCGACTTTTCGCCTAGACTTGTCTTCGTGAAAAACGCGTTGCTGTTCAGTCTGCTTGTTCTTGCGCCGGCTACTATCTTTCATGACTACAAGGGGATGCCCTATCAGGGCAGGGTGCAGAAGATTCCCGGCCAGGTGCAGTGCGCTTTCTACGACCAGGGCGGCGAAGGCATTGCGTACCACGATACGACCGCGAAAAACCTAGGCAGCGGAGGGCTGAATCCGGCGGATGGGACTTATCTCAATGAATTCCGGATGCACGAGGCCGTCGACACCTCCTACACAAAATTTCATGACCAGATCGACAACAATCCCTACAACCTGGTGCAGCCTCAGGAGAACCAGCTTTATGTCGGGTGGACTGAGCCGGGCGAATGGCTCAACATCACGGTGGATGTTGCCCGCGCCGGTGTTTACAGCGCCGATCTGCTCTACACGTCTCAGCGCGGGGGAGCCATCTCGATCGATGTGAACGGGAAAGATGCGACTGGCCCTCTGAGCATTCTCTCGACATTCCGCGCAGCCGATCCCATTGCGTGGCGTCAATGGCACCACTGGAACATCATGCGAAATATCGTAACGCCGAGGCTTCCTGCGGGGAAAAGCGTTCTCACCATCCATGTTCTTACAGGAGGAAACATGAATCTCGCCTACTTTGATTTCAGAGAAGGCCGCTAAGGAGGTCAGCACACCAATTGAACGACGGTCTTTCCGATTTATCGTGGGGCAACCAGCCGCCTGCAGTAGGCTGGTACTCTGTCTGCAGCACGCAACTTGTAGCGAGATTGAAGATGATCAAGTTTTCTGACTCTGCTCATCGGAAGGTCTACTATCCCGAGGATCGCAGGCATCGCCTCTGGATTAATCCACGATTTGTCTATGGGCTGCTTGCGATTCTGGTTGCAGCTTTCGCCGCGGCCTGGATCCAGCGCCTGACGTTTGGCATGCCATATATTCCAATCGACGAGGCACTCGATCAGGGGAAGATCAGCGGCCCGCACGGATTCCCCGGATGGATTCGCTGGACACATTTCTTTAATCTCCTCTTCCTGACCATGCTGATACGCAGCGGACTATCCATTCTGGCCGACCACCCCAGACTCTATTTTAATGACCACTGCACTCCCGATTCCGAGTGGATTCGTTTTACTCCATTGAAGGTTCCTGTCGGCAAGCGGTGGACGGCAAAAGACGATGCCCGTTATCTTTCCCCACTGTTAGGCTTGCCAGGCTACAAACACACCATCGGCATGGCGAGATCCTGGCATTTTCTAAATGTCTATGGATTTATCATCACCGGTCTCGTATTCGTGATCGGACTCTGCACCACGGACCAATGGCTGCGCCTGGTGCCAACATCTCCGGCCATCCTTACGGAGGCATGGGCAACTTTCGTTCATTACGCCACGTTCACGCTGCCCCCGGAACCCAACGGCTTCTACGGTTATAACGCGCTGCAGCAGCTTGCCTATTTCTCAACCGTGTTCATCATGGCGCCGATCTCCATACTTACCGGAATGGCGATGTCGCCTGCGCTCGTCAATCGCGCTCCCTGGTTCGCAAAGATGTTTGGTGGACGGCAGGCTGCACGCTCCATCCATTTCCTCATGATGGTTGGATTCGCCTGTTTTATCGTCGTTCATGTCAGCCTTATCGTGCTTACAGGGTTTACTCGTAACATGAACCACATTGTCCTCGGCAAGGATGAGCTGAATCCACTTGGCATGTGGCTCGGACTTACGGGTATCGGCGTCGTCGTTCTGACGTGGATCGTAGCGCATCACATCGCCTGGAGATATCCGCGAAAGGTACAGCATCTTCACAAAGCGATCTCAATGCCGATTCGCACCGCGACTCTCAACCGCCTGGACCCCGTCCAATCCTATACGCCTGACCAGGTCTCTCCCAGAATGTGGCCAAACGGTATCCTGCCTGTGCGCGAAGATTGGAAAAGCCTGCGTGAAAACCAGTTTGAGGACTTCCGGTTCAAGATCTCCGGGCTCGTGGAACATCCGATGGAGCTTTCTCTCAGGCAGATGGAGGAGCTTGGCCGCACCGAAACCATCACCATGCACCACTGCATTCAGGGATGGTCCGGTATCGCGCAATGGAGTGGAATCTCGTTCGCAAAGCTCATCGAGCTTGTGAAGCCATTGCCCACTGCAAAGACCATTGCTTTTTATTCCTATGGAGAGTCTCTTTTCGGCGGCGTTTATTATGACACCCAGTCCATCGAGAACGCCCTGAAACCTGGGGCGATGCTTGCCTACGAGATGAACGGAAGCCGCCTCACCGAAGAGTACGGAGCCCCGCTTCGGCTTCGTGTTGATAATCAACTCGGCTACAAGATGGTGAAATGGATCGAGCGTATCGAGTTCGTTGAATCAGAGAAAGTCGTCGGCAAGGGAGAAGGCGGAAAAAACGAAGACGATGAGTACTTCGACCTTCTGCCCAATATCTAAGATGGTAAATTCGTACCCATCTCCTTCACCTCATGATTTCGGCCATGTCGATGTCCTGCTGGCCCGCTTAAGACTTCCGTTCCTGCTTAAACACTTTCCTGCAAAAACCGTGTGGGCAATCTATGTCTGCATCAATGGATTCCTTACCATCGCATTGCTCGCCTTACTTGGAGAAATCACCCACAGTCCGTTTGTATTTCCCTCATTAGGTCCAACAGCATATTTATTCTTCTTTTCGCCAATGTCGGAGGCCTCCTGTCCACGCAACACTCTCCTCGGACATGGGATGGGACTGCTCTGCGGCTACTTCGCCTTCCGGGTTACCGGAATGCACGCCTTCGCTCAGGCCACAGGCGACAGCATTTACTGGCCTCGCGTCTTTGCTGCAGCTCTTGCACTTTCTCTGACTGGCGCCATCATGGTTTTTATGTCGATCAGCCATCCGCCTGCAGGCGCGACTACGTTGATCGTCGCGCTGGGGATTCTCTCCAAAGGCCAATATCTGCTTGTCATTGAAGTCGCTGTGCTTCTGCTCACTTTGCAAGCCTGGATTTTGAATCACTTGGCAGGACTGGCTTATCCGATGTGGCGATACACGCGTGTTCAACATTGAAATTTGCGGATACTTGCGCGCGATAATCCATTGAAAATGGCCGGCGGAACCAGAATGAATCCACCTCTGAGGAGCGTGCCAGGAGCTATTGAGCTTCATCTTAAAGATGGACTCAATGAGTGCGTGGCCCTGTTATCGCTATTCGACCTTCCAATCACGTAAACTCGATCCGAGACAGCCGGGTCTGTGCGGTGTCTTGTCCATGTAGGAGATCCACCACAGTGCAGATTCATCCAGACCCATGCAGGCGTTGCGCACGGAGTAATCTGCCTGCAGTCGCAAGAGTAGAGTTGGAAGCGCGGAATGTTGTTTCCTGAAGCGCTGTAAACCTGTATATACTGCTTTTTACCACCTAATTTTTCCGCGCTAGAGAGAGTTTCGATGTCGCTTACCCTGACAGACTGGCTGGTCATTGCCGGATACCTCCTTTTCAACCTGCTGATCGGCCTTTATTACCGCAGCAAATCGAGTGGTTCGACCGAGGATTTCTTCGTGTCCGGGCGCGATGTCTCCTGGTGGCTGGCCGGGACCTCGATGGTGGCGACGACCTTTGCCGCAGATACGCCGCTGCTGGTCTGCGGGCTGGTGGCGACGCAGGGCATTTCAGGCAACTGGATCTGGTGGAGCCTCTGCCTGAGCGGCATGACGACGGTCTTCTTCTTTGCCCGCTACTGGCGGCGCGCGGAAATCCTGACAGACGTGGAGCTGGTTGAGATTCGCTACGGCGGCAAGCCGGCTGCATTTCTGCGCGGGTTCAAGGCCATCTATCTCGGCCTGGTGATGAACTGCTTCATTCTCGGCTGGGTGACGCGGGCAATGGTGGACATTATTGCAGTCGTCCTGGGGCCGGTGATTGCTCAGGGGCGCGATCTGCAGCTAAGCCTTGGCGGCCATACGCTGATGCATTACACGCTGGGCGATCCACGGCATACGGCGCTGGCGATCTGCATCTTCATTCTCGTTCCGTTCACGGGACTCTATACGTTTCTCGGTGGGCTGTGGGGCGTGCTGGTGACGGACCTCTTCCAGTTCGCGCTTAAGATGACAATGATCGTCGTGCTGGCGTGGCTTGCGGTTGTCGATCTCGGCGGCATGCATGCGCTCAAGCTGCAGCTCGCGGTGGTGGATGCGGCGACGCGCGCTGCCGGGCAGCCCACTTCAGATGTGCTGTCCTTCCTGCCGGATTTTCATGCCGGGCTGACGACTTCGAATATCTGGACGCTGCCGCTGTTGACCTTCTTTATGTATATCGGAGTGCAGTGGTGGGCGGCGTGGTATCCGGGCGCGGAGCCGGGCGGCGGCGGATATGTGGCGCAGCGCATGTTCAGCGCGAAGAATGAGCAGCATTCGCTCGGCGCGACGCTGTGGTTCAATATTGCGCATTATGCGCTGCGTCCCTGGCCATGGATTGTAACCGGATTGGTGGCGCTGGCGGTTTACTCGCCGCATGGCGGACTGCATCCGAGCGCGGCTTATGCCGCCAATCCGCAGCAGGGCTATGTGATGGTGCTGCGCGACTATCTGCCTCCAGCGCTGCGCGGGTTGATGGTCGCTGCGTTTCTTGCGGCGTATATGTCGACGATCGGGACGCAGCTCAACTGGGGCACTTCGTACCTGGTGAATGATTTTTACCGCCGCTTCCTGACCCGCGAGGCAAGTGAACGGCACTATGTTTTCGTCAGCAAGATCATTACTGTGATTCTGGTGCTGGCGAGCGGATACGTGGCCAGCCAGCTGACTTCGATCAGCGCGGGATGGGAGCTGGTGCTGAACCTGGGCGCGGGCACGGGAGCCGTCTATATCCTGCGCTGGTTCTGGTGGCGCGTGAATGCGTGGAGCGAAATCTCGGCGATGATTGTTGCTGCGGTGGTGGCGTTGAGCCTGTCGCATGTTTCCTTTGCGGGAAATAATGCCGTGGTCTTTGCGAAATCGACGCTGATCACCGCGGGCATCACGACGATTGCATGGATTGCTGCGACGTTTCTGACTCCTGCAGAAAAGGAAGAGACGCTGCTTGCCTTCTATCGACGCGTGCAGCCTGCGGCCTATGGCTGGAAGCACATTGCGCGCCTTGCTCCGGAGCTGCCTGAGGTGCGCGACTTCGCTGCGAATGCATTCGATACGGCGATGGGCTGCGTGCTTGTGTATGGAACGCTCTTCGGCCTGGGCAAGTATGTCTTTGGCGAGTGGGTTTCAGGCACAGTGCTGCTTGTGCTCGCTGCTGTTGCCGGATATCTGATCAAGTGGGACCTCTCGCGCCGCGGCTGGGAAACTCTGTCAGGCGTGAAGATGAAAGAGACTTCTGTAACGGAGAGCCGCTAAGAAGAAAACTTTCTATGCTGCTCTGTGGAGTGAGTTTCTTTTCCTAAAGAGGACATGAACACACAAAAATTAACTACCCCAGGTTAGCTCCGCGAACCTGAGGCACCCGACTAAGAAAAGGCCGTCATCACCTCAAGATGACGGCCTTTCTCAATTCTCCACTTATCTGCCGTGCTCTTCGAGATATTTCTCGACTTCAAGGGCGGCCATGCAGCCTGTTCCGGCGGCGGTAATGGCCTGGCGGTAGCGGCGGTCCTGCACGTCACCGGAGGCGTAGACGCCCGGGACGCGGGTATGGACGTAGTTCTGCGTCTTGATGTAGCCGTCTTCGTCGAGGTCGAGCTGGCCGGCGAACATTTTTGCGTTGGGCTCGTGTCCGATGCCGAGGAACAGGCCATCGAGGCGCAGCTCGCTTTCTTGGTTCGTGAGCAGGTTGCGCACGCGCAGGCCTGAGACTTCCTTCTTCTCGACACCCAGAACTTCTTCGATCACAGTGTTGGTGAGGAATTCAATCTTGGGGTGAGCGATGGCACGGTCGAGCATGATGCGCGAGGCGCGGAAGTGCTCGCGGCGGTGAATAAGAGTGACCTTGGTGGCGAAGCGCGTGAGGAAGAGAGCTTCTTCCATGGCTGAGTCGCCGCCGCCGATGACGGCGATTTCCTTTCCGGAAAAGAAGAATCCGTCGCAGGTAGCGCAGGAGCTGACGCCGTGTCCGATGAGCGCCTGCTCGGAGGGGAGTCCAAGCCAACGCGCCGATGCTCCACTGGCGATGATGAGCGTGCGTGTGTGGATGGTCTCGCTGCCGAGGTTGAGCGCGAAGGGACGCTTCGACAGATCAACGGAGACGAGATGGCCCATGCGAAATTCAGCGCCGAAGCGCGCGGCCTGCTGCTTCATGTTCTCGATGAGCTGCGGTCCCTGGATGCCATCGGGAAACCCTGGGAAGTTCTCGACCAGCGTGGTGATGGAGAGCTGTCCGCCGGGCTCGTGGCCTTCGAGCACGAGGGGCTTCAGGTTGGCGCGCGCGGTGTAGATGGCGGCGGTAAGCCCGGAGCAGCCGGAGCCAAGGATGACGGTGTCGCGAATCGTGTCAGACATAGGTTGCAAATCTCGATTGTACCTGCTCAGGCAGTAGCTGATAGATGTTCCCAGGCAGAGGAAAGATGCAACCGGGACCGGACAGGCTCTAAGATGGCTGCATGGCGAATCTGACTTTGGTATACGGCTTGCGGCTGCTGCCCGCGGATGAGATCGAGCAGGTGGGCGAGGCCCCGATTCAACTGAAGAATGGAAACTCGGCGCGAGTAACGATGCATATTCTTGAGGGCTCGCGGGAGCAGATTGAGGCACAGCTGCGGCAGAGCATCGATGCGTTCTTCGATTTCTTTCCGGAGATTTGACAGCACTCTGGCTGTCAAGCGAAAAGCGTCAGCACTTTCCCGCTTCAGGACGCTCTGGGTCTCCTGTTCCAGAGTGAAAATCGCAGTCTAAAGACAGAATCTTTCTCAATGAAACGGCGCAGCTTTCATGGCGGAATAAAGCCATGCGCCGCTTTCTCCGCCATATTGCAACTCTGCTGCTACTGCTGTTTTCTGTGCATTCCGCGTTTTGTGGAGGGCCGCGCTGGGTGGCCGGTTTGAGCTATTTTGATCCCTCAGTGAAAGGGCAGCCGCTCCATTGGAAGAATGGAACGGTTTCCTATTATCTCGACATGAATAACCTCAACGGGATTGCCACTCATTACGTGACAGATACCTTTATCACTGCCGCGGCTGCGATATGGAACAATGTGCCGACCGCGGCTGTACAGCTCGTGTACGGCGGCACTCTGGGTGAAGACGTCAGCGGCAGCAATGTAACGAAAAACGCTGACGGCAGCATCAGCATGCCTGCGGATATCAAATCGACAGCTACCAGCAAGCCTTTGGCAATTATTTCCGATGCTGATGGGTCTGTGATTAACACCCTCTTCGGGCCGGGGGCGAGCGATCCCGCTGACTGCCGCGACAACGGCGTGATCACGGTAGTCGACAACGTTGCAACCGACGGCACGATTCTGCATGCCCTGATGATCCTGAACGGGCTTTGCGCCAACAGCCAGGGCCAGCTCGACATCATGGAATACCAGATGATCCGTGGATACGGAAGAATCCTGGGCCTGGACTGGTCACAGGCCAATGAATCCATGTTTGTGGGCGACCAGATTACCAGCGACGGTGTGGCGGGATGGCCGATCATGCATCCGGTGGAGTATCTCTGCCAGCTGAGTGCGGAGTTCTGCACTTCGAATCCATTGACCCTGCGCTACGACGATGTTGCGGCCATCAGTCGGCTGTATCCTGTGACCGCATCGAATCTCAGCGCATTTCCGGGAAAGAAATTGACAGCGCCGTCGACCATCTCGGTGCAGGGGACGATTCACTTCCGCAGCGGCCAGGGAATGCAGGGCGTGAATGTGGTCCTGAGGCCGATCAACCAGGCGACCGGCGCTCCGGATATCCGCTATACGGTCACTGCTGTCAGCGGAGCGTTCTTCCAGGGCAATGCTCCGAATCCGGTGACTGGAACGACGGACAGCCAGGGCAATCCGGTGAACAAGTACGGCAGCGACGATACGACGCTCGAAGGCTGGTTTGACTTGAGCGGCGTGCCCCTTCCGGTGGGGACCTCAATTGCCGATTATCAGCTCAGCTTTGAGTCGATCAATCCCTTGTATGCGGCAAATTATTCTGTGGGGCCGTATACGATCGGGCAGGTGACTCCGTCGGGTACGATGCCGGCGATCATGCTTTATGGCCTGGCGGCAGGAAGCTCGGTGAGGCAGGATGTCATGATCGAGGATTCGGCCGACCAGGAATACAGCGGGAATGACGGCACGGAGGCAGCTCCGGCGGTGATCCTGGCAAGCGGCGAGTGGACGGGCCGGATTACCGGATACGGACATACCGGCTGGTTCAACTGGCCGGTGCGTCCGAACCGGGAACTGACCGTGGAGGCGACGGCGCTTGATGAAAGCGGGCATCCGACCAAGAGTAAGGCTGAGGTCGTGCTGGGAGCATGGAGCGGCACGGATGCCGTGGGCTCGGCTCCTGTAAGCGAAACGCCAAGTGCATTTAACGGCGCACAGACTGGATTGACGACGTTGTCTGTAGCTACGGTGGCGCAGGGGCAGCTGCGGCTGGGCATTGCGGATGCGCGCGGCGATGGAAGGCCGGATTATCTCTACCATGCACGACTCCTCTACGCAGATTCGGTCATGCCCACGCGGCTGGCATTGAGCGGCGGACCGATCACGATACGCGGAGCGGGATTCCGTGCAAATTCGGTGGTGACGGTCAACGGAGTGAGCGCGCCGGTGACCAGCGTGTCGCCCACGGAGATCACTGCAATTGCGCCTCCGGCAAACGGGAAGATCGGAGTTGTACTTTTGACAGTGAGCGATCCTGAGACCCTCGGGGTGACGGCGATCCAGGACGGACTGAGTTACGACGCACTGGGCGGCGATGCGCTTGGCATCGTGACGGCGCCTTACGGTTCTGTGGGGTTGGGAGTGCTGACTCCATTTACGGTCAAGGCGCTTGCGGCTGATGCGGTGACTCCGGCGCCGGGCGTGCTGGTGACCTTTGCTGTGACAGAGGGAACGGCATCTCTAGGGTGCGGCCAGACGACCTGTACTGTGCTTTCAGGCGGCGATGGCTTAGCGACCATCAATGTTGCTGCCAACTCTACTTCGCTTGCTCAAATCACGGCTTCCTTGAGCGACGGCGCGAGCGTCATCACAGAATTCACCGGGAGCGGCGCACCTTCGATTGCTACTCTATCGCCGGACCTCTACATTGCCGCCGGCGCCTCATTTACCTGGAGCCCGCAGGTTCAGGTATTAAGCAATGGAGTTCCTGTCTTGGGACAGCAGGTGAACTGGTCTGCCGGTACAGGGGCGGCTCCGGCTGTGGCTTCAAGCCTGAGCGATGGCAGCGGAATCGCAATGGGGCAGATGGATATCAGTGCGCTGGCTGTGGGGGCGGATGTTCCCGTCTATGCGTGCCTGCCTGGAAATACGACGTGTGCGACCTTTCAGGTTTACAGTGTGCATTCGGAAGTGGCGGGACTGGTTGCAGTGAGCGGAGCTGGGCAGACGATCAGCACAACGGATACGCCTGCTCCGGTTGTGCTGCGAGTGACGGATGCCGTGGGCCACCCGATGGCTGCGGGCACAGTCACTTTTTACGAGACGCTCAAGCAATGGACGCCTGATTGTCCTACGCAGGGGCGCTGCCCATCTGCGCCGGTACTGAATTCGCAGACGGTTGAGACAACGTCGGGTGCGGATGGACTGGTCACGCTGACTCCTTTGACTGGAAATGGAGCGGCGACACGGCTCTATGTAACCGCAGTAACGGGTAACGTTGCCTCACTTAGTTTTGAGATCGAGCAGCATCCCTGATGTTTATGACATTTTCACAGATACTGCAGGCCTCATTTGCACTGTGCAGGGTTGCCGACTCCCTGATGGTTGCGTCGACTTGATGCTATAGAGCGGCGATCACGCTATTCTGGGTCACATGATCCGCACGATCGCTGTTCAGGGTTATCGGTCACTTCGTGATCTGGTCCTGCCTCTTGGACAGCTAAGTGTGATTACCGGCGCAAATGGAAGCGGCAAGTCCAGCGTGTATCGCTCGCTCCACTTGCTGGCGGATGCAGCGCAGAACGCAGTTGTGTCTTCGCTTGCGCGCGAGGGCGGTCTGCCGTCTACCTTCTGGGCGGGCCCGGAAACCATTGCGCGCGGCGTTCGCCAGGGAACGTATGCAGTAGAACCGCTCGCGAAACAGAAAGTCACGAGTCTCAAGCTTGGCTTCGGCAGCGACACCTACAGCTACAGCATCGACCTTGGCTACCCTCCTAAGCCTCCTCTGGCAACATTGTTTGAGCTGGATCCGCGTGTGAAGCGCGAATGCGTCTGGCATGGTCCGGTCTATCGCAAAGCGGCTGCTCTTGTGGATCGCAGAAACAACTTTGTCTGGCTTGCGACCACAAAAGACGAGGAGCCGGTGATGCTGACGCAGCACCTTTCCGATACAGACAGCATGCTTGCCACCGTTGCTGATCCACAGCGGGCCCCGGAGATGCTGGCGGTGCGGGAAGTGGTTCGCGGCTGGCGTTTCTACGACCATTTCCGCACCGATTCTGAATCGCCGGCGAGGGCCGCTCAGATTGGCACTTTTACTCCGGTCCTTCATCAGGACGGCAGTAATCTCTCCGCTGCCCTTGAAACGATCATCGAAATCCGGTCTGACAAAGCACTCGCAACGACGCTCGAAGACGCCTTTCCCGGCAGCCGGCTTTATGTTGAGGTCAGGAACGGACGCTTTGAGCTGCAATTGCAGCAGCACGGACTGTTGCGGCCTCTTTCCGCTGCTGAATTGTCGGATGGAACGCTGCGATACCTGCTTTGGACGGCTGCCCTGCTTACGCCACGGCCTCCGGAATTGATGGTGCTCAATGAACCGGAGACCAGCCTGCATCCTGACCTGCTGCCGGCGCTGGCCCGGCTCATTCTCGCGGCTGCGAAACATACGCAGATCATTGTGGTCTCGCATGCGCAGTTGCTGATTGAGGAACTGGCAGCTGTTCCTGTATGCACGCGGCTCCATCTGCTGAAGGTATTTGGAGAAACCACGCTGGAGGGTTTGAACCTGTTCAACAAGCCGAAATGGAATTGGCCTGCGCGTTAGACTGGAGCTGCCGGTTCCCAATTTCCATCAGGATTTTCTTGAATGCGCCTTTGCAATTGTTTGCGGTGGTGGATGCTTTGTCTTTTGCCTGCGCTTGCGATGAGTGCTGCGGCTGAGGCCCCTATCCAAGTCAAAGTAGTCGTGGTGGCTATGTACGAGCAGGGGGCGGATACAGGCGATGCTCCGGGGGAGTACCAATATTGGGTGGAGCGCGAACATCTCGATAAAGTGCTGCCGTTTCCTGCCGGATACCATGACCTGCGCATGAACAGCAACGGCGTGCTGGGTGTGCTGACAGGCGTGGGCACGGCTAAGGCCGCGGCGACGATCATGGCTCTCGGACTGGATCCGCGCTTTGATCTGAGCCATGCCTATTGGCTGGTGGCGGGGATTGCCGGCGGCAATCCGGCTGCGGTTTCGCTGGGTTCGGCGGTGTGGTCGCACTGGGTGGTCGATGGAGACCTCGCGCATGAGATCGATGCGCGCGAGATTCCTCAAGACTGGCCAACGGGATATGTGCCGATGCGCAAATCGAAGCCTTATGAAGAGCCTGCGAACAGCGATCTTGGGCAGGTGTATGAGCTGAATCCGTCGCTTGTCGAGTGGGCTTATGGCCTCACGAAAGATGTTGCGCTGCCGGACAATCCGCAAATCACAGAGCGCCGGTCGCACTTTACACAGGAGACTGCAAAGCGCGCGCCGTTTGTTGCCGAGGGCGATAACCTGGCAGCGTCCACATTCTGGCATGGCGCGAAGATGGATGCCTGGGCGAATGCGTGGGTGAGCTATTACACGGGCGGCAACGGTCATTTCGCTGTAACCGGAATGGAAGACACGGGAACGTTGCAGTCGCTGAAATTTCTTGCCAAGGCGGGGAGAGTAGACTGGAACCGCATTCTGGTGCTGCGCACGGTGAGCAACTATGACCAGCCTCCGCCGGGGATGAAGGCATGGGAGAGTCTTTCCGGTGAGAAAGCCGGCATGTACTCGGCCTTTCTACCCGCGCTGGAGAGCGCTTATCGTGTCGGACACACAGTAGTCGATAGATTGGTTGCCGATTGGGCGCATGCATGGGATCAGATTCCGTCACGATGAATTGAATTTCTCTTAGCATGTATCGCTCTTGGGAGTTGCGGCATCTTCATAGAGGGAGGGCGCATGGCGAACGCACCAATTCCTGCAATCGCAGAGAGACGACGTCCAAAAGTTCTGATTCTTGGCGGAGGGTTTGCCGGACTGAATGCAGCGAAGGGTCTGGCCAGGCTGCCGGTGGATATTACGGTGGTCGACCGGCGCAATCATCACACCTTTCAACCGCTGCTTTACCAGGTTGCGCTTGCAGTGCTTTCACCGGCAGATATCGCTACGCCGATTCGCGGCATTCTGCGGAAATACCAGAATATCGAAGTATTGATGGAAGAAGCTGTCTCCATAGATAAGGAGCAACGGCGCGTCGCGATGAAGAGCGGCACCGTGATGGACTACGACTACCTGGTAGTAGCTACTGGAGCAACGCATTCTTATTTTGGTCGTGACGAATGGGCCGAATTTGCACCGGGCTTGAAAACAGTCGAAGATGCAACGGAGATTCGCCGCCGCGTGTTGCTTGCCTTCGAGCTGGCGGAGAGGCAGATGCTTGAGACCGGCTCCTATCCTCCGCTGAATTTTGTGGTTATCGGAGGCGGGCCGACGGGTGTGGAACTCGCCGGGGCAATTTCGGACATTGCAAAGCTTTATATGCGGCATGATTTCCGCCACATCGATCCGGCAAAAGCGCGGGTGGTGATTCTTGAGGGTGGACCGCGCATTCTGGCTGCGTATCCTGAGGATCTTTCGCAAAAAGCGGTGGAACAGCTGAACGATCTTGGCGTCGAAGTTCATACTGGCGCACAGGTGACGGATGTGAAGCCGGGCTATGTCGTTGTAGGAGGGCAGCGGCTGGATGCGGTGGTGACGCTGTGGGCCGCAGGTGTGCAGGCTTCTCCTTTAGGCAAGTTGCTGGGCGTGGAGACAGACAGGCGCGGCTGCGTGATGGTGAATGCGACGCTGAATCCTGCGGGGCATCCTGAGATTTTTGTCTGCGGCGACCTCGCGCACTTTGAAGAGAATGGCAAGCAGGTTCCGGGCGTAGCGCAGCCGGCAATGCAGATGGGCGATCACGTGGCCCGCATGGTGGAGCAGGATTTGAAGGGTGTCGCGCGCAGCGGCTTCCACTACTTCGACAAGGGCGACATGGCGACGATCGGCCGCCTCGCCGCGGTAGCGAAGATTGAATGGCCCTTCAAGGCACACTGGAGCGGCTTCATGGCGTGGATCACCTGGATAGCCATCCATATCTTCTTCTTGATCGGGTTCCGCAACCGTATCTTCGTTTTCTGGGAGTGGGCGTGGACATACTTCACCTTCACACACGGCGCGCGGCTGATCACCGGAAGCCAGGTGCTGCCGGGCTGGAATGAACAGCCGGGAGTCGCAGCGCCGCTCGATCCGGGCTCCCCGGGATTTCATGATCATTCCGGGGAAGTGGCGGTCACTCGAAAATAAATCTACCGCCAAGACGCTAAGGGCGCCAGGATTCGCAACGCGAAGCTTCATCTAGCGATCCATACAACAACGTGGAGGAAGATGAGCAGGTTCAGGGCGCTGGTGTTGATGCAGTTGACGCACAGGCTGCGAATCTTCGTGACCATCACATAACTCAGATAGGTGCTCGCTGCGAGCGCTGCCGCTGCAGCCAGCGCTGCAATCTCAGCGTGCTTCAGATAGGTGATAACCAGGAGCGCAGCGTAGAAGAGACTTCCCCAGGCAGAGTTAGGAATCCTGAGAACTGCGCTGTGTTTGCTTCGGAGTACAGCTTCGGTATTGTCATTCCCGCGCCCTTTGCAACGGCACTTCGGAATTTTGTATGCCGGATCGCGGGACAAGCGGAATTTGTGATACGTAGCCTGCAAGGAATAGACAAGGCCGACTGCGGAGAAGAGATACAACGGCTGGACGTGAAAGAAAAATGCGAGCAGCCGGCTGATGACGAAGAAACCAAGAAGAGAAGAGCCCAGCATCTTGAGGAACTCGGCCACGATGGCGGGAATGTAGCCGGCGGTATAGCGGGCGATGGCTTTCCGGATGCGATTGCTGAAGAGCTGCCGGCGCATCTCCCGCTCGTGCACACGGCGGGAGATGCTGTTCATTGTGTCGGACATAAACATATCTGCTTCATCCTTTCTTCAGTGGATAGGTGGCGGTGGCACGCTGCCTGAGTCCGGCAACTCAGGGGCCTGCGTGAAGGGCGCGAGCGACGACGAGGTGACGTAGGAGCTGCCACGCACCATGCACCACTGGAAGCGCGTGAAGGCCCTGCGCACACTGCCGTTCGGGTTCATCACCTTCGCGATATGCAGCGTCGTATCGTTTTCGCAATCGGGTTTGTCGGAGTCGTGCAGCAGGCCGCTCTGATGTCCGCACTCATGCAGGTAAGTCTCGGAGACCCTGACAATCGAAGACGCGCTCATGGCGATGATGTTTTCAACGATGCTCTTCATCATCCTGTTGGTGTCGGCGTCAAACGCGAGCACCTTCTGGTTGATGAAGAGAGGCTGGTCGCTGCCTTCAAACGTGACAATGGTATAGCCGAGCAAATCGTTGCAGCCGACCGAGGAGTCGTCATCGTTGTACTTCGAGACAAAGTAGGTGGTGACGGCGGCGGCATTACTGTCCTTGTTCAGCATGAGGAAGTTCGTCTGGTCGAGGCTCAGCGTCTGGCTCGCGCCGCAGCTCATGGTTTCTGCGACGCCGGTGTTGCCCGGCGTGAAGCCGATGTCACCGTTGACCAGGTGGAAGAACGTATTTGTGGGTCGGCTGCAGGTCGAGTCTGTATCGACGCGTATGCCCATGTCAGGGATGGTCATGTCACCGAAGTAGTTCTGTGAAGGCTTGTTCGTATACTTATCGCTCCAGTTGTTGTAGTTGTTGCTTGCGAGCTTGCCGTCGGAGGCGAGCCATGCCTGTACGTTCGCGTTATAAGTGAAGAGGTTCTTCGAGAAGTCCGTGCCTGTGCCGTCATCCGATGGAGTGGTCGCGAAGATATCGCCGAAGAGATGGCTCGATATCTCGATGACCTTGAACGGGTAGTAGAGGAATGGATTGCCAGGCACGAGCTCGCCCTTCTTGTCGTCAGACCGCTTGAGCTCGCCGGTGATGAAGTTATGGCGCGTGACGACTTCGAAGTAATTGATCGCTCCTGAGTCATCGACAACGGGCACGAGAGGTCGGCCCTGGTCGCTCAGGATGTAACCCTGCGAATTCTGATCTACGCTGCCGTCGGCATTCGTGTTGTTTACGTAAACAAACCAGTCAGAATGACCCTTGTTGTTGCGGACGATCTTGGGAGCTACGCGGAAGCGCCGCGGGCGCGTGTTGTTGAAGATGTCGCCGATGTAAGTCCAGCAGAAGAACCAGCGGATGATGATGTCGATGAGCGAGCAGACCCAGGTAAGAACCATGGTGACAATGGCTTCAATCACATTGAGCAGCGTGATGATGGCCTGCAGGATATAGGTGCAGATGAGGACAGTGATGAACTGAAGCACGGTTTCAAGCACGTATGTCCAACTGCAGACAACGTCCGTGACCACGTTGCAGATGTTGTTGCAGACGTTCTCGCATCCGCAGTCGCAGCCGAAGATGCCGCAGAAGAAATCACAGATGCCGCAAATGACGCTGCAAACCGCGCTGCACACGGTCTGTACGACGGTGTTGCAGATGTATTCGAGCACCTGCGTGACAACGCTGACGACTTCCTGAACCAGCTTGCATATCTGGACGAGGATGTATTCGATCACTGATACGACGATCTGGATGAGCTTGATGACTGGCTGAAATACCAGCTGACACACGAGTCCCATAAATCACCTTTTCTGGGCTCCGCTGGACTGAACTTCACCGGGAGGGGGCTTATGGGGGCCGGCAACTCAACAGCTGCCGCGAAGAAACCACAAATTAGGTTCAGAGGAGCTGAACCTTACATGCTTAAAAGTGAATCCGGCAGGGAAGTCGTTTCAAAAGAAATCCCGGAGTGGCTGAAACCCGCACAAATACCGCAACTAAACGCCCCGGGCGCGCGTCCATAAAAGCGGTGAGCGGCAATTGTGCTCCGGGTGAATGATGATCTCGCGAAGGTTTTTCGCTGTTCTGGCAGTGGCTCTTCTCAGCGCGGCTCCAGCCTACTCTCAGCAAACGCAAGCGCCCGGTTATACGATTCATGCGAACTCTCGCGTTGTGCTTACCGATGTCACGGTCACCGATGCGAAGGGCAATCCCGTTCATGGACTGCCGCAATCCATCTTCCGCATTTTCGATAACAAGCAGCCGCAGATGATCACGAGCTTTGAGGAACACGCGAGCGCTCCAGCTCCGACGGTGCAGGCAGCCTCGTCCGCCGCTTCAGCGGGCGTTTACAGCAATGACTATCTTCAGCATCTGCCGCCGGTGCTGAATGTCATCGTCATCGACATTGCCAACCTCAACATGCCCGACCAGATGTATCTCAACTATCAGCTGACGAAGTTTCTTAACGAGCAGCCGGAAGGGCAGCCACTGGCGATCTATCTGCGCGCGGCGAATTGTTTTCTGGTGCAGAACCTCACTCCCGACCGGAAGCTGCTGCTGGCTGCAGTGCATAAGGCGATCCCGCGCTTTCCTCCTACGGGGCGCGAATACTTGAGCGACATCGATACGCTGCACCAGATCGCGCTCTCGCTGGGCCAGTTGCCGGGACGGAAGAATATTCTGTGGTTCTCGGGCGGCTCCACGCTGTTTCTGCGTCCGGACCCCACTGTGTATGAGGATTACGCGGCATGGCGCAATCTTTACGATGAGCTCGAGCAGGAGCGCATTGCTGTCTATCCGATCGACGCGCGCGGCCTTACGGTTTACAGCGGCCCCGGCATGTTTGCGCAGCATGCGGTGATGAATAATGTGGCGGAGGCCACCGGAGGGCAGGCTTTCTACAACAGCAATGGGCTTAAGGAAATTGCCGAGCACTTACTCAATTCAGATAGCAGCTTCTATACGTTGACTTATTCGCCGCATGACTTCCGCTTCGATAACAAGTGGCACAAGGTGCGCGTGGAAATAGGCGAGGGCCACTACCATCTCAGTTATCGCAGCGGTTATTTTGCGGATGGCAGCGGTGGCGGAGCGGAACAGCCAACGAAGCCGAGAACGCGCCTGATGGCCAACGGAGACCGGATCGAGCTGCCTGAATTGCGCAGCCAGCCGATCATCTTTCAGGCGCGCGTGCTGCCTATGTCGGACCCCGCGGTTGTGAGCCTGCCTGCGCCTTCGGGAACCCTGCCTGAGCCGCCGCCCAAGAAAGGAGCCACGCCGTTCCGGCTGCGTTATTCGGTGCCCGCTGAGGCGCTGACGCGGCGGTCCGTGGATGGGAAGACCCAGGCCGTGCTGGGCATCGGGTCTGTCACTCTTGCCGGCGATGGCTACCCCCGGGATCGTAATGCAGAGCAAGTAACACTGACTTTCAATGAGGAAGCACTGCGCCGCAATCTGAATGCTCCGATAGTAGTGGATCAGACAGTGAACCTGTCGAAGGACGACCGGTATCTCTACCTGGTGGTATGGGACATGACCAGCGGGCGGCTGGGCTCGCTGGAGGTTCCGGTGGATGTTAAGAAGAAGGAAGTGATGAAATGATGCGAAAGTGCGAACCTGCTGTGGTGGAACCGGCAAAAAAGCAGGTCCTTCGACTACGTTCCCTCCGGTCACTTCGCTCAGGATGACAAACGTTTTTGTATTTGACCTAGAAGAGCACCTCGATGCTAGCTGCGGCCTTCGCGTTTCTGAGCGACCACCAGGCCGCGCGGCGTAGGCAGCAGAACGACAGAGAGCAGGCCCTGGGCTTCGAGGCGCAGCGCGGCTTCGCGCACGATCTTGAGATGTGAGCTGGCGTCATGCATCAGGATGAGGCCGTGTGGATTGACCTGCGGGAGGAAGCGCAGAATCTCCTGCTCGCGGACGGGCATGTCGCTGTCGGTAAAGAGAAGATCAATTCGTCCGTCGATTTTCATTTCGAGGCTCGATTCGTTTCTGAGGTCGATCCATTCGGCCAGGCCGGAGCTCGCTACTTTTTCCCGCGCCTTTGCGAAGACCTGCGGGTCGAGCTCGCAGCTGATGATTTTGCCGAAGCCGTTCTGCTTGAGGCCTTCAGCCATCCAGATCGTACTGACGCCCATGAATGCTCCGGTCTCGACAATCAGCTCCGGCTTGATGGTGGTGACGAGTGTGCGAAGGAATTCGAGGACTTCAGCCTCGGCAGTCATGGAGTCATACATACTCCAGCGCTTTGGATGAGGGCACTCTGGAGTGGGGCGGTGGTATTCGGGCAGGAGCGTGCCCTTTGCGCGCTCGGCCTGCTGCATGACTTTGTGTTCCTGTTTCAGTTTTTTGCGGAAGAGGCTCATTGTTGGTTCTAAATGTAGATAAAAAATCAGCGCAGGCTGAAACTGCAGGTCCCTCCGCTACGGTCGGGATGACAATTCCACAGAGCAAGAGGAAGGGCAGCCCGAGCTGCCCTTCGCATCGAACAATCGTTCGTGTTAGACGGTAACGGCCTGTTCGGCGTTGACGTTGACCGGGGTCAGCCAGCCGAAGCGGTCGGGCTTGAGGCCATTGGCGATACCGAAGAACTCATCGGCAAGCTGCTTCGTAATGGGGCCGATGTTGCCGTCGGCGACCAGCACCCTGTCGACCGAACGGATGTGCGTGACTTCCGCAGCGGTTCCGGTGAAGAAGACTTCGTCAGCAATGTAGACGAGCTCGCGTGGCAGCGCCTGCTCGACAACAGGGATGCCGAAGTGGCGGGCCAGCGTCAGCACGGAGTCGCGCGTGATTCCGGCAAGCACCGAGTTCGCAAGCGGCGAGGTGTAGATAACGCCGTTGCGCACGATGAAGAGGTTTTCCCCCGAGCCTTCCGAGAGGTAGCCGTTGGTGTCGAGCGCGATGCCTTCAGCGTAGCCGTTGGTGTCGGCTTCCATGCGGATGAGCTGCGAGTTCATGTAGTTGGCGCCGGCCTTGGCGAGCGAAGGCATGGTGTTGGGCGCGAGGCGGTTCCAGGAGGAGATGCAGACGTCGGCGCCGCTGTCTCCGGCGACGTATTTGCCCCAGGGGTAGTTGACGATGTAGACCTCGATGGGCGAGTTCTTGGGGTTCACGCCGACTTCGCCGTATCCGCGCAGCGCAATGGGACGGATGTAGCAAGGCGCCACGCCGTTGGCTTCGATCAGCTCGACGACAGCGCTTGAAAGCTGGTCGAGCGAATAGGGCAGGTTCATGCGGTAAATCTTGGCCGAGTCGATGAGGCGCTGCATGTGCTCGGGCAGGCGGAAGACAGCCGCTCCCTGCGGCTGGCCGTAGCAGCGGATGCCTTCAAAGACGGATGAGCCGTAGTGGATGACGTGGCTCATGACGTGAAGCTGGGCTTTGTCCCAGGGAATGAGGTTGCCGTTGTGCCAGATTTTGCTGGTGGGCTGGATAGGCATTGAAGCCGATGCTCCTTTCCTTCGGAAAGTTGATTATATCGTCGCGGAGGTACGGTTGGCGGGGTTTGTGGCTCGATCGAAATTTAAAAATCCACCGCCAAGGCGCTAAGGACGCCAAGGTTCCACGGAGGAAGCTTGGCACTGAACACGTTCGCGCCATCGAATAGCGTTTCTGCAAGGAAATAGAGTAACTTTCATCTCAATGGTTATGTACGGACCGGCGAACCAGGCGTTGCACGATTTTCAGAATTCGGCTTATGTGCGCTTTTCGCTGCTCGCCTTCAGCTCGATCTTTTTCCTCGTCGATCCTTTTGCGGCGATGGGCACCTTCATTGCCATTACTGCGGGCGCGGACGCGAAACGGCGGAAACGCATGGCCTGCAAGGCCGCTCTGACCTGCTTTATTGTGCTGACGGCGTTTGCGCTGGCCGGGCAGTTTATCTTCAGCCTCTTTGGGATTAAACTGCCAGCGTTCGAGATTGCGGGCGGGCTGATCCTGCTTCTCATCGGCATCGATATGCTTGAGGCGAAGCGGTCGCCGACGCAGGAATCGTCGGACGAGACGATCGAAGCCGCAGCCAAGGAAGACGCGGGCATTGTGCCGATGGGGATTCCGATGCTCGCCGGGCCTGGCGCGATTTCGAGTGTGATGGTTCTGGTCGGGCAGGCCCCGAACCGCTGGCAGATGTTTGCCATCATCGGCTCGATTGCGATTACCGCAGTCGCAAGCTATGGAGTGTTAAGCAGCGCGGACCGGCTGCGGCGCATACTGGGGGAGACCGGCATCCGCATCCTGGTGCGTATTATGGGACTGTTGCTGGTCGCGCTGGCAATGCAGTTCTTCGTGAACGGACTGACAGACCTGGGCGTGATCGCGCGCCAGAACTGATGCCTCCGGCGGCGCCTGCGCGGCGGGCGGTGCTTGCCGCACGGGCCTTGGGTATGAAGGCAAGGAATGTTTTACATTCCTTGCCTTCATACAGACAGATGCAATGACGACGAGCAATCGTCGCGAGCGGAAACACATTGTGAATAACAAGCGGATCTTTTCAAGCCTGCTCATACTGTTGTTCTTGGCAGCAACCCCCGTTCCTGTACATGCCAGCTTTCAGCAACCGCCTCCGTGCAAGAATTCCTTTACTCCCGACAAGGAAATCGCCGAAGGCAAGAAGGCCGCGCAGCAGGTGTATAAGACCATGCCGGTGCTGCCGGATTCGAGCTCTGTGACGCAGTACATACAGCGGCTGGGTGCAAAGCTGGTGCAGTATGCTCCTGCTTCGTCTACCGGGACCCAATGGCCTTATGAATTTCATGTAGTCAACCAGGTGGACATCAATGCCTTTGCGCTGCCTGGCGGGCCTGTCTTTGTGAACCTGGGGACGATTCAGGCGGCGGAGACCGAGGCGCAGCTGGCCGGCGTGATGGCGCATGAGATTTCGCACGTGGTGATGCGGCACGCGACCTGCAACATCACCAAGCAGCAGTCTCAGGCTCCATTGTGGGCTATTGGACAATTGGCGGCAGGGGTTATCGGCGGACAGCTGGCGGCGCAGGGCGTGGGCGCGGCGGCAGGGATGACCTTCCTCAAAATGGGCCGCGATGCGGAGCGGCAGGCGGATCTGATGGGGACAAACATTGCTTATGATGCCGGGTATGATCCGCGGGGCATGGTGCAGTTCTTCGAGATCATTCAGGGCAAATATGGCGCAGGTGGAACGCAGTTTCTAAGTGACCATCCGAACCCAGGCAACCGGACTGAATACGTTAACGCTGAGATTGCCACGCTTGCTCCGCGCTCGAATTGGGTAAAGACGACGCCGGAGTTCGAGAAGATCAAGAAGATCGTATCGGGAATGCACGCGTATACGGCGAAGCAGATTTCAAGCGGTGAATGGAAGACTGGGGCGAGCAATGTGTCGAGTGATGGATCGAACAACGAAACGAGCAATGGGCCGAACAACTTGACAGCTCAGCCCGTGGACTTCAAGGCCAGCGGTGACTGGCAGCTTCTTGATAGCACAGGGTTTTCCGTGCAATATCCGGGAAACTGGCAGGCCTCGCAAAGGATGGACGGCGCGACGATAGCTCCGCAGAACGGCGTGAGCACGACGAACGGAAACAGCACAATTGTCTATGGCGTGATGGTCGATGCTTACCGGCCGGATCAGGCTGCCGATCTGGCAACCTCTACGAACCAGCTGGTGTCCGCGATGCAGAAGGAAAACCCGGGCATGAAGTCGGTGACGAATATCGAAGATGTGCGCGTGAACCAGCAGCCGGGCAAAAGCGTGGAGTTTGTGAATCAGGGGCAGTCGGAGCGCGACTGGATGGTGGCGATTACGCGGAAAGACGGGTCGTTGAGCTACCTGGTGTTTGTGGCCCCGCAGAAGGATTTCGAGGCGCTGCGTCCGACGTATGAGCAGATGCTGAGGACATTTCGGATCAAATAACTTGTGACTTGCCCCTTCGGCTGCGCTCCGTGGGCTCTAAGGCACTTGCCTATCGGCGCACTCTCGATGGTGCTTACATGGGTGATTTTGCTTGTTTTATTCGGTCCGCAATGCAGGCGCGCACTTAAAACAAGCGTAAACATTAATGGAAACACGTTTTTCAACAGTTGTTTACAGTTTTCAACAGTTGCGGGAATAGTTGCCGGTTGCTAGTATTGCTCTTGTCGCTTCGAGACAGCGATGAGCGCTGGAAAGTGCTTGTTGCTCGAAAAAGCGTGCCGACTTGCAAGAATCTGGCCGGCGCGTTAAGATCAAAAGCGACACGAAGCAGTGGGATCAAAACGGTTTCGCCCCCGGCCTTGAATGGTTCGAGTGGAAGACGAAATCCGGTGAGTTCGAAGGACGCGTGAAGCGTCAATCTGAACAGACAATCCATTGCAAGCAGGGAGTTTAGCTCCCACGGGCCTGAGGGCCCTCCGCTGAGTATGCTCTGCGGATGATCTTTTAGAGTTTGGCGCCGGTTGCGGCTTTTTAGGGTTTGCGGGAATCACAAATTCTCCCGTTCACTTGGTTCGAAGATAGTCTTCGAGGGTGATCTGGATAGTTCGAAACGTGATTCGGTCAGCGATAAAGATTTTTGAAAGAATCGCTTGACTCATTAACGCAGGATTGATAATCTTAAAAAGTTCGCGCAAAAACAGGGCGCAACAAGTTCGAGGACGCGCGACGAGGTCGCGCACTCGATCCAGAAGCAGTCCGCTCAGGCGGTAACTGTTGAGGATCTTTGACAATCAGGTTGAACATGCCAGTCGTGAGAATGGAAGAAGATCGGTTTGATCATTCTCACTATATTATCCCTGCAATCTTTCGAGCATTGCAGGGTGGATTGCCTCGCTGACCTCCGTCGGTCGAGTGCAGTCCTCAGGTTTCAAACGAGAGTTTGATCCTGGCTCAGAATCAACGCTGGCGGCGTGCCTAACACATGCAAGTCGAACGAGAAAGGGGCTTCGGCCCTGAGTAAAGTGGCGCACGGGTGAGTAACACGTGACTAACCTACCCTTGAGTGGGGAATAACTTCGGGAAACCGAGGCTAATACCGCATAACACCTACGGGTCAAAGGAGCAATTCGCTTAAGGAGGGGGTCGCGGCAGATTAGCTAGTTGGCGGGGTAATGGCCCACCAAGGCGGTGATCTGTATCCGGCCTGAGAGGGCGCACGGACACACTGGAACTGAAACACGGTCCAGACTCCTACGGGAGGCAGCAGTGGGGAATTTTGCGCAATGGGGGAAACCCTGACGCAGCAACGCCGCGTGGAGGATGAAGTCTCTTGGGACGTAAACTCCTTTCGATCGGGACGATTATGACGGTACCGGAAGAAGAAGCCCCGGCTAACTTCGTGCCAGCAGCCGCGGTAATACGAGGGGGGCGAGCGTTGTTCGGAATTATTGGGCGTAAAGGGTGCGTAGGCGGTTCGGTAAGTCTTGTGTGAAATCTTCGGGCTCAACTCGAAGTCTGCACGAGAAACTACCGGGCTCGAGTGTGGGAGAGGTGAGTGGAATTCCCGGTGTAGCGGTGAAATGCGTAGATATCGGGAGGAACACCTGTGGCGAAAGCGGCTCACTGGACCATAACTGACGCTGATGCACGAAAGCTAGGGGAGCAAACAGGATTAGATACCCTGGTAGTCCTAGCCCTAAACGATGATCGCTTGGTGTGACGGGTACCCAATCCCGCCGTGCCGAAGCTAACGCGTTAAGCGATCCGCCTGGGGAGTACGGTCGCAAGGCTGAAACTCAAAGGAATTGACGGGGGCCCGCACAAGCGGTGGAGCATGTGGTTTAATTCGACGCAACGCGAAGAACCTTACCTGGGCTCGAAATGTAGTGGACCGGAGTAGAAATATTCCTTCCTAGCAATAGGCTGCTATATAGGTGCTGCATGGCTGTCGTCAGCTCGTGTCGTGAGATGTTGGGTTAAGTCCCGCAACGAGCGCAACCCTTATTGCCAGTTGCCATCATTTAGTTGGGCACTCTGGTGAGACCGCCTCGGATAACGGGGAGGAAGGTGGGGATGACGTCAAGTCCTCATGGCCTTTATGTCCAGGGCTACACACGTGCTACAATGGCCGGTACAAACCGTCGCAAACCCGCGAGGGGGAGCTAATCGGAAAAAGCCGGCCTCAGTTCGGATTGGAGTCTGCAACTCGACTCCATGAAGCTGGAATCGCTAGTAATCGCGGATCAGAATGCCGCGGTGAATACGTTCCCGGGCCTTGTACACACCGCCCGTCACATCACGAAAGTGGGTTGTACTAGAAGCAGGTGAGCCAACCGCAAGGGGGCAGCCTTCCAAGGTGTAATTCATGATTGGGGTGAAGTCGTAACAAGGTAGCCGTAGGAGAACCTGCGGCTGGATCACCTCCTTTCTAAGAGAGAACGTTATGGCAATCTCATGTATCCGCGATGGCGGACGACTTTCGAGTCGCGCATGAATGTGCCATACACCCCTCGGCTCCGTTCCTGACGGAAGCTGAGGGAGCCTGAATCAAACCTTCTCTGCTTCTTCAAGTTCAAGATCGATGGTCATCGGCAGCGTAGCTGCCGAGCATGTTCAGCCTGGTCCTCGAAAACTTTCTCGAGTACGCACACGCGACGAGCATAGGGCTCAGTTAAAATAGTTTCGTCTAGTTTTTTCTGGGCAGTAATGCCGGGCCTGTAGCTCAGTTGGTTAGAGCGCACCCCTGATAAGGGTGAGGTCGGTAGTTCGAATCTACCCAGGCCCACCATAACTTAAGATGGGGCTGTAGCTCAGCTGGGAGAGCACCTGCTTTGCAAGCAGGGGGTCAGGAGTTCGATCCTCCTCAGCTCCACCAATTCCGTACAAGAGACTGCCTGAAGGTGAGCTTCCGTAGAGGAAGTTGATCTTTGGGCAGAGTCGAGCGTAAGTTGTCTCGACTATGTTCGATCCGCCTCAGGGCGAGCATCGGTGAAAGCTGATGCATGGATGTTTGACAACGAAATCGATTGGGTAAATACAAGGCTGAGCAAGGCTTTGGTTTGCGGGTCTGGTCTAGACCGGCAGATCGAGTCATGTTCAAGTTGAGTGTCTTTAGATCAAAAATAACTTCTTGTGAAAAGCGTCTGTAAGTTGATGCAATCACAATTGGCGGTAATACCAGGTTTTAATTCCTGCATGGAATTAATTCTATGGGCAAGCTACTAAGGGCGCACGGTGGATGCCTTGGCAGAAACAGGCGATGAAGGACGTGGCAAGCTGCGATAAGCTTCGGGGAGCCGCACACAGGCGTTATATCCGGAGATTTCCGAATGGGGAAACCCTCCTGAGCAAACCTCAGGAACGGCCCGCTGAATACATAGGCGGGCACGAGCGAACCCAGGGAAGTGAACCATCTCAGTACCTGGAGGAAAAGAAAGAAACCTCGATTCCGAAAGTAGTGGCGAGCGAAATCGGATGAGCCCAAACCCGTGGCATTTCGGTGTCTCGGGGGTTGTAGGACCTGCAACAGTAGAGTTACCAATCCGGTAGTTAGTCGAATCCTCTGGAAAGGGGATCCATAGAGCGTGACAGGCGCGTAGACGAAAGCTATCCGGACTCGAAGCAGGCACCTGAGTAAGGCGGGGCACGTGAAACCCTGCTTGAATCCGCGGAGACCATTCCGCAAGGCTAAATACTCGTTTCTGACCGATAGTGAACCAGTACCGTGAGGGAAAGGCGAAAAGAACCCCTGTTAGGGGAGTGAAAAGTACCTGAAACCGTGTGCCTACAAGCAGTGGGAGGGCTATGCGCGCAAGCGAATGCCTGACCGCGTGCCTATTGCATAATGAGCCGGCTAGTTATTCTTGTCAGCAAGGTTAAGCGTAAGCGAGCCGAAGCGAAAGCGAGTCTGAATAGGGCGTTCAGTTGGCAGGAATAGACGCGAAGCGGGATGATCTACCCTTGGCCAGGTTGAAGGTGGGGTAACACCCACTGGAGGACCGAACCGGTGTTTGTTGAAAAAAGCTCGGATGAGCTGAGGGTAGGGGTGAAAGGCTAATCAAATTCCGTGATAGCTCGTTCTCTCCGAAATAGCTTTAGGGCTAGCCTCGGATGATTTGCAGTGGTGGTAGAGACATGGATGGACTAGGGGGCTTTCCGGCTTACTGAATCCAACCAAACTTCGAATGCCACTGACAACCAGTCCGGGAGTCAGACAGTGGGGGCTAAGCTCCATTGTCGAGAGGGAAACAGCCCAGACCGCCTGCTAAGGTCCCCAAGTTACAGTTAAGTGGGAAAGGAAGTCGGAACGCCCAGACAGCCAGGAGGTTGGCTTAGAAGCAGCCATCCTTTAAAGAAAGCGTAATAGCTCACTGGTCAAGCGGTCCGGTGCCGACAATACAACGGGGCTAAAACTGTACACCGAAGCAGCGGATGCACACCTATGGTGTGCGTGGTAGGAGAGCATTCTCAACAGCAGTGAAGCCAGACTGAGAAGACTGGTGGAGCGTTGCGAAGAGACCCTGCCGGCATAAGTAGCGATAACGGAGGTGAGAACCCTCCGCGCCGAAAGTCTAAGGTTTCCTGAGGAAGGTTAATCCGCTCAGGGTTAGGCGGTCCCTAAGGCGAGGCCGAAAGGCGTAGCTGATGGACATCCGGTTAATATTCCGGACCTCCCAGCTCTCGTTTGACGATGGGGAGACGCAGAAGGATAACCAGGGCCCACTATGGCTATTGGGTTCGATACGCGTAAGCTGGTTCGCTTAGGAAAATCCGGGCGAGCTTAACAGTGAGGCGTAAAGCAGTAGGCTGTATAGCCGAAAGCTGGTGAGTTCACGCTGCCAAGAAAATCCTCTAAGGAGAGTAGTTGGGAACCGTACCCCAAACCGACACAGGTAGACGAGGAGAATATCCAAAGGCGCTCGAGTGAAAGCTTGTTAAGGAACTCGGCAAATTGGACCCGTAACTTCGGGAGAAGGGTCGCCCACCTCTGGTGGGCCGCAGTGAAATGCGCACGGCGACTGTTTAACAAAAACACAGGTCTCTGCAAAGTCTAAAACGACGTATAGGGGCTGACGCCTGCCCGGTGCCGGAAGGTTAAAAGGAGAGGTTAGCCGCAAGGCGAAGCTTTGAATTGAAGCCCCGGTGAACGGCGGCCGTAACTATAACGGTCCTAAGGTAGCGAAATTCCTTGTCGGGTAAGTTCCGACCTGCACGAATGGCGTAACGATCGTGCGACTGTCTTAACGAGTTGCTCGGCGAACTTGTAGTACCGGTGAAGATGCCGGTTACCCGCAGCTAGACGGAAAGACCCCGTGCACCTTTACTACACCTTAACTATGAATTATGACTCTTACTGCGCAGGATAGGTGGGAGGCTTTGATCCCAGGCTCTCGGGCTTGGAGGAGCCACCGGTGAGATACCACCCTGTGAGTGTTGTGATTCTAACCTGCTCCCGTCATCCGGGAGAGGGACATAGTTAGGCGGGTAGTTTGACTGGGGCGGTCGCCTCCTAAATTGTATCGGAGGCGCGCGAAGCTACTCTCAGGCTGTTTGGAAATCAGCCGTCGAGTGCAAAGGCATAAGAGTGGTTAACTGTGAGACCTACAAGTCGAGCAGATGCGAAAGCAGGCCTTAGTGATCCGGTGGTTCTGTATGGAAGGGCCATCGCTCAACGGATAAAAGGTACGCCGGGGATAACAGGCTGATCATTGCCAAGAGTTCATATCGACGCAATGGTTTGGCACCTCGATGTCGGCTCATCGCATCCTGGAGCTGTAGAAGGTTCCAAGGGTTAGGCTGTTCGCCTATTAAAGCGGTACGTGAGCTGGGTTCAGAACGTCGCGAGACAGTTCGGTCCCTATCTGCTGTGGGCGTAGGAGATTTGCAGAGGGCTGTCCTTAGTACGAGAGGACCGGGATGGACGAACCTCTTGTGTTCCAGTTGTCATGCCAATGGCACGGCTGGGTAGCGAAGTTCGGTTGTGATAACCGCTGAATGCATATAAGCGGGAAGCACGCTCTAAGATGAGATCTCCCTGAAGGGCCCAGGAAGACCACCTGGTTGATAGGCTGGAGGTAGAAGCGCAGTAATGCGTGTAGCTTACCAGTACTAATCGCCCGTTCGGCTTGACCATAGAATTAATTCTGTGCAGAGTATTGCCAGACAATTCAACAAGCCTTGTCACAGGTGTGGACTTTAGTCCCCACCTTAAAATCAATCGATTTCGTTGTGAGATATCAGAGTTTCGGCAATGCAGTTCAAGATTGTCGACGTGGCGCCAGTTTGCCGTTTTCGCTTCCGAGAGAAAAAGCTCGTTGAAGTTACCTGGCTGCGGGAGAAACAGCCCGCCAAGCGCCCTCAAGTTCTAAGGTGCTTTGAGGTCCTTCGCGTAAAACGCTCAGGATTTCGGCACAAGGTGTAGACGCCTTGTAAGCGCCTCAATTTGCCGGTGACCATACTGCGAGAGTCACACCCGTTCCCATCCCGAACACGGAAGTTAAGCCTCGCTGGGCCGATGGTACTGCACGAGAAATTGTGTGGGAGATTAGGTGATCGCCGGCATAATCATAAAAAGCCCGCTCTTACGAGCGGGCTTTTTGCTTTCCGTCATAAAATACGTGCATGAACACCATTCTCGAAATCCCGAAGCTGCCAAGCAGCGTTGTGCTTGATCCGCCACTTACGGATGAGGAATTCGAGGAACTGTGCGCAGCGAATGATGTGGCGAGATTGGAAAGAACAAAGGAAGGCACGATCGTAGTAAATGCACCGACAGGCGCAGACAGCAGCAGCGGCAATATTGAGATTGGCTCCCAGTTGAGAGACTGGTGGAAGCAGCATCGACGGGGCAGAGTTTTTGATTCCAACGCAGGGTTCTTCTTGCCGGATGGCTCCTCTCTCAGTCCGGATTCTGCCTATGCCACAGCGGAGCAGATGCACGGCCTCACCAAAGAAGACAGGAAGCACTTCCTGCATCTTGCCCCTGCCTTTGTGATCGAGTTGTTGTCGGCTTCCGATAGCCTTCCGAAAGCCAAAAAGAAGATGGAGTCCTGGATTGCCAATGACGCTCAACTGGGATGGCTCATCGATCCATACAGCCGCAATGTCCTTATTTACGAACCGGGCCACCCGGTGCGTTTGGAGATTGGAAACAAAGTCGCAGGCACTGGACCGGTCGCAGGCTTTGTGCTCGATGTTGCTGCTGTCTGGAGCCTCTACGAGGACTCTGATCAGGGCACGGAAGTTTAAGTCTCGCTGAGGGCCGGTGGTACTGCACGAGAATTCGAACAGGCTTTTGCATTTCTCGGCTTTTTCAAACAGATAACCACATCGCAGGTAAGGGTCAAATGCACAAAACGCCGTGACTACGAATACTGTCGTAGTTCGACATGATCCCTCCTCGCGGTGTGCTGTACGCGATGAATCGTGATTTTTCCACTATCCCAGACTTCAGTGGGTCATTCCGTTACTTCAATCATGACCAGATATCTGATCGACGAAGAGAGTCATCGGACAGGCTGTCGTCAGTTTTTAGCTTCGAGAATCTGAATTCCATCCGTGCTTCCAATCACGACCCGGCTCGCCATCCCTAAGAAAAGCCCATGTTCTACTACTCCGACGGTCTCCTTCAAAGCAACGGCTGCCTGCTCCGCAGTAAGTCCCGACTTGGGCAGGTCGCAGTGCAGGATATAGTGCTGTCCGTCGGTGATGTATGGCTTGCCGTCATCATTTACGCGCAGCTCGGGCGCAAAGCCGTGATCGCGCAGGCGCGCGGCGGTGGTCTCCCATCCGAAGGGAACGACTTCAACCGGCACAGTGAAGATCGAGCCGAGAGTCTTCACCAGTTTGCGCGGATCGACAGCGATGAGCAGGCGGCTGCTGGCCATGGCGACAATCTTCTCACGCAGCAGCGCGCCTCCATGGCCTTTGATCAGGTGCAGCGTGCCTTCTTCAACCTCATCGGCACCGTCGATCGTCAGGTCAAGATGTGGCTGGTGGGCAAAGTCGGTTATGGGAATGCCGAGCGAAACAGCCTGGCGGTGCGACTGTTCCGAAGTGGCGATGGAGGTAATGCGGAGACCTGCAGCGACACGGCGGCCCACCTCTTCGATGACGAGCGCCGAAGTCGAGCCTGTACCAAGGCCGACGGCCATTCCATCTTCAATCTGGGAGGCGGCCCATTCCGCTGCTTTGCGTTTCGCTGCTTCTGCCGGGTCGTGCTGGGTGGATAATGTCATAATTCTTCGGTCATATCACGCCACGAGGCAAAAATTCCAGTCGTTCTGTAAACACAATGGCGGCCACGAAAGAAAGCGACCAACGGGAGCGGGCAGAAAAATCGAAACCGCTCCCATTGGCAGAAATTGCGCCGAAGGCGCGTGTGCCCGTGCGGCCAGCACCTAGGAGCCGAGGTACATGACGTGAACGTAGGTTCCCAGGCGAGTGTTGTAGGCCAGGTACCAGCCGGGGTGGTCAGGGTCTTCGTAGAGCACGATGTAGTCTGAGTCCCATAGCCAGTCATTGCAATAGGCGACGTCATCGGCGAAGACACTGAAGTAAAAGCCACCGAACCAGAAGCGCGACGGGCCTCCACCGACAAGACGCCAGCGGTGCGCGGGGCCAAAACCGCCAGTGAAGCGGCCGTGCTCCCAGGGATGGTCGAGATGAAAGCGAGCCTCGCCAGGGCCATAGTCGTGACCTACCCAGCGATTTCCATCAACGTGGGGCGCATTCGGGTGGCCGGCCCTGTCAGCAAAGTTACGGTTCGGACCCATGTTCGGAGTGCCGTGAAATGGTGCCGGGCCGCGCATGGGAGCAGGATGCTCACCACCGCCGCCGTGCGGATGCTGTGCAAGTGCAGGTATGCCAAGCAGGACGAGTGAGCTGACTGCCAGCGATAGTGTGAATGGTTTCAAGACAACCTCCGTTGAACATTCCGAGACGAGGCAGCCCTCGGTGCTCCATGCGTCTCAGCGGAAACAATTGTAGCTGTACTTGTGCTTTCTCCGCATATCGAAGTGCCGAATCTTTACTTAGCTAAATAAGTTAGCTAAGATGAGATGCATGGAAGTCAACATCCATGACGCCAAGACGAACCTGTCAAAGCTGATCCAGAGGGCCGAGAATGGCGAAGAGATTATCATTGCCCGGGCCGGAAAGCCTGTGGTGAAGCTCGTGCCTGTTCCGAAGAAGCCCAGGCGTCGCATCCTGGGTTCGGCTAAAGGGAAGATCTGGATTTCTGATGACTTCAATTCTCCTGAAACCAATAAGGAGATTGAAGACATGTTTTATAACAGCCAGCTTTTTCCGGATGAAGAGAAGTGAGGGCCCTCCTCGACACGCATACCTTTTTGTGGTGGATCAGCGATGATGCGCGGCTGTCTGCTCGCGTCAAGCGAATCATCGCTGATCCGAAATCTGATTTGCTGGTTGGGTACAGTTCGCTTTGGGAAGCAACCATCAAGATACAGAAGGGCACACTAAGGGTTCCCAGTAACTCCGTCGCCTTTCTTTTGGCAGAAATGGAGAAGAATGCCTTTCGCCTTCTGCCGTTGCGCTCAGAACATCTGCTCCGTCTTGAGTCGCTGGACTTTTATCATCGCGATCCTTTCGATCGGATACTCATCGCGCAGGCCATTGCGGAAGATATCCCTGTGCTGACCAGGGATGCACATTTCCACCGCTATCCGGTAAAGAGCATCTGGTAGATTTCTCGCCTAATTGCTCCAAAGTTTTGAGAGCTTTTATTTCCCGATAACCGAGACTACCTGCGCGTCAGATCCGCTCCATGCTTCTGTTCCGGTGTGCGTCAGCCGATGCGCCGCGTTGTCCCAGTGAAGACGCGTGATCTTTGCACCACCTTTTTCGTAGGCATAGGTGTTGCCGTCATCCTGGAACAAGGTGAAGTCAGCGTCGGTTCCAGGATAGACACGGACCTTGGCAATTTTCTGTTCCTGCGCAGTGTTCTCAATATATGAGCCGAGCGGAAGGATGGAGCCTGCGCGGACGAAGAGCGGAATAGTGTCGATGGGTGCACTGACGTTGATGGTCTGGCCGCCTTTCAAGCGCTGATTGGTCCAGTAGTTGTACCAGTCAGCGCCTGAGGGAAGATAAACCTGGCGACTGGTTGCACCCTGCTCGGTTACCGGAGCCACAAGAAATGCCGGTCCGAACATATATTCATCGCGAATGTCAGCGACGTTCGGATCGTTGGGGAAGTCCATGAACAGCGCGCGCATAAAAGGTGAGCCCGTCTGATAAGTCTGATAGCCAAGCGAGTAGATATAAGGCAGCAACTCATATCTTAGTTTCAAATACTTCTCTAAGATCGGCTCTGCCTGCCTGCCATAAGACCAGACTTCGTTATAGCGGCGGCTTCCATGTGTGCGGAAGATGGGAAGAAAGGTCGCGTACTCAAACCAGCGCGTATAGAGCTCGGGGTAGTCATCGTAATTGCCGACATTGTCACGCACGCCGGATGGATCAAGCAGAGGCGGATGCGCAGGGTGATGCATGTCAGGCAGGGGCTGCCATCCGCCGGTATCATTGCTCCAATAAGTCAGGCCGGACGCGGCGAAGTCGAGACCTGTTGGTATCTGGCGCTTGAAAGCATCCCATGTTGCTGTGATATCCGATGACCAGAAGATGGCGCCGTTGCGCTGCGCGCCGAGATAAGCATCACGCGAGAGAATAAGCGCGCGATGCTTATCTCGGCGGAAGCCGTCGGCGAGCGCTGCCGTGTGAAAGAGCGGATACACGTTGAAGAATTGCGTGCCGGGGCCAATGTGCAGGTAGCTTCCGTTCGGCGGAATATCGGGCTCAGTCTCATCGGCCCAGATGGAGTCAAAGCCTTTGCTCAGGATATGTTCCTTGATACGGTCCCAATACCAGTGCGCAGCGTCAGGGTTGGTGGTGTCGATATCGGAGCCGGCTTTGTCATAAGGCAGGCCGTTGGTGGGCGTACCGTCGGCGAGATGCTCGAGCCAGCCTTTCTCGCGGAGAAAATCGTAGTAGCGCGAGCCGAGCTCGAAGCGCGGCCACACACTGATCATCGTCTGAAAGCCCATCTCATGCAGCTGTTTGTTCATCGCTGCCGGATCAGGCCACAGGTCGGGAACAAAATCAAACTGGCCCATCTTAGAGTAGTAGAGCCAATCAACGACGATCACATCGGCAGGCAGATGGCGCTCGCGATAGCCCTTGGCTACGGCCAGGACCTCATCCTGTGAGCGATAGCGCTGCTTGCACTGGATATATCCATAAGCAGCTTTGGGGAGCAACGGAGTAGGTCCGGTGAGCAGGCGATACCCGGCATAAATCTCATCCGTAGTCTTGCCCGCGATCAGAAAGAATGAGATGCGATTGCCTGTCTCTGATGTCCAGGCAGTGCGCTCATTGAATCCGGGAGCGATGGTGGTCTTCGATGGATTGTCCCACAGGATGCCATAGCCGTAATTTGTAACCATGAAAGGCACACATACGCTCTGGCCGCCGGCTGCATTGTAATCATGCCAGCAGCGGACGACATGGCCGCGATGATCGAGAAAGCCTTCCTGATTCTGGCCGAGGCCATAGTAGCGCTCGTCCTCAGGCGAAACGAAGCTCGCGCCAACCTGATAAAACTCCGGATCAGTGGAGCGGCGATCATAGAGGGCCTGCGAATTGCCGTCTTTATGATTGAGCTCGGACATGGACCAGCCGCTCATCTCAGCAAGCAGCTTGCCGTCAGTTGTGGCGAAGGTAATGTCCGCTCCGGGAGTTGAACCGCTGAAGTATTTTCCCGGATCCATGATGGATTGCGGCGGACGAGTCTTGCCCTGGCGCCACCCTTTCAGCGTCACAACCAGCTGCGAGGATTGATACACCTCATCCACATCTTTCTTCTCATGATGCCAGCCTTCCGCAGCAGGAGTAGCAATCACGCCGTAGCCGGCAGCGGCGAGAGCCGGTTCTTTCTGCAGGCTGAGCGTGACGCGGATGATGTTCGGTGCATAAGGCTCGAGCACAATCGTGGAAGGCCCGCGCTCGATAACGACACGCTGGTCTGTTGCCTGTGCCTGTGCGAAAAGAGATATGGCCGAAAGAAGAACTGCCAGAGAAAACTTGCGAATCATCCGCGTTTCAGACTCCCCTTGTCTCCGCGTATGAGTCTAAATCGTTTTATTTATTGTGGCGAAATAAAAGCGCTCCAGGCGCGGAGAGCACAACAAACGCAGATATTTGAAGTCCTACTCGCTCTCCGTTACGCGTAAATTGCCAAAGGGGATGCGGAGCTGCCGTATCCTCTGCTGCTTCTTTTCTCTCTCATAAGAGCGGAAACGCGCCTGCAGAAGATCCTGGAGGTTGATGAGGCCGGCAAGGTTTCCGGTGCCGGCTTCAACAACCGGCATCTCGCTGATGTGCGCGGCTGCCATCCGTTCTGCCACCGCGCGCAGAGTTTCGTCTGCGTAGGCGACATGTTCTGCCGGGTACTGTGCAGGATCAGTGTCACTGCACTCACGCATCGCCTGAGAGACGGTCATGATCTCCAAAGGATCGACGGAGTATTCGCGGCTCAGGTGATATCCACGGCGACTGAGGCGTTCTGTCAGGATCGAGCGCCGCTGGAAGAGCACCGTGAATGCGTGCGCCGCAACGGAGCTGCCGAGAAGAGGCAGCATCAGGCTGTAATTATGAGTCAGTTCCATGGCGAGTACCGCTGCGGTAAGAGGGCAGCCGATTGCTCCTGAAAGAACTGCAGCCATTCCAATCAGCGGCCATGCGCCGGTTTGGAGAAATGGCAGAGCCGGCGACAACAGCGCGCCGAGCGCTCCGCCGATCATGAGCAGCGGCGCAAGAATGCCGCCGGAGGTCCCGGAGCCGAGCGAGAAAGCCCAGATAATGCTTTTCACGATGAGCACTCCAGCAATCAGCTGCCATGTCTGATTGCCGCCGATCAGTGATGCGATCACATCGTATCCGGTGCCCAGCGCGCGCGGGAAGATGAGTCCGCCAAGACCGATCACGATGCCGCCGATGGCCGGCCACCACATCCAGTGCAAAGGAAGATGATTTTCAAAGAGGTCTTCGCTTGCATAAACGGCGCGGCTTAACAGAAGCGCCAGCAGACCGCCAATCACGCCCACCAGAAGCGCGGCAAGAACCGAGCGCGGCGTGACTGTGCCCATCATCTCTGCCATGGGGAAGAGAGGACCATTGCCGAGCAGATAATGGCGCAGTGCGCCCGCAGTGGTTGCAGCAACGGCAACCGGCACGAGGCTTCGCGGACGCCACTCGAAGAGCAGCAGCTCAACGGCAAGCAGAACAGCAGAGAGCGGAGTAGCAAAGACTCCAGCCATGCCTGCCGCTGCTCCGGCAACCAGCATGGTTGTGCGCTCGGCGTCGCTTAAGCGAAACATCTGTCCGAAGAGTGAGCCCACCGAACCTGCAGTCATGATGATGGGGCCTTCCGCGCCGAATGGACCGCCGGAACCAATTGCGATAGCTGCAGAAAGCGGCTTGAAGAAGGCCACGCGTGCATCGACTTTTGCGCCGTGGATGAGAATCGCTTCAATGGCCTCAGGCATTCCATGGCCGCGAATCTTGCTCGATCCATAGCGCGCCATAAAGCCGATGATGATGCCGCCAATGATCGGGATGAAGACGGCAAGCCAATGCAGATGGTTCTGCGCAGGCGAGACGAACTGCCAGCCCAGCCGGTGATAGTAAAAGATGTTGGTCGCAGCGTAAATAAGGTGCAGCAGAAGATAGGCAAGTCCCGCTCCGGCAGCGCCAAGAATCAACGCCAGGCCGCTTAAAAGCAGCATGCGTGGATCGGCAGTGAAATCGCGCAGATGCGAGCGGAAGGCGGAAGTCAGCGGCGGCAAGATCAGGCTCTCTTTCTCTGCGGTTCGCTCTTCATCAGTAAAACTCGGCGAAGAGCGCGAATGAGCTCGGGGCCAGCCTCTTCGAGTTCTTTCAAATGGTAGGCGGCGAGCGAGTTCAGCAGGCGTTCGCCCTGTGTGGTGACACGCAGCAGGATGCGGCGATGATCGGTCGCATCCGGAATGCGCCGCAGCAGGCCCTGTTCGACGGTGCGGTCTACAAGCTCGACAGCGCTGTTGTGCTTGAGCAGCATGCGCGCAGCCACATTCGCGATGGTGGGATCAAGCCCGTCAGGTATGCCATAGACGCATTGCAGAAGCTGGTATTGCTGAGGGCGAATCCCGGCGCCTTCCGCAGCGGCTTGGCTGAAGTGCAGGAAGCGGCGGAGCTGGAAGCGAAACTCGGCCAGCCGCTGCACCTGGCTGCGGGTGAACGTCGGCTGATCTATGGCTCGGAGGGCCTCTGCGGTGGATGGCATATTTATATCGTAACACGATAAATCGTATTGCGATATGTTCCTCCATCGCCGGATTTTTGCAATGGCTGGCTCGCAGAGGCCGAAGCACGCACAAGTTCCTGAATGTATGCTGGGCAGGATGGAAGCATTTGACGACGGCCTCACAAAATTCGAGGCAGACGGTGCTTTGCCGCTGCCGGACACAAACGATCAAGGTTATGTCGAACATGACGGCGCCCGCATCTGGTATGCCGCTTTTGGCTCGGGCTCGCCCGTCATTCTGCTGCATGGCGGGCTCGGTCACAGCGGCAACTGGGGTTACCAGGTTCCCGCTCTCATCAGGAGCGGCTACCGTGCCGTGGTGATCGACAGCCGAGGTCATGGGCGCAGTACTCGCGATGCGCGTCCGTTTTCTTATGAATTGATGGCATCCGATGTTCTGGCAGTGATGGATGCACTGCACATGGAAAAGGCCAGCTTCGTTGGCTGGAGTGACGGTGCCTGTATCGCATTAGTCCTTGCGGCAAGAGCCCCTATGCGCGTATCGGGAGTATTCTTCTTTGCCTGCAATATGGATCCGAGCGGCGTAAAGCCATTCGAAGCCACTCCAGCTTTGAACCGCTGTTTCGCCCGCCACACAAAGGACTATGCGCAACTGTCGCCCACGCCGGATAACTTCAGGCATCTGGTCGAAGACGTTTCTCTGATGCAGAGAACACAGCCCAACTACTCAGTGGGCGATCTCGCAAAGATCTCCGTGCCAGTGATGATTGTGCAGAGTGAGCACGATGAATTTATCAGGCGTGAACATGCAGAATATCTCGCGCGGAGCATTCCGCATGCTCGGTTCATCGTTCTCCCCGGCGTAAGCCATTTCGCGCCGCTACAAAAGCCGAAGCAGTTCAACTCCGCTATACTTGCGTTCCTTGGCAGTAACTAGAACTTATCAGGTGAAATGGCAGTGCCAGCCTCAAAAAATTCCCAGAAATAAATTTTCCCGACAGCTTGTCGAATTCCGGTCTGGCCATTTGTCGTTGTAGTGCAGGCCCGGCAGAGAACCCCGCCTGCACGACTTTACAGGAGAAGACAATGCCGCAATATTTAGTTGCTGGTTACCTCCCCGACGACTTCGACCCGTCCCAGATGGACGAAGCGCTGGGCCGCGAGATCCACGCGCTCAACAAAGAGATGATTGCTGCCGGCGTCAGGAAATTCGCTTGCGGCCTTGGGGCCGCGAAATCGCTGCGACCGCAGACCGATGGCGGAGTCCTCATCACCGACGGGCCGTACCTTGAGACCAAGGAACACATCGGCGGTTTTTGGATATTGGAATGCGCTGGCATGGACGAGGCGCTGGCGTGGGCGCGCAAAGGCGTCGTCGCTACTCGGGGGCAGGTCGAGGTGCGAGAGATATTCTTCCAACCAGCGAATGATGGCCAGACTTAGGAGAGGAGACTCGCAATGAGAAAGCTCAGAATTTTCGAACACATCTCGCTGGACGGCGTGATCCAGCACACAGCCGATGACGGAGATTTCCCCTACGGCGACTGGACCGCGCCCTATCGGATCCCCGCTGGCAGAGATGCGATCCTCGCCGCGTATGGCGGGAGCTTCGATCTGCTGCTTGGCCGTCGCACATACGATCTCTGGTCGGGTTTCTGGCCAAAGGCGCCGAGCAGTCCGATGGCGGACGGCCTCAATGCGGCGACGAAATACATTGCCGGGCCTTTGAAGACCGGATAGTGCACCGGAAAATTCGAATGGTTGCGGGGGGCCCGATACGTACCGAATTTAGACAGTTTGTGCATCCTATTCCACAGCGAGTTTTTCCACTGCTCCGCATAAGGCGGGCAAAAGAATCTTGACCTTAGAGCGTAGTTTCCGGGTTGCCGACGAACCAGCCAGAGCTGCGAAGACATGCCGCATTGGCAGACTCCGCACTTCTTTCCCTTCGTCCTTATGACTCCCTTTTGATTTCCTTGAGGAGGCTGATCATGCGGTGAACAAGGGGGTCTACATTGCTACGAGACCATAGAGCAAACGTGTCCAGCGGCCCGATAGAAAAACCTGGAGTTCGCAGCACGACCCCATCAGGAACAAAGTCGTTTGCAGAGGATGGAAGGAACATATATCCCACGCGGGCCTTTGTCAGGTTGACGCCGGTCTGAAAATGCTCCGCCATTTGATATCTATCCAGCGGCATATGATTCTTCAGAAAGGCCGCCGCGATGGATCAGCGATTTCTCCAAAGACAAGCCGATGACGGTCATCTTTGTGTCCGGTGACGATCAAGCAGCAAAAGACAAAGTGGTCTCGCTTCTTGAAGAAATTGGTTTTGCCGGAATTGACTTGGGCTCATTGCGCACAGGCGGAGCTTTGCAACAACTTGGAGGGCCTCTTTCAGCCATAAATCTCCACCTTGTTGAGCGGCTCCGCTGACGGCAAATGTGCATGCTGGTCGGCGGGAGAAAAAATCTCGTCGAACGAAGAAGTTCTATGAAAGCAATCTGTGCAGGTGAAAGCGGAGAGGTGGACATTAGAGACGTGCCGCTACCCGAGCGTCCAGCAGACGGGCACTTAATCATCCAGATGGAGTCTTGCGAGATCAATCCTGGCGACAAATTTTTTCTGGAACGAGCTACGCCCCCGTCCTTCGGACGACGCGTCCATAGCATCTGGGGCGTCTCGGGAATTGGAAAGGTCGTTAAGGTAGGCCCCGAACCATTCATTCAGAACTGTTTCGTTTTCGGGAGTTGCGAGCGAGTTCTTTGCCTAATGAACCTCCGTTAGAACTGGTATTGCGGCAGCTCTCTAAAGTCAGGTGTGAAAATTCGGTTATTTCGGTTCACGAGCGGAGTGGAAACCAGAGAATTCGATTGCCGTATACAGTTTGCGCAAAACGAAGTGGAATGCTTCAATAGCAGCATTGCGGAAACTTCTTGCCATCACGTTGCTGGCCCTACTGGGTCTGCCACTCGTCCAACCGCTCCTGGCATTGACGCCTAAGAGCGAGGCGAATCTGCCTGCGTGCTGCCGCAGGAACGGTAAGCATCACTGCATGTCGGGTATGGCGGAGCGCAGCCAACTGGCAAGCCGCGATCCGCAGTTCCAGGCACCCGCCGAGAAGTGCCCCTATCGCCCGGCAAGTGTAGCCGTAGTTCATGACGACGCCTTTGTTCCGCCGACAACGCAGGCGGTCTTTGCGGAACTGATTTCCCACCCCGCAGGCACAGCACAAACCGAATCCAAGCTCCGCATCTCCCGTGGCCGCTCGCGCCAAAAGCGGGGCCCTCCCTCCTCTTTCTCGCTCTAGTTCTTCTCCTATAAGCAGCTCCGAAGATTGGCTCTCCTCGTGAGTTTCCATGCGCATGAGCGTTTGTCCGCCCATCCCTCTGAGTTGCATAAAGGCCGTGCTGCATCTACGGCCAGCCAGAACCTATTGCAATCGAAGACGAGACCGTGCACACAGCTTTACAGCAAAGGAAGCAGAGATGGAGTGGCCAGATGAGCGCATGGCTCCTGATCCTCAGCCTTCTTTTGCCTTTCGCACAGGTCGGATTCAGTTCTTCGCAGGCTCTGGACGCAACATTACCCGCGTGCTGCCGAACGCATGGCAAGCACAAGTGCGCGATGCGCATCGTGATGCACGCAGAAGGACAGTCTGAGCAATCCTCCTCAACTCCACAGATTGCCCAACTCACGGAGAAATGTCCCTATGCCCCTGGATTAGCACTGTCGGCGCATAGCAACCCGTTATGGAATCAACCGAACGGGTTGGCTCAATTTCGTGACGAAGATCGCAGCACTCCAATCCGGATCGCAAATGTCGAGCACGTCAGTCCCACGGATCGCGCCAATCCCAAACGAGGTCCACCCAGCTTCAGCGAAATCGCCTAAGACAACGATCTTTTGGCTTGCAGCCGCATGGAGCTGCCACAACGCTGGAGACGATAATGTTTCGATCTGCTCGACCTACTATTCTCCTGACTCTTATTTCTTTTTGGGTCTTCTCGATCCCATCGTGGGCACAAGAAGCCCGCAATCATGCCAGTCTGCACGGAGTAGTCACCGATTCGACGGGGGTGCTGATCTCCGGCGTGACGATTACCGTGAAACCCACGGGCAACGAAACTGCCTTCACAGCCGTTACCAACCGCGAGGGGCAGTTCTCAGTCCCCAATCTCGTCCCCGGCGCCTATGAGGTCAGTGCGGAACAGCTCGGCTTCAACCGCATCTATCGCACTGTCATTCTCTCAGCCGGTCAAACCACTGAGATTTCACTTCCGCTCACGATCAACCTTGTCAGCCAAAACGTCACGGTGACGGCACAGACTGCCGCTGTGACCGAGGCCCCAACCGCTCAAACCATCACATCGGTGGACCGGCAGGATACTAAAGACTCCGCGGACTTCACGATTCAGGAAAGTCTTGCGTTGGTTCCCGGCATTACGGCCATCACCGGCAACGGGCCGCGTGACATTTCCATCTCGCTCCGTGGTTCCAACGACCGGCAGAGTTACGGCATCCGAAACGCAATTCTCTTTGATGACGGCTTTCAAGTGACGCAACCGGACGGCCTTGGCCGCGCTGATCTCATCGACCCGCACGCTTACGAGTCCATCGACGCCGTGCAGGGGCCATCTTCCACGATGTACGGGAACAACGCCAATGATGGCGCAATCTTCTTTCATACGCGACCGGGCGCGGACGTTCACGGCATCGACTTCGGAACGGATGTTGGAAGCTATCAGTTCCTCAACAACTATGTCACCATCGGCAATGCAGGTGACATCTACGATTACTCCGTCTTTCTGAGCAATACACGAGGCAAGCAGAGCTATCAGGATCACTTCGCCTTCAACACGGTGACGGCTAACATTCTTACAACCGTCTCCTTAAGCAAGCAGGATCGCATCGCCTTCAAGTTCATCAATAACAATCTTGATACTGATCTTCCGATCCGTCTTTCTCTCAATCAATACAAGCTGAATCCGTTCCAGCAGGGCTGTGCCAACTACACCTCCAGCACGCCATCGAGCCAGGGATGCGCCACAGTCAGCCTGTACATCAACGGCTTTACAGGCAACAAGGTGTCATTGAGTGCGGATCAGGCCGGCCTTGGACGCCATGACCGCCGCACCGTGGTTGGCGCGCGATGGGAGCATGATCTGACCGACAATACCACCTGGCGCACGCAGGGAGTGTGGGATGTCAAAGACATCGATCAACCCACAGGGACAACCAGTGCCCGCGGAGCGACACCGTCTTTCATCTTCCTGAGCGATGGCACCCGTAAAGGACTTCTCTTCGGCCATCGTTCTACCACCTATGGTGGAGGGTTCTTCAAGTACGAGGATACCAACTCAAACAGCTATAACGTGATGCCTGGAGGAGATGCGACGCTTGGCGCATATATCTCTGGCTCTGTTGGAACGATCCTCGGTGCAGGAGGCCGCATCCGTGAAGAACTCTCGCTTGGAGAGCGTGTCACTGTCGTCGGCGGGCTCGGGTACGAGCACACGAATCTTTCGGCCAAGCAAACTCTCTACAATTACTCCGCTACAGGCACGCCATCGACTCAGGTTGTCACTGCAAATCGCACCTTCGACAACATTGCGCCGGAGGCAGCCATCCTCTTGAGGGTTTCGGATTCTCTGCGGATTCATGCGCGGCTCGGGACGGGCTACGGAACACCAACCAACACATCATTCTTTGTGACGCCGCAAGGAACTTATGGCAACAACACGCAGCTCAAAGCTCAAACCAATGTCGGCATCGATCTTGGTGCGGACTGGTTCGTAGCTCGAAACATTGAGTTGAGCGTGACCGGATTCTATGAGCGTTTCGCCAATGAGAACGTGAACCAATCCCCCGGCGCGGGGCTTCTGAGCTATACCTTCAACGCCCCATCCTCAGCGCACCGTGGATTGGTCGCAGGTCTGAACTGGCATCCATTGCCAGAGTCGGTCAGTGGTCTGCGCTTCCGCGCTGCGTATCAATACGATGCCCAGGTCTACCGCGATTACACCGAGCAACTAAGCGCGGGAAATTTTACTACCTCATTTGTGCGTAATGGGAACCGCATCCCCGGCGTTGTCCCCAACAACCTCAATGCACGGCTGATCTACGACAAGTCATCCAGCCGATACGGCAACTTCGGCACATACCTCGAAACCAACTATCGCTCCGACTACTGGCTGGATAATGCCAACCTACTCGCCGCACCGTCGGCCACAGTGTTCAACTTTGATGTCCACTACGATCCCGCTCCCGGTCACGGGTTCTGGTCACGAACACACTTCTACTTCGATCTACAGAACCTTGCCAACCGCTTGTATGTCGGATCGGCAAGCAATATCACCAACACCATCAGTTCAACGACGGGAGAGCAGAATGGCGCATCGACTCTGGCCTCGGCTACGGGCTCGATCTATGCGGGCGCACCTCGACTGTCGATTGGAGGATTTCGTATCAAGTTCTGACGCTGGATAAACTCGTTGGCCAATCTTTCTCGGTTGGCTCACGACAAATGCCGTACCTCAATCACCGACACAGGAGATCACTATGGCTACCGTATCGTTGGCATCATCCGATACTTCCAAGAGATTGGACTATCGCACCGTTTGGCGCTGGCACTTCTATGCAGGACTCTTCTGCATTCCATTCATTCTATGGCTTGCAACCACTGGAACCATCTTTCTCTTCAAGCCACAAATTGAGCGGTTTCTTGATCGCCCCTACGATCATCTTTCCATTGGAGAACGTGCTTCGGCCAATCAGCAAGTGCAGGCGGGGCTCGCCGCCGTGCCGGGTTCTACGCTCGATGCCTATGAGCTGCCTCACACACCCACCTCCGCTGCACAGATTCTTGTAGATAAGGGCACGCAGCAGTTTCGTGTCTATGTCCATCCGCAGACCTCACAGGTTCTGCATGTCGTCAACGAAGATATGCGCCTTGAAAAGGTGATCTTCCGCCTGCATGGTGAATTGCTCATGGGGAACTTCGGCTCCGCGATTGTGGAACTTGCTGCATCGTGGGCCGTGATTATGATCGCCACCGGCCTCTACCTCTGGTGGCCGCGTAACGCCCAAGGTCTCAGCGGCGTGCTCTACCCGCGTCTCCGGCAAGGACAACGCATCTTCTGGCGGGATATTCACGCTGTCACGGGCATCTACGTTTCTTTCTTCGCGCTTTTTCTGCTCTTTACGGGTCTACCCTGGGCGAAGAGTTGGGGGAGCTACCTCAAAGCCTGGCGTCATCTGTCCAATGGCCACGCCGTTCATCAGGACTGGACAACCAGCACATCGGAAGAACTCGCCGCCCGCGCGGCTCGTACTGGAGGCAGTATGCAGAACATGCCGGGGATGAGTGTCTCCGAACATGTGTCTCATGGTCACCACATGGCTGGCGGTCCCGACGCCTACAAGCCTCTGGATCAAATGATCGCAGTGGTCGCTCCGCTTCAACTCGCTAATCCGGTCCTGATTTTTCCGCCGACGAGCCAGGGGGGGAACTGGACTGCCAAATCCGATACGCAGGACCGGCCTCTGCGCGTCGATCTTGTTCTCGATCCAACAACGGGAGCTATTCTCAAGCGCACCGATTTCCATTCCAGACCGTGGCTGGATCGAGTCATTGGTACAGGAATCGCTGCCCACGAAGGACAACTTTTTGGCGTGGCGAATCAGATGCTCAGTCTATTTACTGCGGTTGGGTTGATTGCGCTCAGTCTCAGCGGCTTCATCATGTGGTGGCGTCGGCGCCCCGAAGGGGTCTTGGGAACTCCGGTCCCTATACGTCGCATCCGTTTTTCTTGGGGACTCATTGCTTTCATCATAATTTTTGGCATCTACATGCCGTTCCTCGGAGGATCAATGATGATCGTTCTCCTTACGGAAAAATTTGTGCTGCGGCGGCTGAAGCCAGTAAGTCACTGGCTCGGATTACAGCCGGTTTCCTGAATAGGAGCGCCTTGGCTTTAGAATCAAACCCGAGGCTCGACACGATGGCAGAACTAAGCAGGACAGGGATTTCTCTCGAACAGGATTTGTTGGCGGGATTCGACAAACTCATTGCGCGAAGGGGATATAAGAATCGTTCCGAGGCGTTGCGTGACATGATTCGTGACGCGCTTCTCTCAGAAGTGATCGACTCCAACAAACCTGTAGTCGGTACGCTGACGCTGGTCTACGATCATCATGTGCCTAATCTGTCGCAGAAGCTGACCGAAATGCAGCACCACGCCGGCACGATGGTGCTTGCGGCAACACATGTCCATCTCGATCATCACTACTGTCTTGAGGTCATCATCATGAAGGGCAAGAGCAAGGATATTCAGGAGATGGCTGACCGCATTCTGGCAACACGCGGAGTGGAGCTAGGCAAGCTGGTGCTGACCAACTCGGGCGCTGCGCTCAAGACGGCGAAATAGCACCCACCTCTCCCCGCCGGTAGCAAATTCTTGTCATATTACCATTCTTAAAATCGTGTTATTAATGATGAGTCATTGAAATTCATTGCGAGGACCTGATCTAGGTTGAACATTGAAGTCGGGGAGTCATCATGGTTATTTAGTAACACAAAAATTAAAATAGTGTTACCAATTTTATGGATAATGGCGTCCGCAATGACCGCACCTGTCCAATCCCATGCAGCCAGAGTTGAAGACACAGTGCTCGATCCGCAGGATCATCCATCCGCCACGAGTGAACAGGCTTATCAGTTGTCAGGAACTGTCGTCGACGCGTCCGGCGCGGTGATTACCGGGGCTACCGTGCAGGTTCGAAACGCGAACGGTGCCGTACTGAAAACGACACAGTCGGACAGGAACGGATCCTTCATTCTTTCTGGACTTCCGGCGGGTAATTATCGGCTCGTCGTATCGAATCCTGATTTTGAAATCAAAGAAATCCCCGTCACCATTGGGACCACAGAGGCGCCGGCCCCGTTGCGCATCTCTCTGGCAGTGGGCTCTGTGAGCACCACTCTGAACGTGCAGGGCCGGGAAAATGACCTCATTGGAATCGCCAATTCAGCCACCCAGGGAATGGTGGGCGCGAAGGAAATCCAGGATCGTCCGATTCTTCGTTCGGGAGAAATTCTGGAGACGGTTCCCGGCGTCATCATCACGCAGCACGCCGGCGGCGGAAAGGCCAATCAGTATTTTCTCCACGGATTCAACCTGGACCACGGCACGGATTTCGCCATTTTCATCGACGATATGCCGCTCAATCTGCCGTCGCACGCGCACGGTGAAGGGTACTCGGACATGAACACCGTCATCCCGGAGTTTGTAAGGCGAGTCAATTATGAGAAAGGGCCTTATTACGCCGATGTCGGCAACTATGGCTCGGCTGGCTCGGCTCATCTGGAATTTTTCAAGACTCTTCCCCGGAATTTCATCCAGGTGGAAGGCGGAATGTACGGCTATGGGCGAATGGTTTTCGGCGTATCGCAAAAGCTCGGCATGGGCAATCTGCTGTTTGGCGGCGAGGTGTATCACGATGACGGCCCATGGAAGCACCCGGACGACTACTTCAAATACAACGGATTGCTGACATACAGCCAGGGCTCGGAGGCCAATGGCTTCAGCATCACGGCGCGCGGCTACCACGGGAAATGGAGCTCGAGCGATCAGATCTCCGAAAACGCCGTTCCGCTCGTGGGCTTCTTCGGCACTGTGGATCCGACGGATGGCGGCAGGTCAGAGCGGTACAGCCTGCAGGGAGAGTGGCATCGTCAGGACGCAAGCTCCCTGACCAAAATCACGCCCTACCTGTTTTATTACGACCTCAATCTCTATTCGAATTTCATCTACTACTTGACGGACCCGGTTCGCGGCGACCAGTTCAATCAGAACGACAGGCGCTGGGTGGCCGGGGTAGGTGCGCACCACACGGTTTTCAGTGAATGGGGCGGCCACAAGGTGCAAAACACCTTCGGCTTCCAGTTGCGCAACGACTGGATCGGCAACGGCCTTTACCAGTCATCGCATCGCGTGCGCATGGACAAGACGGATTCAGGAACAGGCAACATCCTGCCTGCAACCACCCAAAGGGACAACTTTACGGATACGCTGATCGGCCTTTATGGGGAGAATCGAATCCAGTGGGCGGAAAAATTTCGCACCGTCGTGGCGTTGCGTGGCGACATTACCCATCTGGACGTGACGAGCCTTGTGACTTCGGCCAACTCCGGCACGGTCACCAAGGCGATCCCCAGCCCGAAGGCAAGTTTGATCTTTGGTCCGTGGGCAAAGATCGAGTTCTATCTCGAAGGAGGCTCCAGTTATCACTCGAACGACGCGCGCGGCACAACGCTGACGATTGAACCGGTTTCCGGGGATAATCCTTATCCAAATGTGCCTGGCGATAAGATTCCTCCCCTGATTCCAACCAAAGGCGCGGAGTTTGGCGTCCGCACCACGGCCGTGCCGCATCTCAACAGCACACTTTCGTTCTGGTATCTGCACAGCAAATCCGAGCTGCAGCAATCCGGCGACACTGGAGGCACAACGGCTTCCTCGCAGCCGAGCGACCGCTACGGCTTCGAATTAGCGAACTACTGGACACCGGCGGAACACTGGGCCATTGATTTCGATCTGGCGAACTCGAAGGCGCTGTTTGCTGATGTAGACGGTGACGATGCGGCGCCGGACAGCCCCGGCGGCAGACGCGTTCCAGAATCGGTTGGATTGGTGATTGCCTCGGGCGTCACATTGCACGATCTCAATAACTTTTCGGGCAGTCTGCGCCTGCGCTACTTCGGCCCGCGTGATCTGACATCTGACGGAATCTATCACTCCAACGCTACGGCGTTGCTCAATGGAGAGGTCGGTTATCGAATTGGTGAGACATGGCGTGTTTCGGCCGAATTTTTGAATTTGCTGAATCGCCGCGACCACGACATCGACTATGCCTATGAGTCCCAGATAACGCCGACAGCCATGCCGGCATTCACAGACGTCTTCCACCCCGTCGAGCCCTTTCAGGTGCGATTCTGGTTGGGAAGAACTTTTTAACAAATAAGAGAATCATGGCGATGCTCTTACCGGTTGCTCGACAGAGCAGATTCATGACGAATCTTGATGGTGCTTTTTGTACTGTCGATGCAGGCATATAGGAGCCACTTGCCGTCAGGGGACACGACCAGGCTTGGTGTACCTAATGACAGCGCCTGCTTGAGCTTTCCAGCCGCCATGATTCGGCCATCCCGGAAGGAATAAAAATCAAGCCTCGCCGCCGCTGCATCGCCTACTGCGAAGTAGAGCCCATCTTTGCTCACAGCCCAATCCAGGTCCGGATCAGGATGAACTCCCACTAGTTGCTTCAGTTCACTCCCATCGGTTCTCTCAGACGCGATATTATGCTCTCCTCGTCCATTTCCATCGAAGAAAAATAACATTTGACCGTCCATGGATTCAGCGGGAAACAACGTATCCGGCGGAGCGATTGGCTGAGCAGCACCGGTAGATAAGCTCCGTCTCCACAGTTGAGGCATACCGCCCCGGGTAGTATCGAAGTATATCGATTTCCCATCGCGTGACCACCCGGGCCTGCGTACTTCAAATTGCTCATGCTCGAACAGTGTTGGTTTCCCTCCCAAGGCCGGCATCGTATAAATCTCAGAGTTACCGTTTGGCCTTGCGTCAAAAACGATCGTCTTACTATCAGGAGACCAGCGAATTGTTCCAAGCCACGGCCCCCCAAAGTGGGTCATCTGCCTGATGCTGGTCCCGTCGGCATTGGCAAACCAGACCTCGGGAGTTCCGGACCGATCCGATACGAAGGCAACCGTCTGACCGTCAGGCGAGAAACTCGGAGAGTGGTTGTGGCCCTGGGAAGCCAGAAAGCGGGCAGGAGCCCCAATGCGACCGTTCTCGATGGGCACTCGCCATATGTTCCAGTTTTCATCGCTCTCGACGAACGCCATCCAGTCGCCTGTGCGTGAAATCGCAGGATCCGATGCGGAAGCCGTATCCGAAGGGAGAGGTTGCGATTCGCCTCCATTCATGTCTATCTCACGGAGTTCGTATGATCCTCGCCGATTGGACGCAAAGACGAGATGCCGCCCATCCGAAGCCCAATCAACTCCCCGAACGTTCCTGTGGTCCGTCGTCAGCTGCTTGAGGCCTGTGCCGTCGGCAGCCATGGTGAAGATTTCTCCGGCGCCGTGGCTGATATAGCGTACAAATGCGATGCGCTTGCCGTCCGGGGAGAACCGTGGATAGCAATCCTCATCCTGCGGACGAGGCGAAGTGAGTGGTTTTCCTGCGCCCGAATCGACAGACATGAGAACGAGGCCTGCTCCGTAGTCCTTGCCGAGACCGTCAGTCAGGAGCAATTGCCGACCGTCCGGCGTCCAGGCAGGGCTCTGGCAACCGGAGAAAGGATTCTCGGAGGCCCATAGACCACTTGTGCCTTGGATGGTGCCAACCGCTCGTTCGGAGCCGCCAGCCGCGGGCTTCACAAACACTTCGGTGCCTGACTGGGATGGTCGAAGAAATGCGATTTCCCTCCCATCGGGCGACCATGCGGGATGAATGTCAGGCTGTTTGTTGTCCGTCAAGCGGACAACGCCGCTCGTCTTGAGGTCCTTTATATAGATATCGTAATTGTCCGCGCTTCCATCCCAAACATAAGCCACTCGGGTTCCATCAGGGGCTATCGAGGGGCTGAATTGCTGTCCGATTTCGTTCGAAAAAGGCACAACATCGAAGCTGTCGGATTTTGCCTGAACGGCCCTGTGTAGAGAGATGAGCGACAAAACACCTGCCGCGGTCAGAAGTACAAGGAGGATTGCTACTGCAATTGTTGCCAGCCTTCGAAAGCGACGCCAAAACCCTTCAACCGGAGTAACCGGTTTTAGGGACTGAGTCAAGACCTCTGGGGCCGGGCGGCTGGAGGAGAGCTCGACAAACTCCGCAACATATCCTCCTTTGGGAATCGTAATCCGGATTGTCTCATCCGGATTATTACTGGCGGCGTATGCATCGAGCTTTGCTCTGAGTCGCCTCGCTTCGCTCCGAACTACGTTGTCGAGTTTCGGGTCCCAATCAGAGGGACGATCGAACACCTCGATGCCTATCTGCCTCTCCCTCAATGCGTCTGCATCATCATGCAAGGACCGTTCCACAACAAAGCGCAAGAAGCGCACCATGCGATCAGTTCGCCCAAACTCCGCGCTGACGGCAAGACGCTCGAGTTGCTTGCGTACTTTGTCGTGAAAAATCTCCATGGATCGATGGACGATGCAGTCCATTTGAAATCTTACATTCGGAAACTCGCCGGAATGATGAAATTGGGCAGCGTGACTGCTCAGCCAAATAGCAAGGTAACAGTAAATTAACAAAGCGCCGCTCGCTCAGTTGCGGCAACAGCAATCGACTGCATATCTGTCACATACGCCAGAGTGGGAACGACGTTCCCACTCCCTTGATGAGCCGTAGATCAGCGAGTTCCCACCCCCATACCCACTTGTTCACTCATCTGCGGTCGGCAGAGATTCGCTCTGTATCCCTTCTCCGAACCGGCATGGTGATTTTCCCCAAAGGGCCTGCCTCCGCGCGAGCAGGGATCCCGAAATTCACGAAACTTCTGCCCAGCAGACGCAATACTTTTGAGGAGACGATCCAAATGAAATCCATTCTGCGAATGATTGGAGCCGCGGTACTCATACTCTCGCCGACCGCGTTCAGCTGCCTCGCGCATGCTCAGGTTTTGTACGGCACTCTTGTCGGAACAGTGACCGACCCAAACGGAAAATCGGTCCCTGGTGCAACCGTCATTGCGACCGAGATCCAGACCGGAACAGAGCACCGGCAAACGACAAACAATGAAGGCGGTTATGATCTTCGCGACCTTTTACCTGGTGTTTACAAAGTTCAAGTAACGGCCAGTGGATTCTCGCAAGCCGAGCAGACCGGCCTCAATGTTCGAGCGAACCTCATTTTGCGCGCCGATGAGAAGCTGAGTGTCGCAGGATCCTCGCAGACAGTCGAGGTCAGTGCAGCGAACACCGAACTGCAAACCGACAGCGGAACAATTCATGGCGAGCTCACAAGCAAAGAACTTAGCAACATTCCAATCGGGGGATTCAACAACTACCAGAGCCTTCTGAGCCTGCTGCCGGGCGCCACTCCATCGCGATATCAGAACTCTGTAATGGACACTCCATCCCGGTCGTTGACCACCAACATCAACGGATCATCCCGCAATAACAATGAGACCTCCGTGGATGGTGCAGCTATCCAACAGGTCTATCTTCCGCACCACACTCTCTATAACCCGCCAACCGAAGACATCCAATCTGTCGACATTGTGACCAATAGTTTCACCGCCGAACAGGGATTGGCTGGAGGTGCAGTGGTGTCCGTCATCACTAAGTCCGGAACAAATCAATTTCACGGAACGTTCTGGGAGGAAAATACAAACTCGGCACTTGCCGCACGAAACTATTTCTACAACAAGACCTATTTCTCGGGTGCGGGCAGTTCGGCACCGAAGAACATCCTCAATCAGTTCGGAGCAAACATCGGTGGTCCAATACTTCACGACAGACTCTTCTTCTTCTCCGGTTTCGAGGGTGTGTCTCAACGCCAGCTCTACCCCGAAATCGTCTCGGTACCAACGGATGCTGAGCGAAACGGAGACTTCACGGGCCTGGCGGCGCTGTACGATCCCAATACCGGTAACTCTGATGGAACGGGACGTGCAACCATAGCCAGCGAGAATGCGGATGGACGAAATGCGATCGAGAGTGGCATGAGTCCTGCGGCACTGCGAGTTCTCGCTCTCATCCCACACGCCAATCTTGCCGGAACTTCAAACAATCTCTCCGTCGCAGGCACATACAGTCTGGACCGCTTCTCCTTTGACGAAAAGGTGAACTGGCAGATCGATCCGAAATCTTCGATGTTTGCCAAGCTGAGCTACCTCAGAGCAGACGTTATGTCTCCGAGCACGCTGGGAATCGGTGGAGGCACAGGTCTCAGCCCCGGAGGCAGCAACTCGGGCTCCGGCTATAGCCAAACCCGCATTTTCATCGGCGGTATCGGCTATACACGTACTCTTTCGCAAAACCTGTTGGTCGATGCGAACTTCGGCGTAGGACATAATGGTCTCACATGGTATGAGGCTGATTTTGCCAGGAACCTCGGGCCAGGCCTTGGAATACCAGGAACCAACAGCGACGGCAATGGCAGCTACGGCGCCGATCCCAACCAGGCAGGCTTGCCTTCCTTTGCGATTACCGGGCTTGAGACGTTTGGCAATCCTGACGCTTATACCCCGGAGTTAAAAAACGACTTTACCTATACATACGTTGGCAATCTGACATGGGCGGTTGGTTCGCATACGCTTCGTTTTGGAACACAGATGCTCAACAATCATCTGAACCAGTATCAACCGCAGAGAGGGTTTGGCCCACGCGGTGGCTTTACCTTTACCGGCGGCGTGACCGCTGTCAAAGGTGGAGCGTCTCCGACCTCCGCCAACGCGTTCGCGCAGTTCCTGCTAGGGCTTCCGGACTCACTTGGAAAGAGCTACCAGTTTGAGAACCCCATCAAAGAAACCGAGTGGCAGTATGGCTTCTATGCACAGGATCAATGGCAAGCTTCGCACCGCCTGACCCTGACCTACGGACTCCGCTGGGAGTTGTATCCCATTATGACGGGCATGGATCGCTACGATTTCACAACGAACCGCATGATTCTTGGTGGCACCAATGGTCAACCAACCGGCGCCGGATCGAACTCCAGCAAGCTTCAGTTCGGTCCTCGGCTTGGATTTGCTTATCGCGTCAATGACAAGACTGTCATTCGAGGCGGATACGGAATCAGCATCGATCCTTATCCCTTCACCCGCGCCATGCGCGATCCCTATCCGGTGACCATCGCGCAGACCGTCAATGCAAACAACTCTTATGTGGCCGCCGGCAACTTCATGACCGGTATCCCTGGATTTGCGACCGTTGCGCCGGTAATTGATACTGACGGCACAGTCGCACTCCCGCTCAGCGCATACACAAAAACTCTGCCCGCAGGTACCTTCCGTCGAGGCTATGTAGAGTCGATGAACTTGACAGTTGAGCGCTCGCTCCCTGCTGGTTTCAACCTCACCGCGAGCTACGTGGGAACGCAAACCATCCGGCAGACTACATACTTCGAAGCCAACGCAGGACAGACTCCTGGACTCGGTGCAGCGGGCCAGCCCCTCTACACGGCATTCGGACGCAACGCAGAAACCCAGGTCATCCTTCCTTACAACACAGCCCACTACGATGGATTGCAGTTTAGCCTCAAGCATCCCTTCAAAGATGGCGTGCTGTTAACAGCTTCGTACACCTTCAGCAAGTCGATTGATGAGGCCACAGACGACGACAGTGTGCCGCTCTTCAATGCAGCGGCCTATCAATATCGCAACCGCGCAGTCAGCGACTTTGATCGCAAGCATGTATTTGACATGGGCTTCACTGCCGAGCTTCCTTTCGGAAAAGGGCATGCGTTCCTGCGTGAGCCTGGCTTAGCCAGTGCGCTCGCCGGGGGATGGAAGGTGAATGCCGTGATCTCAAAATACACCGGTCTGTCATTCACGCCCGTAGCCTCTGCAACCTCGCTCAACGCAGCGTTCAATACGCAGGTCGCGAATCAACTCAAACCTCAAGTCGCAACACTGCATGGGATCGGGAAATTTTCTACATGGTTTGATACAACTGCGTTCGCTCCCGTCACGACAGCCAGCTTTGGCACGGCAAGCCGTAACTCGCTGCGCGGCCCCGGCGATGCGGATCTTGATCTGGGACTATCCAGGGAGTTCCCAATCAGGGAGTGGCTCCATTTTGAGCTGCGAGGAGAAGCCTTCAATCTCACCAACACGCCGAACTTCGCGGTTCCAGCAAACAATGTCTCCAACAGCAACTTCGGTCAGATCACTTCAACGTTTGGAAGTGCCGCAGATTCGAGGGTCATTCGATTTACGGGCAAGCTGAATTTCTAAGTTCTTCAGTTTGCTCAAAGCAGTTGCTGGTGCCGGCTATGCAATCTTAGTCGGCACCACCGTTCTCGTCATGGCTTCTCGAACACTATTTACGGGCCAGACGCTCGAATTTAAGACCAGGAACCAATCCATTGATCAATCGCAGAACAATATCAAGGCGAGCGTTCGCTCGTGCAATCACTTCGCTACCACTTGCGGCTTGCCTGCCGTCGTTCGGAACCACAGGTTCGGCACTCCTCAACCACGATATGATCCTTGCCTTTATAGCCCGTCATCGCAAATCCAGCGGGGGCTACGGATGGCTATCGAGAACTAAAGCGCATATCACGCCGACCTTTGCTGCTGTCGGGTGCTACCGCCTGCTGCAGTCGCCGATTCCCGAGACTGAAGTTCTGGCTGATTTTGCGCGTTCGCACTACCCGGTCCCTGAAGGGCTGTCACAACAGCCGCTATGGAGGATCGACTATGAACAGGCTCAGATATTGAACTGGCTTGGTCGTGCCATCGCATCAGACAAGCGTGCGATGTTGCAGGAGCCATTTGTCTACAACACCTACTTTGAACAGAACGCGTATCCAACACTTCAGCATCAGGCAATGGCTGTCCGCCTGAGAAAGATGATCGGCGCTGACGAGAATCACTCTTCAACAGCGTGGGAGCGCTATTTCAAACTGCGCAGAAGATCAAATGGCACATTCAACAATTCTGTTGCAGCTGACGGCTCTGATGGTCACATCGTCAATACGCTTTGGGGCATGGGGGCCCTGCAAGACCTTCAACAACAAGTAGAGCTACCGGCCAATGGAATCGGCTGGATAAAGAATTGTCAGCTCGCCACTGGCGGATTTACCTGGAGCCCGTCTGCACAGATCGGACGGTGCGAAAACATGATCTACACATGGGCCGCAGTTTCTTTGCTCTCTCAGGTCGGGGCAAAGCCAATGGATTGGGATGGCTGTGTTCGCTGGATCAACGAACAGTTCACCACCGAAGGTGGCTTTCGAAGCTCGCCGGAAGCCAACCCAAATCTCACGGCAACCTACTACGCGCTCGACGCGTTAGGGATGCTTGGCGCTTCGGTGTCGGGTACGACTCGTCGACCGCCTTTTCGCAAGAGCCACACGTTACCTTCCACGCCCAAGATCTATAGCGCGCAGATTGAAGCCCCGGGTAATGGTAGCCCAAGCGAGGCGGTCGAACTGGCCAAAAAGTTGAATATCCAACTCTGGACAGCAAAGAACGCTTCGCGCGAATGGATCGCCGAGGCACAAAGGATTGCCAGCTTGCATCGTGTCAGTGTTCAGTTCGCTCGGGGAGATGAGGAATACGGAACCTACACAAGCATCCGCGGTTTCGGGATATACAGCCATCTGGACGACCTGGTCGCTCCTGGTGGCGCACAGCTCGGACTATATCCTCCGCAGAAGGACGTTGCATTGCCCTGGACAGAGTTCCGCGATACACGCATCAAGACCATCCGTGAAGGCAAGGGACGTATGGTGTGGCAATTCAATGAGAATGAGGAATTGACGCGCGTTCTGCTGGACGAGGCCTGCCGTACGGGCGACTATGGCGTAATCAGCAGCTTTCATTTTGGGCTCGATGATTTTCTCGATTTCGAACCCTTCCTGATGGAGTGGGAGGGGCGGATTGGCATGGTCGGGCTTCAGGACTCTCACGGTGGAGAGAGCTGGTGGTGGGCTGATCAACTCGAAGGCTTCCGAACGCTCTATCTTGCGGAAGATCCCTCTTGGGACAGCTTCGTCAAGGCAATCGACAACAAATGGGTCTTATCCGTTCGACGAGATGCGTCCACAAACCACCAGATCGAATGGGGTGGTGCATTGCCTGAGGTCCGTCAGTTCGTCGCCGATCGAGAGCAGAACTGGTCATGGTGGGATGCGAGTCACTCCAGTCGGCCGCTAGCCATGCTGACGGTACTTAGGCCGGACATGCCTTTTGAGGTTGGCGCTCCAAAAGAGGGGCTAAGCATTCGCGTGCGTTTGCGCTTCGGGTTGGGTGATAGCCCAAACAAGGCAGTTCTACAAGAACGGCAAAGCGAACTAATGTCCATGCAAATCGACGGTCAGGAGGTATCTCCAGAAGAAGTCATCCTGGCCCATGACCGATACCTCATCCATCATGTGCCAGAAGCTGGACCGAGAACGGCCGCCATAGTAGTTCGCGATCTGACAAGCCGCCGCACTGAGACTATTCTTGCCGATCTCAAATAGCACTCCACTCCGCAAGCTTTGACGACCGAATATCACTGGAAAGGTGGCTACTGTGCCAGACAAACTACCAACCATCACGCGTCGCGCAGCCCTGCAGAACCTCGCTGTATCCGGTATTGTTTTCCTGATACCCTCCGACAGTACCGTCCAGAACGTACCGAGCCCATCGCAGGTTTATCCAGTCGCTGGTGCAAAGCTGCAGCCTTGGACGCTTGGCACTTTGGATATTCATCACATCTCCACCGGCCGGGGCAACGTCGCATTTGCTGTCTGCCCCGACGGGACGACGATCTTGATTGACGCTGGTGCTCTGCAGTCCTCGCCCGATTGGAATAGCGATGAGAAGTATCGAATCTCACCGCTTCCGAACGCATCTCGCAGACCAGGAGAATGGATTGCTCGCTACATCTCCCGCCACATGCCAACTGGCCGACAGCCCGAGATTGACTACTTCGTTCTGACCCACCTCCACCCCGACCACATGGGTGGGCTTGATCTTCTGTCGCCCAGAAAGGTCATGTCCCGTCTAGGTCCCTATGCGCTGACTGGAGTCATGGACGTTCACGAACAGGTTCCTATCAAGATCATTCTCGACAGGGCTTATCCCGATTACAACTATCCCGTCGAGTTAAACGATCCTCATCAACTCAACTATCGGAAGTTCATCTCTTCTTTCGTGCATAACGGCGGAACCGTAGAACGTTTTGTACCCGGTTCCTCAAGACAGATAAAACTTCGCCACTCGAGTCCAGAGGCCTATCCGACATTTACAGTGCAGAATTTGGCCGCTAACGGAAAGGTCTGGACTGGAAGAGAAGACGACGCGATTGAGACGTTCCCTCCGTTGAAGACCCTGGCAGCAAGTGACTATCCGACCGAAAATAAGTGCTCGGTTGCATTGCGGCTGACTTTCGGAGGCTTCCGCTATTTCTCGGCCGGCGACATGGATCACGATACATCCTTTGCACGGTTACCGTGGGGAGATATTGAGGCAGCAGTAGCGAGAGCGGCAGGCCCTGTGGATGTAGCCGTCGCAAACCATCATGGCTATGTGAATGCGTGTGGACCGGAGTGGGTCAGATCGCTGCGCCCCAGAGCATTCATCGTGAGTGCGTGGGACTCAGCTCACCCGACAATCCCTTCGCTGGACAACATGTTGAGCCAGGACCTTTATGCCGGTCCACGCGATATATACTCGACCGCCCTTAAACCGGAGAACATCATCGCCACCAAACGATTGAAAGAGATTCAGAGTAGAAATGGTCACGTCGTAGTACGTGTTGCTCCGGGCGGACATTCCTTTGAGGTAGCTATCACTACTAACTTAGAGGAAAGTGACAGAACAATCGGCATGTTCGGGCCGTACAAAACGATGTCACTGATCAAGTAGCAATGCACTGATCCCGCTGATAGTCGCTCGGTCTTCACGAAGGCAGCTCAGCTTTATAAGACTCCGGCTTTGTCACAGACTGAAAGCGAAGGCTGAGTACCAGGGGAACCGCCATTGCGTTGACAACCAGTGCAGATAGCCAGATCGCACCGGGCCATCGGTCCCTGACGACGAAGTAGAAAGTCGAGAACACGAGTGGCCCTGCGATGGATGCCATACTCATCGCAGAGGCCAGCACTCCCTGAAACTGGCCTTGTCGGCTCTCGTCAACCAGCCGGGTTGCGAGTGATTGCAAGGCCGGAGTTCCTATGCCGGCGAGCGCAACAACGGGCATAATCGCGAATACCATCCAGCTTTCCTTGATGAAAGCCAATACAAGTAGCGCGGCACAGGCTCCGGCAATGCCGGTCAGGACGGTCCACCGCTCGCCGACCAGACTAACGGCCGGGCCTGGCAGGAACGCCTGTGCCAATGACTGGCAAACGCCAAAAGCTCCTAGTGACAAGCCAATCCATAGACCGTTCCACCGGAACACGTCGTTGCCCCAAAGAGCCCAACACGTCCCGTAGACCTCGCCCGTAGCACTCAATAGGAAAAAGGTCGCGATCATTGGCAGCAAAGTCTTCATAGAGAATGCCCACTGCAAAGGGCGGAGCGGATTGAGCGCCCGGAGATCTATTTTTTCGTGGCCGGGCGTATGGGACTCTGGCAGAACGAGGACCGCAAGAAGGAGGTTCCCTGCGTTCAGCACGGCTGCAGCGATGAATGGCAGACGCAGCCAATGGTCGCCCAGGACGCCACCAAGCACAGGGCCGAGGATGAAGCCGATACCGAACATGGCATTGAACAAGCCAAAGCGCTTTGCTCGTGTTTCCTCTGGCGAGATGTCCGTGATGTAGGCTGTCGCTACGGAGATATTAGCGCTTGTCAGTCCCGCGATAGCGCGGCCAGCGATCAGGAATGCGAGCGATAGCGCGAAGGCCATCAGCCCATAGTCAATAGCCGCGCCGCCGAGCGAAATCAGCAACACCGGCCGGCGGCCCAACCGGTCGCTCAATGAGCCCAGGACCGGCGCAAATGCGAATTGCATCGCAGCATAGAGCGCTGTAAGGATGCCGATATAGGACGCAACGTTCCGGGCGTGGGTTACGTCCTCGATCAGTCGCGGCAGGATCGGAAATATCAGGCCGATCAGCCTCACAACCGCAGCTGGGAGCCGCATGGTTTCTTTCAGGATGACTACCATGTGGCCGCCAACCTGACGCTGAATCTTGGCATGCGCTATGACTTATTTACGCCCTATACCGAGATCAACAATATACTTTCCAACTTCGATACCGATCTGGCGCGGATTGTCGTTGCCGGTCAGAACGGCATCGGCAGCACAGGCAATATCCGGACGGACTACTCGAATCTTGCGCCACGCATCGGCTTTGCCTATACGCCAATACAGCGCACGGTGATTCGCGGCGGTTTCGGGATGACATTCGTGCCGGAGAACATGACTTCTGGAGCGGCGCTGGTGAACCAGCCGTTTACGGCTACTTATGGCCCGGTGACACAGTCCACTGCGCCTGCCGGTTTTTCGAAGTTTGCCAACGGCCTTCCGACTCCGGTTCCGAACAGTGCGGCCAATCCAAGTGGAAGCGTGAGCGCAGCGGTCGATCCTCATCTCAAATCCACTTACATCGAGCAATTCAACCTGACGGTTGAACGCGAGTTCGGGGGGAACGTAGCCAGTCTTTCCTATGTAGGCGAGCTGGGTCGGCGTGTCGCCTTCTATGTATCGGATTACAACGAGGCAATTCCCAACAGCCAGAGCTTCGCGAATCCAAACGACACCACCAGCCCGACTCCGAAGCTCTCAACATTCAACTACAACACGCTGCGGCGCTTTTATGCGGAGCAGCCGAATGTTACATCAATTCCATACTGGACGGGCACGGCGATGGCCAGCTACCACGGATTGCAGGCGCTGTTGAAACGCCGCCTGAGCAAAGGGTTGGACATGCAGGTGAGCTATACATGGGCGCGCGGCCTGGATGATGCCGAGGCGATCAGCAACGATGGCGGCAATGGTTTTGGTTCGGTACCGTCACTGATTCCGACGCTCGAGTACGGCAACTCCAATCTTGATGTGCGCCAACGCGTCACAGGTACTTTCAACTACACGCTGCCCTTCGGGCAGAACCTGCATGGCTTAACCGGAGCGCTCGCGAAAGGCTGGCAGGCAAATGGTCTTGTCGTTTGGAACACGGGCATGCCGTTTTCCGAAGTGAACCTGGTGAACCGCAGCGGAACGCGGCCGGGGGCGGGCAGCTCGGACCGTCCGAACATGGTGGCTTCCGGCAGAGTCAATCACCCCACGATTGAAAAGTGGTTTGACACCAGTGCTTTTCAATTTCAGAAAGTGGGAACAGTAGGCAACCAGCGCCGCAACCAGCTTTACGGGCCGGGGCTGCAGCGCGTCGACCTGTCGTTGTTCAAGAACTTTCAGCTTCTCGATCGGCTGAACCTCGAATTTCGGACAGAGGCGTTCAATGTCTTGAACACGGCGCAGTTCGCCTTTCCCACATCTGTGCTCGGCAACGCCTCCAACGGCATCATTACCAGCACTGCAAATGCTTATAATCCGCGCATCATTCAATTCGCCGCAAGATTGAAGTTCTGAGGAACGACATGCGGCGAAGAGAATTTCTGAAGACAGGTTCTGCGGCAGCACTGGCAGCGATCGCGGGGCGCGGCGGGTGGGCATCGCCGGCGGCGCCCCGCATTGCCTTTGGCGGCATCGGGATTGAGTGCAGTACGTACAGCCGCATCCGGGCGCGGCTTGAGGATTTCGACGTTCTGCGGGAGCAGGCTCTGGTATCGAACCAGCGTTTTGCATTTCTCAAGCGGTACAACGTTCCCTTTCTGCCGACGCTGGTGGCGACAGCAACTCCGGGCGGCCCGGTAACGCGGGACACCTACGAAGCAATCAAGGCTGACTTCCTCGCGCGACTGAAAGCTTTGCTGCCACTCGACGGTTTGTTTCTGCCTATGCACGGTGCGATGTTTGTGGATGGAATGCAGGATGCCGAGGGTGACTGGATGGAATCGGCGCGCGCTGTGGTGGGGCCGGATTGCCTGATGTCAGCGAGCTACGATCTGCACGGCAACGTCAGCAAGCGCGTGGTGGACAACATCGACGCATTCTCAGCCTTTCGCACGGCGCCGCATATCGACCGCGAAGAGACCATGATTCGCGCGTGCGACATGCTGGTTCATTGCATCCGTGAGCGTATACGGCCGACGCTGGTATGGGCCCCGATTCCGGTGCTGATGCCGGGCGAGCGCAGCAGCACGGAGTGGGAGCCGGGAAAACGCCTGTGGGCGCAGCTTCCGGCCCTGAACCGCGAGCCGGGAGTACTGGATGTATCGCTGCTGGTGGGTTATGTCTGGGCCGACGAGCCGCGGTCGACCGCTTCGGCGGTGGTGACAGGCACGGCGCTCGATACGGAGAAGAAGATCGCGCTCGACCTGGCGAAACAATACTGGGATGCGCGCAAGGAATTTCAGTTTGGCACGGAGACATGCTCGGCCGATGAATGCATCAAGAAGGCCATGGCAGCAAAGACGCAGCCTGCCATCCTTGCCGACTCGGGCGATAATCCAACCGGCGGCGGAAACAGCGACCAGGCGACGATGCTCGAAGCACTGTTACGACTGAAGGCGCAGAACGTGGTCTTTGCCGGCATCACCGACAGGCCTGCAACCGATGCATGTTATCGCGCGGGCGTTGGCGCGACGCTGCCTCTCTCGATCGGCGCGACACTAGATCCTCAGGCGAGCCGCCCGGTCAAGGTGAAGGCAACGGTTAAGTATCTGCTGCCTGCCGACAATCCTGCGCTGCGCGAGGCCGTGATGCAGATTGAGGGAGTGACGCTGGTCGTCAGCGCGAGGCGGCGTCCTTATCACGACATTGTGGACTTTACACGGCTTGGCCTTCAGCCGAAGTCATTCAAGATTATTGTGGTGAAGTCGGGCTACTTGTCGCCGGAACTGGAGCCGATTGCGAATCCAAGCCTGATGGCGCTAACAGATGGGGCTATCAATCAGGACATCGTGCATCTGCCTGCCAATCGCTACAGGAAGCCGACCTATCCTTTCGTAGACGATCTTCAATTCAAGCCTGAGGTGTACGTCTCGGCACGCAGTGGGCTTTTAAGTAGCACCACTGGGCATTTTTATCATCCAGCTTGAGCGCATCCTGATCACCGGGAGACTTCTTCTACGCGTCCAGACGAAGGACCGTCACGATAAGTGATATCGCGAACACCATGATGCCGATCCAGGCGAACAGAATGAGGTCGGACCACATAGCGGTACGACGGGTCTCGATTTTCATCCATTTTCGCTGTTAATCAAATGAGAATTTATTTTCTTATTGACAATCAAAATCTACAGGACGTAATTTCTCGCTTTGATTCCAGGCATGCCCGCGCCAAACAAGGCATGTGAATGCACAATCCGCATCAACCCTTTTGTCGAGGCTGATTATGAGGCATATCAGTAGTTTGCGGTCTGACCAATGGTTCGGTGTGTGTGTCCTGATGATATTGGTGTCGCTGTTAGCCTGTGCTTCCGCGTGGGCACAGACAGCGGGCGAAGGCGCGATCCGCGGAACCGTTACAGATGCAAGCGGTGCGGCTGTGGCAAATGCAACCGTCACTGCTATAAATACGGCGACCAGTGTGCCTTATACCCGCACTACTTCATCTGATGGACTCTATGCCATATCGCCGGTTCTGCCCGGGACCTACACGGTTACAGTGACGGCACAGGGGTTTCAGTCTTACAGGCAGGAGAACCTGACGGTCAATGCGCTGACGGTCACACCGCTCAATATTGCGTTGAGCGTTGGCGTGCAGACGCAACAGGTGACCGTGACGGCCACGCCGCCCGCGCTTGAAACCAGCAGCTCCACTCTCGGCGGAGTGATGGAGAACAAGGAATACCAGAACCTGCCCATTCAGATGAATGGCCAGCAGCGCGACCCGACCGCATTTGCCACGCTGATGCCGGGAACCCAGACAGGAACGCGCGCGCCGGTGATTGGAGGAACTGGGAATTATCTGGCCGAAGTGTATCTGGACGGAATGCCCACGACGACCATCAACCAGCAGGGTGACAATCGTGTCATCTTCAATGCCGTTCCTGTGGATGCAGTCGACCAGTTTCAGGTAGTGACCAGTGTTCCGGGAGCGGAGTATCAGGGCGCCGGGCTGATGAACTTCACCGTGAAGTCCGGTGGAAGCGAGTACCACGGCACGGTCGCTGACTATGTGCGCGCAAGGATGTTCGACACCTGGGGATTCTCAACGAAGGCTCTTACCGTCAAGAACGCAGAGGGACAGACAGTCCCGGCCCCCAAACCGGATGAACACCAGAATGAATTGGTAGGAACTGCCGGCGGCCCCATTCCGTTTACAAAGCACAAGGGCTTCTTCTTTGTGACTTATGACCGCTATCACGGGCGCTTCGGAGTCAATCCCAACACGCTGACCGTTCCTACTGCCAAAATGCGGCAAGGCGATTTCAGTGAGCTGCTGACGACAGACAGCAACGGAAACACAATCGGCCAGATTTACGATCCCACGTCAGAAGCAACCTGCACCGCCAACAATACCAATGGCACTCCATGCCGCTATCAGTTCGGCTATGGCTACGGAGGCATTCCCGGGCCGAACGGAAATCCTGTGCCTGCAGGATCGCCGAACGTGATCCCGCAATCCGAGCTTTCTCCCATCGCGCAATACATGCAGAAGTTTCTGCCTGATCCAACGAACTCGCAAACGACGAACAATTTTCTCGGCGGCGTGCCTTCCGGATATGACAACTGGCAGTTTGTCACGCGCATTGACTTCGACCTGACAAAAAGCCAGAAGCTTTCCTATGTGCTGGCCCTGGGAAGCCGCACGAATGTGCCGTTTACCGTCGGCAACAACGGCATCGTGCTTCCTGTGCCTTATACCAATGGCGGAATCGCAGTGATCAAGCCTGTGTTTATGGACGTCGAGCACTCGATCGTGATCACGCCTTATCTTGTGAACCAATTCAAGTTTGGATACACGCGATTTGCGCAGCCGATACAGGCAATCACCGACGGCGTTCAACAGTACATGGCAACCTCAGCAGGTATTACGAATCTGCCGCAGGGGCAGGCTTCGACTGAATTACCCGGAGCGACCTTCAGCAGCAGTACGCTCTTCCCGCAGGTGCAGTCTGCATGGACAGCAAACGGAGCATCAGGCGCGACGCAGACAACGGTGCCAAACGCCTTCACTCTCGTGGACAACTTGCAATGGGTGAAGGGCGCGCATTCGATGACCTTCGGCGCACAGCTGCAATGGCTCCAGGACAATGTTGCTTCGCAGCTTGGACCCTCCGGCATCCTCGCCATGACGTATAACGCGAACTCCACCGCTGACTTTGCCTCAGGCGCGCAAAGCCTCGACCTCACCAGGGGCGGCTATTCGTATGCGAGCTATCTGCTGGGCGCGGTAGGCGGCTCGCCGAGCATTGCCATCCAGCCCTTCAGCACAACCGGCGGGCGCTACCATCCCATCTCGCCTTACTTCCAGGATGACTGGAAGGTGACGAAGAACCTCACGTTGAATCTGGGCCTGCGTTGGGATTACTTCCCGCCATTTGAAGAAGTGCTCGACCGCTGGAGCTTCCTGAATCCGGCGGGCATCAATCCGGCGACAGGCAATCCCGGAGTTCTCGAATTCGCCGGGAATCGCGGCGCGGATATCAGCTGCAATTGCCGTACACCGGTCAGCACCTACTGGAAGAACTTCGGCCCGCGCATTGGATTTGCCTATCAGCCGGATCCGAAATCCGTTGTGCGCGGTGGTTTTGCCGTGGCTTATTCTCATGCCGGAGGAACCGGAGGACGCGCAGGCGCTGGCAACGGCACCGGACAGCTCGGCTTCAACGTGAACGCCACAGCGCCTGCCGAAGTAACGACAGGAACAAGCGCGGGTCCGTCTTTCTATCTGAATAACAGCGCTTATTTCCAGTCCATCGGATTGTCGAATACCGCATTCGGCGGCCCCGGCTACACGTTGCCGACGCCGCAGGCTCCCAGCACCGCAAGCCTCATTCTGAGCACAGGAAATTATCTGAACAGCAGCGGCAAGTTTGTCTCTGCATCCAGTGCTCCCGGTTATGCCGATCCTTATCTCTCCGGACGCGCGCCTGAATTCGTCTTCTTCAGCTTCGGCATCCAGCATTCGATTACGGAGAACCTGACGGCAAGCGCAGACTATGTCGGCACGGAGAGCCACTTCGTTGCCGCCAGTGGCTCGAACGTTCGCGGGTACTGGTCCAACCAGTTGAATCCTGTGTACCTCACCGGACTCGGCGGCGTAGCAGCGGCTGACGGCACGCCGATCCTGAGCGCTCCTGCCACTGCGGCCAATGTTGCCATCGCACAGCAGGCCATGCCCGGCATCAGTGTGCCTTATCCGGGATTCACAGCAGCCGCGGCCCAGAATAAAAGCGTCACCATTGCGCAGATGCTCACGGCGTTTCCGCAATACAGCGGTGTGACTGATACCTGGGGACAGAACAGCGCAAACATCAGCTACCATTCGCTGCAGTTCTCGTTGCAGCAGCGGCCATGGCACGGGCTCACGTACACGGTGAACTACACGTACTCGAAAAACCTTGGCGACGACGGCACTTTCCGCAGCGGCTTTGCCATACCCGCTGGCGCCATGTCGAACGGCAAGGCATACAGCATGGACCGCATCGAGCGTTCGTATACGACCATCGCTATGCCGCAGACACTATCCGCTTTCGGTGTGTACCAGCTGCCTTTCGGAAAAGGAGGCATCGGCAATGACAATTTCCTGGTGCGTGCACTGGCCGGCGGATGGCAATTGTCCAGTATCTACACCTACCACTCAGGCACGCCGCTCGCGATTACCTGGGGCGGCTGCACTGCTCCCGGGCAAGGCCAGTGCATGCCTGACCTGAACCCGAGTTTCTTTGGCCATGGCTCCGCGCGTAAGAACGGAAGCTGGGGCAAGGGAATTACCGCGGCGCAGCTTGGTTCCACAATCCAGTACATCGACCCGAACGCATTCACGCAGCCGGGCACTTTCGGAAATGCAACCAAGACGCCTGTCTACAAAATCGGCGATGCGCAGCGCACGGCTCCTTGGAACCTGTGGGGGCCGAGCACATGGAACGTGGATGCCAGCGTGCGGCGCTCTTTTCCGATCACACGCGAACGCATGCAGTTCATTGTTGAAGCGGACTGCCTGAACGTGGCAAACCACAACACCAAAGGCGGCATTAACACTGCGTGGGGCCCGGGCTCCACTACATTTGGAACTGTTGGATCGGCCAGCGGCAATCGTGACTGGCAGTTTGCCGGACGCATTAACTTTTAGCCTCCCGCTAAAAGCGGGGCTCGCAGAAGAGCGTGGGTCCCGCATCTTTTTTCGAGGAAAAAACAACATGCTCTTCGCGAGACAGCTTACTCTGCTCCTGGTTTCAACTTGCGCTTGCATCGCAGTTGCACAGCAGCCTAAAGAATGGGTGGATCCCGATACCGGGCACCGCATCGTGCGCCTCTCAGATGAAGACCACAGCGGCAGCCTCTATTTCAACCTCAACGGCTACAGCCCCGACGGCAACCAGGTGCTCATCACCACGCCCCATGGATTGGCGAATGTAGATCTGCGCACGCACAAGATCGAGCCTCTCAGCTCAGACACGCACGCGCATCCGATCATGGTGGGAAAAAAAACAGGGCGCGTTTACTTCGTTCGCGACAATGCAGCCTGGTTTCTCGATCCCGCCACGCATAAGGAAACGAAGATTGCCGATATGCCCGCGCACGGCAGCCTCGCGACTGTGAATGCTGATGAAACTCTGCTGGCCGGTACCTATATCGAGCCGCAGGGCGTAGAGAAGATGCAGCAGATGGCTCCTACATCGCAAACGCGCGATGGCCGCGGCCGCATGCTTGAGGATCGCTACTCCGCGCATCTGCCCATGGCGCTGTTCACGCTCAACATCAAAACAGGCGAGCAGAAAGTCCTGAACCGCAGCACCGAATGGTTGAACCACCTGCTCTTTTCGCCGACGGATCCCAGCCTGCTGATGTTCTGCCACGAAGGCCCATGGCACAAAGTAGACCGTCTATGGCTGATCCACACCGACGGCTCAGGGCTGATGCTCGTCCATAAGCGGCGCATGCAGATGGAGATTGCCGGACACGAGTTCTGGGCCAGAGACGGCAAGACCATCTGGTACGACCTCCAGACTCCGCGCGGCGAAGATTTCTGGGTCGCCGGATACAACGTCTATGATGGCCACCGCACCTGGTGGCACCTGCAGCGCAACGAGTGGTCGGTGCACTTCAACGTTTCTCCCGATGGAACGCTCTTTGCCGGAGACGGCGGCGACAACAGGATGGTAGCGCATGCCCCTGACGGCAAATGGATCTATCTTTTCCACCCCAGGCTCAATCCCAACGCAGGCGTTGACGATAAAGATTTGATCGAGACGGGTGCATTTGAATCAGAGAAACTGGTTAATATGTCGAAGCATGATTACGCACTTGAGCCGAATGTGAACTTTACTCCCGATGGAAAGTGGCTCGTCTTTCGCTCGAATATGTCAGGCTCCGAGCAGGTGTATGCCGTGGAAGTCGCGAAGGAGCCGGGTCGTGCAAACTAGGCTGACGCACTGGGCCATCAGCGGCATTCTCGTCTGTTCTGCTTTGCTCTGCGCAGCACAGGCGCATCAGCCCACTCCCGGGCAGCGCGCGGGCATTGATAAGGACAATGCCCGCCACTTCGGCGACGATCCGGAAAACCCCGGCCCGCTGGCAACCGATCTTTCGCCTGCGCTCAAGCCGGAGACCATCCACAAAGCCATGCGCAAAGTAGCGGACTGGGAGTTGGCGCGCTCCCAGCCTTACTTCGACCGCATCTGGACCTTCAGCGTCATGTACGCCGGCTTTATGGCCGCATCCGATTCCACGGGCGATCCTCGTTATCGCGATGCCATGCGCGAGATGGGGAAGAAGTTCAACTGGCAGCTACGCTCGCATCTTCCAAACGCCGACGACCAGAGCGTGGCCCAGTCATTTCTCGAGTTATATTTTTTCGACCATGACCCTGCAGAGATAGCGCCGACACGCACTGAGCTGGACGCGGTATATCCGTTGGAAAAGGACCCGCAGGGGCGCATCCCCTGGTGGTGGTGCGACGCGCTCTTCATGGCGCCTCCAGTATGGGCGCGCATGTATTCCGTCACGAAGGACGGCAAGTATCTCGACTACATCGACAAGCACTGGGCAGACACGCAGGCGCTGCTCTATGACAAGCAGGAGCATCTTTTCGCCCGCGATGCTACCTTTCTCGACAAGCGCGAAATTAATGGGCAGAAGATTTTCTGGTCGCGCGGCAATGGTTGGGTGATGGGCGGTATTGTCCGCGTGCTTCAATACATGCCAAAGAACGACCCACGGCGCGGCAAATATATTGCGCTGCTCAAAGAGATGGCCGAGCGCGTCAAGGAGCTGCAGAGCGAGGACGGCCTGTGGCATGCCTCCCTGCTCGATGCGCAGGATTATCCGTTGCCGGAGGTTTCCGGCTCGGCGCTGTTCGCCTATGCTATGGCCTGGGGAGTGAATGAGGGAATCCTCGACCGGAAGATTTACCGTCCGGTCGTGGCTCGCGCCTGGAAGGGCATGCTCGTGCACATCTATGCGGATGGCCGCCTGGGCTGCATTCAGCAAACCGGAGCCGCTCCGGCCTGGTACAGACCGAGCGCAAGCTATGACTATGGCACAGGCGCGTTCCTGCTGGCAGGCTCCGAAGTAGCGCGCATGGCGAAACACTAGGCCTGCTCCTTATGGCCGCTGATTACTTGCCATTCCACGCGGAGATGGAGGTCGCCTTCGGAGAAAAGTACTTTTCAAATGGATCGCCTGGAAGTGCTTTCAGCCCGGAGACGACCGCAGCAGCATTGATCTCTGCGCCGGCCCGCGATGTGTGCGTATGGTCGGAAGGGAAGAGCGGCACGACCTCCGCTTCACCCATGGTGTCGTACTGTTGGGCGATGATTTCATTCAGGTTCACAAACGCGATGTGAGACTCCGAAGCAATCTGCCGCGCCCATCCTCCATAGTTGTCTCCGTTGCGGACGGTTTTGCCGTCCTTCCACATGTTCCGTGGAATCGGGGAGCAGATGATCGGAATAGCGCCTTTCGCCTGCGTGTCTCCTGCATACCTGCGCATATACCAGCCATATGTATGCACTGTTTCCTGTTTTTTCATGATTGGATTCCAGATATCGCGCGCTTCATCGCCTACGCCGGAAATCGTTCCGCGCGCTCGCGCTGAGTCATCGAGCGGCGCCCCGTCGTTATGACCGAACTGCATCAGAACATAATCGCCTGGTTTGACAAGAGCGAGGGTCTCATCCCAGAGCCCCTCGGTAATATAGGTGCGGCTGCTGCGCCCGCCGCGCGCCCGATTGACTACATTGATCTTTGAAGTATCGAAGTAGGCGACGAGCGGCTCTCCCCATCCCCAGAGGCTGTCCGCTCCAGCACCGCTGCCGTTGCGCACGGTGGAATCGCCAATAAGAAAGAGCGTAGGCAAAGCAGGGTTCTGCGGAACAGGCAGGTTGGCGTGGCCGGGAGGAGTGACCGTCGGAGGGAATTGAGTAAATCCTGCTGCTGTGGAAAGAAGTAGTGCAATTCCAGCAATCGTCAGACAGCGCATGAGCATAGATATGTGGTCAGTCCACTGTAAGGTATTGGAGAGCAAACCTGGCTGTCAAGATCGATTACAGATGCGTGTGTAATTCACATGAGAAGCTTGTTGCGAGCTGGTATTTGTCTTGGCGAAGATAGCGATGCGCATCTTATGTGGTCTGACCAAATCAGCAGGAAGTTGTACTCTGCAAAGCCGCCGTGTGCCGAATAAAAGGCGATATGCAGTACGCCGAATCCAGTAATAATAATGTTGGTTGGCAAGGTGACACATTCATCGTGATCCTCCGGGAGACGCAGAGAGTTTCGCGCATGATTGTCTCGCGAACAGATACATGTCAATACTGACGAAGCCATGCAGCGAATTGATCAAACGTTGTAGGAGCACTTTTTACGCTTTAGTGCACTCGCAACCCGCCAAGGTCCCTCCATGGAAATCCGCGATCAGTCAAAATGGATTTGCAAGCGCGCGGCGGATGCGCTCGTTGTAAGTGCGCCCCGATTGCAGACGTTGCCCCGACTTGAGTTCGACCGCATACTGACCGTGCGCGATCGACCACAGCTGCGCGATACGCCGGACGTTGACGATGTACGATCGATGGATACGCAGGAAGCGGTTGGAATCGAGCACGCCCTCAATGGTGTTCATCGGTACGTGCAATAGGTAAGTTGCCGGACCCGCGTGAAGCCGGACGTAGTTCTGGAAGGCTTCGATCCAATCCACCTCGTTGATTGACACGAAAAGGGTGTTCTCACCGGATCGAACCGCGAATCGCTCAAGTTGCCGCGGCGGATTCGCCATGGCATCGAGCATCGCCATCAATTGTTTTGTGGCATCCTCGTGCGGCGCGTCTCGCAGCCTGCCAATGGCCCGCTTGAACGCGAGGTCAAAGCGTTCCTCGGTTACCGGTTTGAGGAGATAGTCGATCGCTGCGATTTCGAATGCCCGGATCGCATACTGGTCGTGCGCGGTCACGAAGATAATCGGCGGCATGCGCTCTGTTCCAACGGCATGGACCACCGCAAAGCCATCGATCCGCGGCATCTGCACGTCAAGAAGTACGAGATCCGGTTTCTGCTCACGAATAAGAGCGATCGCCTCTCGTCCGTTTCGCGCTTCCGAGACAGACTCGACCTGGGGCTGACGGCCGAGCAACAGCTTCAGCCCTTCGCGCGCGATGGGCTCATCATCCACAACGAGGACGCTCAATCGCACCGTGAGCCCTCGGGCGGAACCGTCCGGATCGGCAGCGTGATGGTAACCCGCACACCTCGGCCCGCTGCCTGCTCGATGACGAGATGCGCGTTATCGCCATAGAGCCGTGCCAACCGGTTTCTGGTATTCGTCAGTCCGATTCCGGAGCGGCCGGGCAAAAGAAGTCCAGGTCCATCATCGGACACGATGAGGTTAAGTGACCCATTCGAGCTGGTCGCCACCACTTCGATTGTCACCGCCTCCTCGCTCTGACCAAGACCATGGCGAACCGCGTTCTCAACGATCGGCTGCAGCACCATATGCGGCACCAGAACTTCGGACAGCGCGGTCGGGGCAATGCGCACCCGCAGCCGGTCCTCGAACCGTACCTGTTCAATCGAGAGGTATAACCGCAGGAATTCGAGCTCGCGCCAGAGCGGGACTTCCTGGGCCTCCACGTCATCGAGCGTGAGGCGGAGGAGATCCCCTAATTTCTCAACCATGCCTTCGGCCTGCGCTGTCTTCTGCTGCTGGATCAGGACCATGATGGCACCAAGCGTATTGAACAGAAAATGCGGCTGCAACTGCATCTTCAGGGAACTCAGCTGCGCTGTTGTAACCTGCTGGGCGAGTTCGGATGCCTGCACCTTCAGCTCGAAGGCCTCCCGCTCGCGAGTCTTGGCGTTTTTCTGCGACCGGTACACCGCATGAAGCGCGATCACGGCCCAATAGCGGATGACACCGCCCTGGATGCCGAACGCCAACATGATGCGGACTCCCGCGGCGATCGACGGAGGAGGAGGCGGCGCGGGGAAGACGCCAAGCAGCAACAGTATCGGGACTTCGATCACCGTGGCTAAGATCGAGAAAACCACGCTGAAACAGAGGTGCAATGCGGCGTAGGTGACCCGGCGTTCGATCGGCCACCGGTTGCCAAGCCAAAGGAGCGCCGGCGTGAGCGCGGCGCAAACATACATGCCGGTCATCCAGCCGACGAACACATATTTCCATGGCACGGCGCCGCCTCGATAGAGTCGCGGCACCGTCTCCTGGATGATGTAGAAAAGCCCGGCGATCGTCCAGCCGAGCCAGACTCCCGCGATCAGCCGTATCCGTTGACGCATCAGAGGCGACATTACTGCTTCATTCTGCCACGGCTGACTCTCCGCTTTAGCGGGCTTTTGATGGAGCGGCCTGCCGCGATGACCAACTGCGCTCGCAAGCACCTCAATCCAGTTCGACATCCCGGCAGGACCGTTTGTCAAAAACACGTGTCCGCCTCCTCCGCAGGGCTCCTAGGATGGCTGCGGAGCGAAAGGCAAGAACCATCCAAAGCAAGAATGGGCGCTCCGCCAAGACCACTTTCGGAAACCGGAGGCAACGCATCGTGCAGAGCCGCAGCATCACATCCAATCTCGGGATTTACGTCTATGCCGCCGGCGCCGTCTTCCTCGGTCTTCTCGGCCTGGTCTCGGGTGATTTTGCCACTCCATGGCAGCACATCGAACTGGGCGCACACTTTCGCACGCCCCTCGCTTATCTCGCCGCCCTGATCGAGCTCGCCGCCGGACTCGCCCTTCTCTGGCGCCGGACTGCGCGCACCGGCGCCCTGATGCTCACCGTCGTCTACTCTGTTTTCACTCTCGTGTGGGTGCCCAAGTTTTTTGAGAATCTCGGTAATTACGACGGCAATGTTTTTGAGGAGTTACCCATGGTCGCTGCAGGTCTGGTCCTCCTCGCAGCCTTCTCGTCTCCGGATTCATCCATTGCGCGCCGCCGGCCTTTCTTCGTGCTTCTCTTCGGCATTTGCCCCATTTCCTTTGGCATCGTCCACATCGTTATGATGCCCGGGCTGTTGAACGGAATCCCGGGTTGGCTGCCGCCGGGCAGAATGTTCTGGGCCTATGCCACCACTATGGGCTTTTTCGGGGCCGCAGTTGCCATCCTCACTGGCATCATGGCGCCGCTTGCCGCGCGCCTCCTCACCGCGGAGATCGTAATCTTCGAGCTGCTCTTCTGGGTCCCGAGGGTTTTCGCCGAACCGGGCAAACACATCAATTGGGGAGGCAACGCTATCACTATTGCCATTGCCGGCGCAGCGTGGGTAGCATCCGACTCCATCTGTCAGGCCGTGAAACCAGCGCCCTTTCATATCGAATCCGCCAAAGAAGCCGGTATCTCCGTCTAAGGAGCAAGCTTCATCTTCTCTTTTCGGCCTGCACTCTATCCGTTGACGCATCAGAGGCGACATACTGCTTCATTCTGCCTCGACTGACTCTCCGCTTTAGCAGGCTTTTGATGGAGCGGCCTGCCGCGATGACCAACCGTGCTTGCAAGGATCTCAATCCAGTTCGTCATCCCGGCAGGACCGTTTGTCAAAAACACGTGTCCGCTTCCTCCGCAGCGCCCCTACGATGGCTGCATTGGGAAAGGCAAGAACCAAATCTGAAGCAAGGATGGAGCAGGAACAATGAGGACTCCATTGAGAGCGTGGATGTTCGGAGTGATGGTAGCGGTATTGGCATTGGCAAGCGGAACCGCGGCGCAAACCCCTGCAAAAGACATGGGCGCGGCGCTGGGCATTCTTCCAAGCGGCTTTGGCGAGGCAGTGGATCGCGACATCATGACGGTTCGAGATGCGACCGCCAGGTTCAAGACGACTGAGGCTGCCGAAGCGGCCGGCTACAAGCGCGTCACCGGCTGCGTCCAACATCAACCGGCAGGTGCGATGGGTTATCACTATCAGAACAACGCCCTTCTAGACACGACGCTCGACCTGGAGCATCCGGAGGTACTGGTCTACGAGAAGATGCCCGACGGCACCTTTCAATTGAATGGCGTCGAATTCCTTGTGCCGATCTCCGCCTGGAAATCAAACGAGCCGCCGCGCATCATGGGGCAAGCCCTCACGAAAGCGGATTCGATCGGCTTCTGGTACCTTCACGTCTGGACCTGGAAGCCGAGTCCAAGCGGTCTTTTTGCTGCCTGGAACCCCGACGTCAAGTGCCTGGAAGTTTCGTCGATGAGTCATTAGATTCGGCATTGCTGTCGAAGCGATGCCCCCTGATTCTTTCGCGATACAACCGGAGGCCCGGGCTTCATTGGCAGTACTCCGTAAACGCTCTACCGCTGTGGACAAAAGATCGCTCACCGCCGTCACATTGACATTCAAAATCTGGGCGATTTCCCGATACCGCAAACCTTGCATCCTCAGATGAATACCTAATCTTTGATTTTTCGGGAGACGAGCCATGGTTGCGGCCACCCGCTTCAGTCTCTGCGCCCTCAAAACTGCGGTTTCCGGCGTAGGCTCCTGCGACTGGAGGCTATCGGCGATGTCAGGGATGGCATCGAGTTCGACCCACATGGGGAGACCCTCTCGCCGCCAGTAATCGACCGCGAGCTTGGACGCGACTCGGAAGAGCCACCTCTGTTCCAACTCGATTTCGGTCCCCTTTTCCACGGCGATGAAAAATCGGAAGAAGACATCCTGCGTCAATTCCTGTGCTTCCGCCGGGTCAAGCTCCTGGCTGACCAGAAAGCTGAGAGTGCGAAGATAACCATGCAAGGGTCGTTGCCTTGGATTAGATGGGCGACGGAGAGACCGAGGGATTGGCCGGTACGGTAAAGAATGGCGATGGCCTCGGCATTGCCGGAGACGGCGAGGGCTCAATTCAGCAACGGATTGCACGGCAAGGCCGTTTTCGCGGGCAGCTGCGAAGATGGCGGTGCGCCGGCGACGGTCTCGACGCAGCATGGCGCGGTGATTCCCAACGCAGCGGTGACGGCTACGGCCGCTGCGACTGGCTACAAGTACACAGTTTAAGACGAGTGCGGCAGGCGGGGAACAGGAAGTCCCACTTTGTCGCCGAAGAAGCTGGCATCTGCTTGGAAACGAAAGGGATGGCTCAGAAGTCATCCCTGCGCAAATTCGAATGGTTGCGGGGGCAGGATTTGAACCTGCGACCTTTGGGTTATGAGGCGTTAACTTATTGTAATTAAAAGGCATCATTCAGCGCGACTGGCAGCCAAAAGTAGTGGAATGCAACGAGAGGGCATACTTATTGTGGGGAAAAAGTGGGCTCCAATTGGCTTGCATTTTTACCTCTTATATAAAAAGAATAAGTTACCGTAGCATTTGGCGGTCATCCTGAGTACGCAGCTGCAAACACATCACTTATTTCAACCGCAGCCCGCATGGATGGAAACAAAGGAGCGCTGGAAAACGCTGGAGAAAGACGGCAAGATTTGACCTTGCATGTCACGTTTATGTCACGGCTTCAATCTCAAGATTGATCCTCCTCAAACTTTCCAGATCCGGAAGAAAAGACGCTTCTCGCAGAAGCTGGACACTTCCGGGTTTTCTAGACTAACGCCTTCAGTCTTCCCGCTCGCCATTCCTTCAACGTGATTTTGGCTGAAAATCCGATAAGACCCGGTTGTCTTGTCAATTGTTCAAGCACAGGTTCTGCTTGTTCTGGCGCGTCAAATAACGACAAACCAGCGGAATTTAGTCTTACTGCGGGATTCAACGAGTGTAATAATGACAAAAAGAGTTCAATCGCTTCTTTTCCGCGATGTTTCAATTCTGCCCAAATGGCTACCCCTTCATCAAAGGCTTGATTGGACTCTTCAGTCGTTCTCAATTCGCGATGAATAATGGCAGTTTCTTCGAATCGCCTAATTAGTTCTTGATTAGCTGCAGATTGTATCTCATCTTTGTTCATGGAATAATTCCGCGGGCACGTAGTATCTCTAGGCCGAAATCGCGTTGTTCTTCAAATGATTGTGGGGCCAGCCATTCACGAACTCTCAGACCACCGGTGAAGATGTCTTTTCCATTGTAATAAGCACTAATACTTCCTTTACCAATGTGAATGTCTGTTGGCACCTGAATTAGATTTTCGATATTGTGAATTGCCTCTGGCCCAAATCGGGCGATATTGGCCGGTGTTTGTCCTACAATATGATGCCATTGCATTCCCTCTCCTGCTAATCCATAGGCCGCTTTAAAGGCATCGAATGTCCTGTAGCCTTTAACGGCATCTTCTCCTAATTGACCAACAACAGGAACAGCGAAAGCGTGTCGCAGGTCAACCCGGTGCGAGCGAAAGTGAGCACCGAACCGGCAACTCGGCGATCCAACCCATGTAGCTGAAACACATGCTTCGCTATATCCAGCCCGATGATACTTGCTTGATTGGCCATGGAACTACCTCCTCGCTCGACACTACCACTGCTCTTGCCGGGCCGAGTCCATTCCATCAGACCAATATCTAATGGATACTCAATATCTAATGGATACTTTGATTCTTTTTCATTTCCCAGTTACGTAAGGTTGTGTAGGCCATCATGCCAAGAGCCTTTGGCGCGTTTGCTAGATTTGCAAGAATTGGTTGGGCATACTCAGGAACAAAGTCAATTGCATAAGCAGCAGCAGCATAACAAACCCAAGGGTTTTTGGCATTCAGTAGTGGGATGAATAGTTCCATTGCCGAAACTCCTCGTTTCTGAATTTGTCTATAAATAGCTTCAACATTATCATGCTCTTTGTTTGTAAGTTTTGGATTGCCTTTATCGTGAGCCTCTCCGTATGAGATTGCTGCTCCTTCGAATGCGGCAATTAAGTCTTCCAGGTTCATTTCCTCTAGTGAAAGTTTCTTCATGGAATAATTCCATATCTCTTTAATACTTGAAGGCCATAATCGCGTTGTGCTTCAAAAGATTGAGAAGCAAGCCATTGGCGCACAGTTTGTCCACCTAAGTTTAGTGGTTTAGAGCTGTATTCACCGCTGATTTGCCAGTGTATATCGCGTGGTACCCGAACGAGGTTTTCGGCATCGTGGATAGCCCCTGGACCAAATCGGGCTATATTTCCTGGAGTTTGTTCTACGATGTGGTGCCACTCGGCAAATTCGCCAGCTGCTCCATACACTCGCTTAAAGGCTCTGAAGGACCGATATCCCTCAAGAGCATCTTCTCCTAGTTGACCAACAAGAGGTGTGGCAAAGGCCGGCGAAAGTGCCGCTGCCAAGGTCAAGACTATGCATGATCTGTAACTGTAACTGTGACTGTATTAAATGATGCTCACAACAGAATTAAAATTAAGACCGGCGAGCACCGGTTTCCCACATACGAAGGGTCGTGAAAGCTGCGACTCCGAGCGCCTTCGGAAAGGCGCGCAACTCGGTTAGCGTTCGGAACGCATTTTCTGGATCAATATCACGTGTACTTGCCGCAGTCGCATACCGAATCCAAGGATCTGCATGGTTCAAAAGATCGAGAAGCCCCTTAACAGCCGGTTTTCCGCTCGCCACTATTTTTTTCTTAAGCTCATTTATTCGATGAGTATTTGCATTGGCATGGTTGTGGTCACCTCCTTCAAACGCCTCACCGAATGCCATAGATGCCTCCTTGAATTCAGTTAACAATTTATCGGTGGTTGTCTTTTTTTCATGGGATTATCCCGTACATCTTCAAAATTTGTAAACCATAGTCACGCTGTGCCTCAAACGATTGAGTACTCAGCCACGCACGTACTGTTTGGTTCTCACCGGGAAGAATGGAAGAATAGTGTCCGCTAATTTGCCAATGTATATCACGCGGTACGCGAACGAGGTTTTCGGCATCGTGAATCGCCCCTGGTCCAAATCGTGCGATATGATCCTTGATTCGCTGCCATGAATCCTGCTATATCAACGGTCGGGGTGTAACCACAACCACTTGCGGATTCAACAGAAGTAGTTTCCTGCCCACTGTTACCAACCGTTCCCGTGCATACTACGTCTTGAAACCTAAATCCGAACCAATCGGTAAACTTCAACGGGTTGTTTAGTACATATGCGTACAAATTTAAGGTTTGGGGATTCGACAAATCGCCACCGACAATATCCGGAGACATGAAACGACCCATGCTGCTGCTGTAGTATCTTGCCCCGAAGTAGTCGTTGCCTGATTCAACGTCCCGTTCTTTGCCGGTGAAGTGCAGCGTGTCGTCGTCGGTACCGCTGACTGTCGTCAGGTTGTCGCCAAACGGGAATTGATAGAACCACCCAACAGTCTTCTGGTCACCATCGAATCGGGCAATCTCTGATCCCAGCCAGTTTACGTCGGAGTAGGTAAAGCTCTTCAATGTCTCATCTATGGGAGTTCCAGGGCCATAATTGACGTACATGTAACCTAGATGCCGTCCATTAAAGTAGACATCTTGTGGCGTTTCACTGCCATAATTCGTCCACATGAACCGCCCGAATGGATCATAGCCGAGTTTTGTCAGAACACCACCAATGGTTTTTCCGGTACGGTTTCCGTCCGATCCGTATTGATAACTGACAGTGCCGTTATTGTTCGTGATAGAACTCAGGCGACTCTCAGCATCGTAAGTGTACGTGTTCGTCCCGTCGAACTGAAGATTCCCCGCCGCGTCATAGAGGTAGCCTGGTGCGGAGATGCGGTTGCCGCTGTATGTTATACTTGAATTGAAACATGTGCCTGACTGATAAGGAGCTTCGCTCAAGCGGTTGCCGAATGTGTCGTAGGAATACTGGCATCCTGTCCCCCGGTTACTGGTTGCCGTCACCAACCGGTTCAGGTTGTCGTAAGTGTAGGTCCAACCGCCTTCCGGATAGTTGTTGTTCCCTCCAGCGTTGACATTTCCGTTCGTATCGTAGGTAACGTTCCATCCGTCCAGGTATCCAAATGACCCTGGAGCAGTCGCGAGTCGGAACGCAGAGAGTCTCATCCGGTTGTCATAGTAGCGACGAGATTCTGCACCGTTCCCCAGCCGAAGAAGCTGGCATCTGCTTGGAAACGAAAGGGATGACTCAGAAGCCATCCCTGCGCAAATTCGAATGGTTGCGGGGGTAGGATTTGAACCTACGACCTTTGGGTTATGAGCCCAACGAGCTACCAGGCTGCTCCACCCCGCACTTCAATATTAACAATCGTTAACGAAGTGGGTCAAACCAGCCACAGATTCTCTTTAAAGCTCGCTGATGATGGCAAAACTATCATCCGGCGCAAAATCAGGGGGAAAGCACTGTTTCTGCTAAATATGAATGGCCCTGCGGATCCGGTTAGTCATTAATTTTCTTCGTGCCTGCAATCGTCAGCCTCTGCTCCTGGCCGGACTCGGTATCTCCGGGCTGCGCTCCGCCGACAAACACCTTGTAATTGCCCGCGGTGACAGCTCGCTGCCCCTGCTGGTCGACGAGGCTCAAATCACGCGCATCGAGATCAAACACGACATGCGCCACTTGGTTTGGCTCGATGTGCACGCGCTTGAATCCGGCAAGCCAGTGGTTGGGAGCGCCCGGAGCAACAGGCGGCGTAATGTAAAGCTCGGCAACCTCATCACCAGCCAACTCGCTGGTGTTCTCCACGTCGACCGTTACGTGCAGCGGCGCGCCGGCATTCAGCTTTGCCGTTGAGAGCCGCAGGTTCTTGTAAGCGAACTTCGAGTAGCTCAGACCGTAACCGAAGCCATAGAGCGGCTTCTGCCGGAAGTAGCGATAGGTGCGGCCTTCCATCTTGTAATCATCGAATGGTGGCAGCTGATCGACAGACTGGTAGAACGTCACCGGCAAGCGTCCCGCAGGGTTCGCTGCGCCGGTAAGAACATCGGCAATCGCCGCGCCGCCCGCCTGTCCCGGGTACCACGCTTCAAGGATCGCCGCCGCATGCTGCTGCGACCAGTCCACCGCAAGAGCGCTGCCGTTCAGCAGGACGACCACCAGAGGCTTGCCCGTAGCGGCAAGCGATTCCAGCAGTTCTCGCTGCGTTTTAGGCAGAGCAATGTCGATCCGGTCGCCGCCCGCGAAGCCGGGAATATGCACCGGCATCTCCTCGCCTTCAATCTCGGACGACAACCCGACAAACGCGACCACAACATCGGCCTGATTCGCGACCTGCAGGGCCTGCTCACGTAGCTGCTCTACGCTGGGTTTCCATTCAAGCCTCACTCCCGCGCTGAAATCCGGTCCGCTGCGCGAATACTTCAGCTCAAACGGATGTGGCTTGGTGTCATGGAAATGCACTGTGAACGGGAGCGACTTGCCCTGCTTGCGGGCATCGGTGCTCGACTCGCTGGCCACTTCTTTGCCGTCGAAAGAAACGCTGTAGGAATAGCTCGTGCTGCAGCGATGCTCGCAAGCTGCCTGATGCACCGTGAACGTCACATCGCCGGCGGCAGGCGGCTGAAAGCTGCCGCTCCAGCGCACGCTGTAGCTCTTCGCACCCTCGACCGGCACAGGAGCAACGCGGCTCCAGTCAAAGTCGATCTGCGCATCACGCTGGGTCGTGGCCGTTCCGCTGAAATCGGAGTTGGCAAAATACTCAGCCGTCAATCCACCCTGCTTCCCGTCCTTGTCGAGGAAGACGTAGCTCGGAACAACGACCGGCAGCTCTTCCACCAGCGGCGAGCCCTGCGCATAGAGCACCTTCGTGTCTTTGCCCGCGAACTTTATCTGCAGGCCAGCCAGCGGAGTGACCGGGTGCATCGGCGCACCGTTATAGTTCCCCTCAAGCGCGATCAATGATTCGGCATTCGGGCCGACAACAGCAACCGTCTTGACGGTGCTGGCCAGAGGCAGCGTGTTGTGATCGTTCTTGAGCAGCACGATCGCTTTGCGCGCCGCCTCAAGCGCCAGCTCCGCGTTCGCAGGAGTGGCATTTTCACTCGGAGCGATGCGCGCATAGGCATTCGATCCCGGCGGGTCAAACAGTCCAAGCTGGAAGCGCGCCGTAAACAGGCGGCCCACAGCCTGGTTGATTTCCTTTTCGTCGATCAACCCCTGATGCACAGCGTCCACTAGTGCTGCGTATTCGGTGCCGCAACTCAGATCATCTCCTGCTTTTACAGCGGAAGCCGAAGCGTGCGCGGCATCCGGAGAAAAGTGGTGCCCATGCTCGCTGTAGAAATCATCGATGGCGCCGCAATCGGAAACAACGTACCCGCGGAAGCCCCACTTCTGGCGCAGCGTTTTTTCGAGCAGATCATGATTCGTGCATGCAGGCGATCCGTTCACACTGTTGTAGGCGCACATGATCGAATCGGCCTTGGCATCAACCATGGCCGCGCGGAACGCAGGCAGATAAGTGTCTTCAAGATCATGCGGCGAAGGGTCGATGTTCGCCTTGTGGCGCGTCGATTCCGGTCCGCTGTGCACTGCGTAGTGCTTTGCTGTGGCAATGGTCTTGAAAATTTTCGGATCGTCACCCTGCAGGCCCTTGATGAATGCAGCGCCCATCTGCCCGGTCAAAAAAGGATCTTCGCCGTAGGTCTCCTGCCCGCGCCCCCAGCGCGGATCGCGAAAGATATTGATGTTCGGCGACCAGAAATCGAGCCCGCGATAGATGCTGCGGTCGCCCGCGGCCTGCGCCTCGTTATACTTTGCCCGCGCTTCGGTTGAGATCGTGTCTGCAATCCGATGCTCAAGATCGGTGTCCCAGGTTGCGGCCAGCCCAATGGCCTGCGGAAAGACCGTGGCATAGCCCGCGCGTGCTACGCCGTGCAGGGCCTCGCTCCACCAGTCATATTCCGGCACATTCAGACGCGGAATCGCGACAGCATGGTTCTGCATCTGCGAAACTTTTTCTTCGAGCGTCATGCGCGAAACCAGGTCGGCCACGCGGCGTTCCGTTGGCTGTGACGGATCAAGATAAACAGCCTTCTCTGGGGTAGACTGGCAAAAACCGGAAATTGCAGACGAGAGCAAAGCCGACGCAAAGCACGAAGCAAGAAACGAACGCATAGTCATAGTTGGAAAGACTTCCCGCAACAGTGTACTTGTGAAACAGAATAAGTAAACCGATTTTCCATGTCACAGTCAATCATCGGAACGGATCGCAACCGAAGGGAATTGTAGTGCGGATTTCGCTTTTCATCACCTGTTATAACGACACCCTCTTTCCGGAGACAGGAAAAAGCGTCGTGCGCCTGCTCGAACGCCTCGGCCACGAAGTCGACTTTCCGTTCGAGCAGACCTGCTGCGGCCAGATGCACTACAACACCGGCTACCAGGCGGAAGCCATGCCGCTGATGCACCGCTTCGTTGAAATCTTCAAAGGTGCGGAAGTGGTCTGCATCCCGTCGTCCTCCTGTGTTGCCATGGTGCGCGAGCACTATCCGAAGATGGCGGAAGCCACAGGCGAGCCCGAACTCGTAAAGGCTGTCGAGGACCTGCTGCCCCGCATCTACGAACTCTCAGAGCTTCTGGTGAACAGGCTCGGCCTTGAAGATGTCGGAGCCTACTATCCGCACCGCGTCACTTATCACGCGAGCTGCCACTCGCTGCGCAGCCTGCACCTCGGCGATTTGCCACTGCGCCTGTTACGAAAAGTGCGCGGCATCGACCTTGTGGAGCTTCAGGACGTTGACCAGTGCTGCGGCTTCGGCGGAACCTTCGCCGTCAAGAATGGCGATGTCTCCGCCGCCATGCTTACCGACAAACTGCGCTGCGTTGAAGACACGCGCGCCGAAATCTGCACTGCAGTCGACAACTCCTGCCTCATGCACATCTTCGGCGGACTGCACCGCCTGCGCGCAGGAGTAAAGACAGTCCATCTCGCCGAAATCCTGGCATCTACTGAAGAGGGAAGCGGCCAATGAGTATTCGCGTAGGAGAAGCAGCCCAGGCTCCATCGTTTCAGAAAGCAGCCTTCATGCTGCTGGATGACACGCAGCTGCGCAAAAACGTGCGCCACGCCACCAATGTCATCACGCGCAAGCGGGCTGTGGTTGTGGGCGAGCAGCATGACTGGCAGCAGCTGCGCTCAGCGGCCAGCGCCATCAAGGAGCACACACTGGGGCGTCTCGATTCCTATCTCGAGCAGTTCGAGAAAAACTGCACGGCCGCTGGAGGCCATGTCCACTGGGCCGCAGATGCCGACGAAGCCAATCGCATCATCGTCGATCTCATCAAACAGCAAGGCGGCAAAGAGGTCATCAAGGTCAAGACCATGACCTCCGATGAAATCGGCTTGAACAAGGCGCTCGAAGCCAGCGGCATCCATCCCCACGAGACCGATCTCGCCGACATGATCATCCAACTCGGCCATGACAAGCCTTCGCACATCGTCGTGCCGGCCTTGCACAAGAACCGCCAGCAGGTGCGCGAAATCTTCATGCAGGCCATGGGCCTCAAAGAACTCGGCGACAAGCCCGAAGACCTGACAAACGCTGCGCGCCACTACCTGCGCGAAAAATTCCTCAAGGTCAAGATCGGCGTCAGCGGCGCCAACTATCTCATTGCCGAAACCGGAGGCGTCTGCGTCGTCGAGTCCGAAGGCAATGGACGCATGTGTCTCACTCTGCCTGACACGCTCATCACCGTAGCGGGCATCGAGAAAGTCATCCCTGCATTCCGCGATCTCGAAGTCTTCCTGCAGCTGCTCCCGCGCTCGGCTACGGGAGAGCGCATGAACCCATACAACTCGCTCTGGACAGGTATCCACAAAGGCGAAGGCCCGCAGAACTTCCACGTTGTTCTGCTCGATAACGGTCGCACGCGCATCCTTGCTGATCGCGAGGCGCGGCAGACGCTGCGCTGCATCCGCTGTGGAGCATGCCAGAACACCTGCCCCGTCTATCGCCAGACCGGTGGCCATGCCTACGGATCGATCTACGCCGGCCCCATCGGCGCCATCCTCACGCCGCAGCTCTTTGATATGCACCATTCGCAGTCCTTGCCTTACGCGTCGTCGCTCTGTGGAGCGTGCTACGAAGTCTGCCCGGTCGAGATCAACATCCCCGAGGTGCTGATCCACCTCCGCGGGCGCGTCGTTCGCGAGCAGCAGAGCAGTGCAAACGTGGAATCTATCGGCATGAAAGCCATGGCGCGCATTTTTTCCAGCCGCCGCAGTTTTGAAGCCGCACAGCGCCTGGGCCAGATCGGCCAGTGGCCCTTCGTCTCTGAAGGATGGGTCAAGCATCTGCCTGGCATGCTCGGTAACTGGACGTCAGTGCGCGACCTCCGCCCCATGCCGAAGCAGACCTTCCGCAGCTGGTGGCGCGATCGCGGGAAAGGAAACTCCGATGCCGCTTCATAAATATGTCTGGCTGAAAATAATTTGTCATCCTGAGCAGCAAATTTCAGGTTGTCATCCTGAGTGGAGCGTAGCGGAACGAAGGACCTGCTTTTTATCCGTCATGCCGCATGCTCAAATCGGAAGAGGCACGATCGATGCCTGAAACAACACGCGAAACAATTCTGGGCCGAATCCGAAAAGCTAATGAACAAGCCATTGCTGATACACAGGAAATTACGCGCAACTACCAGCAAGCCGCGAGCATGGCCCGTGCAGAAATCCTGAAGACCTTCGCCGACCGCCTGCACGAATACGATGCCCACGTCTATGAAGCAACGCCGGAGACGCTGGCTGCAACCATCGCCGAGATTCTCCATCACAACAGCCAGAAATCCGCAGTCGTAGCAAGCGTATTTCCCCGCGAATATCTCCCCGAAGGATTTCTCTGGCAACAGGAATCCTCCGCATCCACCGACGAGCTCAACACCGCCGCAGGCGCAGTCTGCGCATGCGAGGTGGCCATTGCGCATACCGGAACCATCATCATCAAAGACGCGCGCAAACTCACTCTGCTGCCCGACCGCCTGTTGTGCGTTGTCTACGACCATCAGGTCGTAGAAACTGTGCCCGAAGCCTTCGCGCGTCTCGAGCAATTTGCCGCGGAGCCACTGACCTTCATCTCCGGCCCGTCGGCAACAGCCGACATCGAAATGACGCGCATCCGCGGCGTCCACGGCCCGCGTTTTCTCGATGTGGTTCTGGTAAAAACGTAGGCAGTACATTATCCGGACTCGTTTCGAAAACACGTAAGCAGCCAGAATCCAGGATCATCCGTCTCTAACACCATCAGCCTCACCTTGCAGTAAAGAAGCGCAATTTGTCGCAGCTTTCGAGCTGCCGTGTGCAATGATGGTTCGCGAAAGGAAGACCATGAAGATTCTCGCTCTCGTGTCTGCGCTTGTTCTTTCGATTTGTCCCACAGCCATAGCACAGCAGTTTTCTTCTGTTCCCGGGCAGGGCCGGTCGATGGTGGTCACGAAGCTCGGCATCGTGGCCGCTCCGCAGTTTCTTGCCGCGCAGGCTGGCGCGCATATTCTGGAAGAAGGCGGTAACGCCATCGATGCGGCCATTGCGGCGAATGCTGTCATGGGTGTGGTGCAGCCTTACGTGAACGGAATCGGCGGCGACCTGTTTGCCGTTGTGTACGAGGCGAAGACTGGAAAGCTCTACGGATTGAACTCCAGCGGATGGACGCCGAAAGCGCTCAACATCGACTATTTGAAATCGCACGGCGTAGACCGCATCAATCCCATCGGAGTCGAAACGATAGACATCCCAGGCGCAGTCGCCGGATGGGACGCTCTGCGCAGCCGCTTCGGCACTCTGCCTTTCAACAAGCTGCTCGCTCCGGCAATTTACTACGCAGACAATGGCTTTCCTCTCGCGGAAAGAAATGCGCGCTACTGGGTGAGCAAGGGCCTCCTGAAGCAGCCGGGATATAAAGAAACCTATCTGCCGAACGGCGTGGCTCCGAAGGTCGGCGATGAGTTCAAAAATCCCGCGCTGGCGAACTCGCTGCGCCAGATCGCCGAGCACGGAAGGGACGCATACTACAACGGCCCTATGACCGGGACCATGGTCAAGTTTCTCCAGGCGCAAGGCGGCACGCACACATTGGAAGACTTCCGCGATTTTCAACCTGAGTGGGTAGAGCCCATCTCCACTACCTATCGCGGCTGGACCGTGTACGAACTGCCTCCGAACGGGCAGGGAATTGCCGCGCTTTCCATGCTGAATATCATGGAGCAGTTTCCGATGGGGCAATACGGCCACAACTCCGTCGACGCGCTGCATGTCATGATCGAAGCGAAGAAGCTTGCCTATGCCGACATGTACAAATACGTCGGCGACCCGCGGTTTACGCCGGTGCCGGTCAAGGCGATGGTCTCAAAGGAACTGGCGCAGAAACGCGCCAAGCTGATCGATACAAGCAAGGCTGCATGCGAAGTTGTTCCTTCCGACATTGAGACAGCGCTCGACGCCCACGGCAAGACGACGATCTATCTCTCGACCATCGATAAGGACGGCAACATCGTCTCCCTGATCCAGAGCAATTTTTCCGGCTACGGAACCGGCATGGTGGCTCCCGGACTCGGCTTCTCTTTCCACAATCGCGGCGCTGGCTTCCAGCTAACGCCGGGACTACCCAACTCTCTCGCCGGACACAAGCGCCCGCTGCACACCATCATTCCCGCTTTCATGGAAAAGGGCGACATCCACATCGGTTTCGGCATCATGGGCGGCTGGAACCAGGCGCAGGCCCACGCGCAGTTTGTGGCTAATGTTGTCGACTACGGAATGAACGTGCAGGCCGCGCTCGAACAGTCGCGCTTCACCAAAGGAACATTTGCCGGCTGCGATGTAGAGATGGAAAACACCATTCCAGCCGACATACGAGCAGAGCTCACGAAACGCGGCCACCAGATTCAGTTGCTCGAACCGTTTTCCTTTTCGGTAGGGCAGGGCGAAGCCGTGGTGAGAGACACAAAGCGGAATGTGAACTTCGCAGGCGCCGATCCACGATCAGACGGCGAGGCCATCCCGCAGGAGCCGCCTACGAAGTAGAGCCGGCAGGACGAAAATACGCGTTCGCATCCGCACGGAAAAGCGCATAGGTAATCAGCGCGAAGATAATCGCGTGCGCCAGCACCTGCTCCCGCGAATGGTAGAAGCTGATCACCACGTGGAGCGCAATCCACGCCACCGCAACCCACCGCGCCCAGTTGCTTGCCCGCAGCATGAACGCTCCGCAGACAATGGCCAAAAGGCGAAGCAGAAGAATCAGAACATTCTCAACTGGAAACGGCTGCTGCAGTTTGATCTCCGTTATGTGGTAAGCGATACCGACCACTCCAGCCGCAATCAGCACCCAGGCGATGACCGTAACCGTAAGTGGACGCTTCATTCGAGAATCTTCCCGATAAGCCACTTGTGTCCGAAGGGATCGATAACAGTGCCCTGCAGCATGCGCCGTATAGGCCGCGGGCCGACAGTAGGATAAACGTGCTCTATCACAGGGTCTTTCGCTACACCGCCTGCAGCCACTGCTTTTCGCTGCACGGCTTCCTGATCATCCACAAACAACTCGATCCTGACTGTCGTAAATCCCTGAGCGGCAGGCCCGCGCGTGCCATACTCAGGCGATTCGGTCGCAAGAAAGAACTGTGCGCCATGTACAGCAAGACCGGCGACCGCATGTTCGCTGCCGCCGAGATGCCACAGAACCTCCGCATCGAAGGCAGCCTTATAGAACTCGATTGCGGCATTCGCATCGCTCACGGCCAGCATGGGTGAGATCTGCGGCGTCAACACAACGGTATTCGTGACCGTCGCGCCCCACTCGCCAGGGCTTAAATCGCGCGTGTGACGGGAGAAGAGCCAGTGGTGGCCGTCAAGATCGAGCGCAGCATACTGCAGCTCACCGTATTCAGTCTCGTGCAGATCTTCGACAAGCGTGACGCCCGCAGCTTTCGCGCGTGCAAAATGCGCCTCGATGTCTTCAATGAAAATAGTCAGGCTTTGCGTATTAAAGCCAGCCTGCTTCGGAGTTGCGCCATCATCCTGCGCCTCCTTCAGCATGATCCAGGCATTGCCCGCGCGCACCTGCGCCCCGCTGACCGGCTTGCCGTAACGGTAATGCTCAACAAAACCGAATGCCTTGCTGAGCCACGCAACAGCTTCCTCTACATCCTGATACATCACATGAGGAAGCACCGTATCCGTCGGTACAGAACGATTGGAGATCACTGGCCGTATCCCCCCTTTTTCAGTACCTACGATAAGCAAGCCAGTGACGTTTGTGTTGCAAAAAAAGGTCAGCCTAAGCCAACGGACATGACCCCTCTTGAATTGTTACAATTGTGTTAATTCATTAATGACTTCGGTGCCGAATTCCGGCATAGTTTCTTCTCAGAAAGAGTTGTTTCTCCATGAATCTTTATGTAATGCGCCATGCCAGCGCCGGCACAAGCCGTGAAAACCCCCTGATCGATCAAAAGCGTCCTCTCGACAAGGAAGGGAAGCAGCAGTGCCTGCTGGTAGGCAGTTTCTTGAATTCGCTGAACCTGCAGTTTGACTTCATTGCCTCAAGCCCGCTCAAGCGCTCTCTCCAGACAGCGTCGCTCGTTGGAACAGAGGTCGGATATGACCAGAAGATCCAGGTGATCGAAGCCCTGGCCCCGGGAGCAACTGTCGCTGCCTTTCAGCAGTTTGTCGCCGGCCTTGCCAGGTACGAAAATGTGCTGATTGTAGGCCACAATCCGAACCTGCCGCAGTTTCTTGGCACGATCATCACCAATCCCGGACGCGCCAGTCTCCGCATGCGCAAGGGCGCCATCGCGCGCGTGGACTGCACCAGACGTCCCGGCATTCTCAACTGGCTGGTAGATCCACGCATCCTGCGCGGCGTCTACGCCAACGTGACGAAAAGGTCTTTGCGGAAGACCTCGCGGAAGTAAGCCGCTTCCTTGCGCAGCGACCACATCTCCAGCTCGGCTCCTGTGCGTCCGGGAAAAATCTCCAGCAGCACCTGCTTGGGATAGACGCGTATCTTCACCCTGAGAACATCGCTGGCGCGGTCCTGGTTGAGAGCAACAGCCAGGCGCAGCAGCACCACAGCGCGCCGCACGTGCTCATGCTCCTCCGGAGGAACCTCCCGCATCGTACGTCCGGCCGGCTCCGGGCGGCTCTTGCCCAGGTAGCGCGCAATGGCCGATGTAATCACGCGCTGCGCCGGTGTAAAGCCGAACATTTCCGAATTGGCAATGATGTACTGCGCGTGCCGGTGATATCCCTGGTAGTTCATGAACTTGCCGATGTCGCGCAGCATGGCCGCCGCTTCAAGCCAGGTGAGATATTCATCCGGCAGCCTGTGTACCGGCGCCAGGTCGCGAAACAGTTGCGCCGCGTGCTGGCGCACGGGCTCCGACTGCCGTGGATCGCTTCCATACTTGCGGCAGGTTTCAAGCACGGCCTCCCAGCGCTCACGCTCGAACTGCTGGTGTGCCATGGCGCGCGGATCCTGCTCCGCCAGCATCTGCGCCAGAATGCCGTCGCGCAAACCCATTGGCGAATAGCGGAAACCGGGCAGCGAATAGGCTTCAAGCAGCTGTGCGTAGACGTGCGCTCCCGCAACAATGATCTCCGAGCGCCGCGGCCCGATGCCTTGAACGCTCATCCGGTCGGCATTGTTCATCTTCGTAAGCTTTTCCGTAAGCTTGCGTACGCTCCGCGTAGAAGTGATACTATCCTTCGCGCTCGTTCTCTGTTTGACGATCACCCGGCTCGCCTCAGCCAGCGCGGCTGCCGTGCCCGATGTTGCAATCACCGTCTGCACGCGCGTCGGCATCACGCGGCGCTCAGCGCGGCGCAGCTCGCGCGCAATGAACTGCTTGAGCCGCGCAACGTCTTCCTTCGAAGGAGGATCGCTGTGCAGGAATTCTTCCGTCAGGCGTACAGCGCCGAGCGGAATGCTGATTGTCTCCTTGATGCGCTTGCGCTCCGAGAGCGAAATCTCGCAGCTGCCGCCTCCCACATCGATCAGAAGGCAGCGCCCGGCAACGCCCGGCTCATTGTTCATGATGCCGCGATGAATGAGGCGGCCTTCCTCCAGTCCCGAGATGATCTCAACATCCCATCCCGTCTCATCGCGTACCCAGGCAAGAAAGGCGCGCGCATTGCGGGCGTCGCGCATGGCTGCCGTGGCCACGGCGCGGACCTTGTCTGCCCCGTGCAGTTGCACCGCGCGCTGGAAGCGCTTGAGCGCGCTGAGCGTCTCCGACATGGCCTCAGGAGAAACCAGTCCCGTCTCAAAAACGCTCCCGCCTAACCGCGTCACTTCGCGGTCTTCATGCAGGACTTTCAAACGGTGCTGCACATCCCGTGCAATTTTCAGACGGCAGGAGTTGGAACCTATGTCGATCGCGGCAAATGTCTGCATTTTTTAGTGGTGTGCTTTGGAAAAATCTTTGCTCTGAAAAGAAAGATACACGAGAAAGATGAGGGGAGTAGGAAGATAGGGAATAGGGAAGTAGTGAACTGAGGAGGTGAATTTACCGTTAAGGCTTTCGCATCGTACAAATCATGGAGATGTCATCCTGAGCCCTTCGGCTTCGCTCAGGGCAGGCTCCGTTGAAGGACCTGCTTTTCCCTTGACGCAGGTGAATTGCTCCAATCAAGGCGAAATCTATTTCCCTGCTTCCCTATCTCCCTCGCCTTGACGCTGCCTGCCACTCACCCATCAGCCTTCCTCGCAGACGATTCACGGTCTTCATAGCCAGCACATAATGGCGATCTCGTTCGGCATCGAGCAGTGTAATCAGATCGCTTGCGCCGGTATCCAGAGCAGCCCGTGCTTCATCAGAAAGCACAAACCAGTCATGCCAGTCGCCGATATCATCCTGCAGTTTCTTGAGCGCTTTGCCCACCGCTAGCGCGTGAGCATCTTCAGCGGCCGACTCGGCAATGTAGCGGGCCTTCTTCGCGCCCTTGCGGAAGTCGTGCAGGTTGCCGGCATCCAGCTGCTGCATTTCATGAGCGAGGCGAACAAAGGACTCCAGTGCAACAATTGCGGCGCTGCGTGGACGCCGACGTGTCCGTCCCACTTGAAGCACAGCAGCTTCAAAGGCGGCAGCTTCTTCATCAAACTTCGCCAGCCACTTCGCAGCTTTTTTCTTGAGCCCGGCAGCCTGGTGCTGCCGCGCGTGACGCAGCCATGCATCGAGATGGTCTGCCTGGTGCTCTACTGGAGTTGTTGGCAGCGCGGTTGCCGGGGCTTCCATCACATTCGGAGCAGAACCGACAACGACACCGGAGCCATTGCCTTTCGCAACCAGGCCGGCGCCTTTATTTTTGCTTCCGAATTTCACCAGCTTGTGCAGCAGTTTGCGATGCACGTCAAGATCGCGAGCCGGGGCAGCAGCGCGCCGCAGTTTCTTAAGCAGCCTTAGCCAGCGGTCAGCCGCTTCGTTGAGCGCATCGTCTCCCCGCTCGCGCAGCATCGCCTCGACCATTGCCTGCACACGGCGCGTTCCCGTACGCAGATCATGCACCGGATCCTCATCAGGATCGGCAGCGCACTTCTCCATATTGCTGCGCAGAGTCGCAGTCAGTTGCCGCAGATGTTCGAGAGTAGCGTCCATGGCGGTCAGGAAAAGGGCCCTTCGCTGATATCCTAAAGGTTCGGAAAGTTTTTCAGAACAATCATGGCTGAATCAATCTTGCCTGGAAATAATCCTCGCAAACCTGCGCTTCTTTCGTCTCCGGTCAAAAGCTGGACCCTGCTTCTGCTGGTCTTTCTCGCCGTGCATTTCGTCGCGCTCTTCTCGCCTTCGCTGCTCGACGATGCCGATGCCACCCACGCCAATGCCGCGCAGCACATGGCACAGAGTGGCGACTGGGTCACGCTCTACGTCAACGGCGTGCGCTATCTCGAGAAGCCTCCGCTGCCGTACTGGCTGGCTGCAGTCGATTATCACATCTTCGGCTACAACGTTTTCGCTACGCACCTGCCCATGACGCTGGGTGTGCTCGCCTGCGCCATTCTCGCATGGCTGTGGGCTCGTCGTGCTTATGGCGACCGCGCGGCTTTTTATGCGGCTCTCGGCATCCTGACCAGCCTCGGCGTCTTTCTCTGGACGCGCTTCTTCATCCCTGAATCGATTCTCACATTCTTCATTGCGCTCGCGCTCTATTGTTTTCTCACCGGACTCGAAGAGCGAAACCCTGTGCGCATGTATGTCATGTACGCGGCTCTGGCCATCGCTGTGCTGGCGAAAGGCCTCATCGCTCCCGTCTTTTTTCTGGCTGCGGTGATTCCGTACCTCGTCATTACCGGAGAATGGCGCAAATGGCGCCAGTTCCGCTTATTCACCGGACTTCTGGTTTTCCTCGTGATTGCCGCGCCGTGGCACATCCTCGCTGGAATCCGCAATCCTGACCACGGCAATCCTGTAGGCAATGTCCCCACCCCCGGACACGTCCACGGATTCTTCTACTTCTACTTCATCAACGAGCACGTTCTGCGCTTCCTGGGCAAGCGCTATCCGCATGACTACAACAAGCAGCCCTTCTGGATATTCTGGATCGGCCAGCTGGCCTGGCTCTTTCCCTGGAGCCTCTATATTCCCGTTGTGCTGCGGCGCGCATGGCGCAATCGCAGACTGGCCTGGGCTGACGTGCGCTACGACGCATCGAACACGCTTCACTTCCTCGATGCGAAAAGCACTGCATATGAGGCCGCAAAAATGGCGGCGCGTGTCCGCTTCCGCGCGCGCTCCGGACTGCTCCTATCTATCTATGCCGTGTTCATCCTGCTCTTCTTTTCGCTCTCAACCAACCAGGAATACTACACCTGGCCCGCTTACTTTCCGCTGCTGGTGCTAACTGCTGGCGCGCTCGCATCGATCGAAGAAGCTCCCGAAGCCGGACGCTGGATCAACAACAAGAGCAAGTGGCTCACCGGCGCGCACGCCGCCTTTGCAGTAGTGGGCATCGCTGCTGCCGTTGCGTTGGCTGCCGGGCTCTGGAGCAGCCGTAACCTGCCTTATGTGTCAGATATAGGCACAGTGCTGGCACATCGAGGTGTCGGCGATTACTCGCTCGCCACATCGCATCTCTTCGATCTCACCGGCCCATCGTTCGCCGCGCTGCGCTTGCCCGCAGGTTTGGCCGCAGTAGCGCTTCTGCTCGGACCACTGGTGGCATGGGCCTTGCGCAAACGCGGGCACGCATTCGAATCGACAGTCTCCGTTGCCTTTACTGCTGCGGTGTTCCTCATCGCGGCGCACATCGCTTTCGTCCGCTTCGAGCCCATGCTCTCATCGCGCGCCATTGCGGACACCATCAACCGGCTCGCTGCGCCCGGCGACCAGCTGGTTCTTTACGGCGACCAGGCCGATGGCTCATCCGTCATCTTCTACACGCAGAAGCAGGCGCTGCTTGTAAACGGTCGGTCGTCGTCCATGATCTGGGGCTCATGCTATCCCGACGTTCCGCCCATCTTCCTTGAAGACAAAGACCTGCTCGCCGCATGGGGCACCGGCCCGCGAAAGTTTCTCTTTGTACCAGGAGACCATCACGAGCACGTAGAAACTCTGCTCGAGGGGAAACTCTACAAGCTGCAGGAACTCGCGCGGAACACGCTGTACACCGACAGGCCGCTGTGAAGCAGCTAAGAAGCAGTCAGCGATAGGGCAGCTAAAAGTCGGTCAGCTATAAAGCGGCCAGCGATTCGCATATCAGCTCATGCAAAAACTGAACTACGTAACACGACATTCCACTATCTCTGGTATTGCTTTAGCTTGCGCTGAAGGGTGCTGACAGCTTTATCGCTAACCGCTTTTTAGCTGCCTTTTCGCTGACCGACTTTTAGCTGCTCTATCGCTGACCGCTTCTTCGCTTTTCAGCCAATCACGCCGTTACTACCGGCTCATGCTCCGGCTCAGCGCTGCCCGCAGCAGCCAGCATGAGGCCGCCCTCGGTAAGGCGGTAAATCTTCCCGCGCCATACAACATGGCTGTCCGTGTAACTGGCGGCCCAGTAGAAGAAGCCCATCAGGTCGCGCAAAGGATAGAGCAGCGTAGTCCGCAGCAGGTGGCGCTCCTCGACGACGAAGAATCCCACCACCGAAGCCATGATGGCACGTACGGCAACGCTGTATCCCAGCAGAGTTACTCCCAGGTAGGGCAGACCCAGCGCCCAGGCAGCAAAGCAAGCCAGCAATCCAAATGGAACAGAAAAAGTCAGTGATGTGCCGAAGTGTCCCTTGGGCCGCGAGAAGCGCGTCGACTTCATCCAGCGAACCTGATGCTTCACTGAAGCCGCAAAACTGAGATTTAGGACAACGTGATCGATGACATGATCTGAGAGCACTACTTCATGTCCATGCTCCGCCACCTTATTGCCCAGCACAAAATCATCCGCGCAAAAAGGCCCAAGATAAGCGAAGCCGCCCATCTCATCGATGCAACTGCGTCGCACCGCCATCGTAGGCCCCAACGTGAACTTCATGCCCTCCATCAGGTTGGCTGCAAGCACGCCTGAAGTCATCTCAATCGACATGCCCGAGGCTTCAAGCTTTGACCACAGACCCTCGTCCGCAACGCCGCGATAAAGACAGGTGACCGCGCCAACATTCCTGCGCGCAAACGGAGCTACCACCTCGCGAATATAGTTAGGCGTCACGCGCACATCGCTGTCGCTGATGATGAAGATATCCGTGTTCGCCGCCGCGGCCATCTTTTCAAGCGACGACACCTTCGCGTTGATATAAGTCTGTTCGCCCGTCGTGAGAAACTTTACCGGAATGGATGGATAGCGCGCAGCCACCCGCCGGGCAATCGTAAGACCTGGATCGTCCGCATGGCGTGCGCAAAAAAGAATCTCGTAGTCGCGGTAATCCTGCTCAAAGAAGCTCGCAATGTGCGCTTCAAGATTCGGCTCTTCGCCATGCAGCGGCTTGAGCAGACTCACCGGAGGAAAAAAATCTTCCTGTGTGGTCCTGCGGCGCTTCTGTCGCGCCATCACAAAGCGATACGCGCCGGCAAAGACCATTCCTTGAAACACTGTTGAGCTGATGAGGCCAAGCACACCCAGACCCAACAGCAGACCGAGTATACGGAGAAAAATCACTCTTTCAAGCCTACAGGAAAAGCCAGCGAATTACCCTTAAAAAGCATCCCCGCGCTGTCAGCCTGACGCCGAACGGAGTGAGGGGGAAAGATCTGTCTTTCGCCTCGGCAGCCACGAAAACGAGTGCCCCACAAAGCTGTCATCCTGAGCGTAGCGAAGGATCCATGCATAAGTATCGAGCGCCACAACATCCAGCAGCTTTCAGCCATGAATATCCTGGCATCCCATGTCATCCTGAGCGCAATTTCAATGCTCCTGACGGAGCTTATTTAAAAGGCGTCTTAAGCTTCTCAAGCACCTGCGGAGCCAGCTGCGAGACATTGCCCGCACCCAGCGTCAGGATCACGTCGCCTTCCTGCGTATTCGCAACAACACGGCTGATGGCTTCTTGCGTCGTGGCTGCATAGTGAGCATGATCATGCTTCATGCCATCGACAAGCGCCTTGGCCGTGATCCCGGCAATCGGCTCTTCGCTGGCCGCATAGATATCGAGCACCTCCAGCGTATCCGCATCCGTGAACGCTGTAAGGAACTCCTGCATCAGGTCGCGCGTGCGCGAATAGCGGTGCGGCTGAAAGATGACATGCACCTTGCGGTATCCACATTCCTTCGCTGCCTGCAGAGTGGCGCAAATCTCCGTGGGATGATGCCCATAATCATCCACCACAGTTACGCCCCGCTCGCAGCCCTTGACCTGGAAGCGCCGGTCGACGCCGCGAAAAGTATTCAGCCCTTCGATCATGGCTTCCGGCTTGATCTCGAGCTGCGCGGCAATCGCGATGGCCGCCGTGGCATTCAGAACGTTATGCCGTCCCGGCACATGCAGTTCAAACGGCCCGAAGACCGCTCCGTCCGCAGCAACTTCAAAACGCGTATGCGCTCCATTTGCAGGAGCAAGCATGCGCGTCACAAAATCCGCCCTCGGGCTCATGCCATAAGTAAAGATGCGCCGTCTCACGCGTGGCAGAATTCCCGCAAGCTGCTCGTTGTCGATACACGCTACGCAGCTTCCATAGAACGGAACGCGGTCCATGAATTCGATGAAGGCATGTTCCACATCAGCCATATCGCGATAGCAGTCCATGTGCTCGCGATCGAGATTCGTCACCACCGCAAGAATTGGTGAGAGCTTCAGGAATGAGCGGTCGCTCTCATCAGCCTCAGCTACGAGATATTGCGACTTGCCCAGCCTCGCATTCGATCCCAGCGCATCCACGCGCCCGCCAACCACAACCGTAGGATCAAGCCCGCCCGCAGCCAGCACCGTTGCGATCATGGAAGTCGTCGTAGTCTTGCCATGCATGCCGGCCACGGCGATGCCGTATTTCAGACGCATCAGTTCCGCCAGCATCTCCGCGCGCTGGATCACAGGAATCTTGCGTGCGCGTGCTTCCACCACTTCCGGATTGTGCTCATTCACCGCAGAACTGGTGACGACAACGCCAGAGCCGACCACATTCGCTGCAGCATGGCCTTCAAAGACAATCGCTCCGAGCGATGTCAGCCTCTCTGTGATGGGAGAGCGCCGCAGGTCAGAGCCTGAAACCGCATAGCCAAGGTTGAGCAGAATCTCGGCAATGCCGCTCATGCCGATGCCGCCGATCCCGATGAAATGTACGCGTTGTGCCTTAACAAACATATCTATAAAAAAGCTTTTTTTACTGTAGCAGCGCGATGCGCAAAACTGCGAAATCGATGCACCTTTCTTGCACATACATGCGCGAATTAAATCGCAACATTCCCTGCGAATTGCTGTTTACACGTATGGAAGGACGCTGAGGCAATAAAGAGAAAGAACGCCGAAGCACAAGGAGGAATTACATGAAACGCGCACTTCTTACACTCGTACTGGCCGCTGCTGCACTGATGATCCCCGCCCATAAGGCGAACGCGCAGGTTGGTATTGCGGTTGGTGTGGGACCTGCTGCGGTTGTATACGGTCAGGCTTACCCCGGCGATGGATATGTCTGGACTCCTGGATACTACGCCGGCGCGGTCTGGGTGCCTGCACGCTGGGTCTATCGCGGTTATGGTTACGGCTACGGTTATGGCTACTACCATCATCCGTACTATGGCGGATACTATGGCCACTATTATGGTCACAACTATGGCCATTATTACGGCCACTCTTATGGTCACTCGTATGGCCACTATGGCCGCAGGTAAGCCTGCTTAACGTCCATCTCCGGATGCCATCCGGCATCCGGAGATATCTTCACATCCGCAAAAATAAAACCATCCCGCTCTACAATCTCTCCACCCTTTATAGCTAGTCTGCTCTGGAACATCGGGCCTGCATAGACACAGGTGTGAAATTCACCATTCTCTCCACATGGATCAACTCCGGCAGGAAGCTCGTCGAGAAAATCTTCATCGAAGTCGCGGCCTGCAAATTCTTTTGGCAGCTTCTTCGGATCGACACACACGATGCGCGTCTTCATTCCCGCGCGAATCATTTCACGCGCCAGCTGAAGCGTGTCCAGTCCCCAGAGAGGAAAGATCGGCGCAAGACCAGTGCCGGCGAGCCGCTCTTCACGATACCGCCGCACATCTTCAAGAAACAGGTCCCCGAAAGCAAGAGCCTCGATACCAGCATCCACAGCGCGCTCGCATGCAGCCTGCATCGCAGCCTCATACTGTTTGTTCGAGCACGGCCATGGCAGCGGAACAGTCCACAGCGGCAAGCCGGCCGCAGCCGCCTGCGCTTCCAGCACCTCGCGGCGCGTGCTGTGCATGGCCACGCGGTCAAAGGCCATGTTCACAGTCGTCAGCAGTCCGGCAATTTCGTATTCGCCGGATTGGCGCAGCACATGCAGAGTCCACGCGCTGTCCTTGCCGCTGCTCCAGGAGACGAGTATCTTCTTCACACCCGCGCCAGTGCCTGATCGAGATCGGCAATCAGATCTTCCACATCTTCAATCCCGACAGAAATCCGCACCAGCCCATCCGTGATGCCGAGCTTCGTGCGCCCCTCTGCGCCTACCGCAGCGTGCGTCATGGTTGCCGGATGCGAGATCAGCGTCTCCACGCCGCCCAGCGACTCGCCCAGCGTGCACACGCGCACGCTCTTGAGCAGGTTGTTCGCATTCTCGAGCGAACCGGTCTCAAACGCGATCATCGATCCGAACCCCGACATCTGCTTTTTCGCCAGCTCATGCTGCGGATGTCCGGCGAGTCCCGGATAGAAGACCTTCTTCACTTTTTTATGCTGCGCGAGGAACTCCGCAACCCTGCGGCCATTCTCGTCATGCTGCTTCATGCGCACAGCCAGCGTCTTCACGCCGCGCAGAATCAGCCAGCTCTCAAACGGAGAAAGAATGCCTCCCGTGCATTTCTGCACAAAAGCAAACTGCTCCTTGTGCTGCGGCTTCGTTCCCACCAGAACGCCGCCCAGTCCATCGCTGTGTCCATTCAGAAACTTCGTCGTCGAGTGCATTACGATGTCCGCGCCCAGCTCAATCGGCCGCTGAAAGTAAGGCGACATAAATGTGTTGTCGACGCTCAGCTCCACGCCGCGCTCATGGCAGATATCGGCGACCGCGCGAATATCGGTCAGCGTCATCAGCGGATTGGTCGGCGTCTCCACATGCACAAGCTTCGTCTGCGGACGGATCGCGCGCCGCACCGCCTCAGCATCCGAAGTATCCACGTAAGTAAACTCGATGCCGTAGTTCACAACGATCTTGTCGAAGAGCCGCGCCGTCCCGCCATAAACATTCTCTCCACAGATGACGTGGTCGCCGGTCTTGAACATCGTCACCAGTGCCGAGATGGCCGCCATGCCGCTCGCAAAGACATGCGCGCTCGTTCCGCCCTCAAGCGAAGCCAGGCTGGTCTCAAGCGCATCGCGCGTGGGGTTCGACACGCGCGCATACTCATAGCCCTTGTTCTTGCCGATCTCCTCCTGCGCGTATGTCGACGAGAGATAGATGGGCACATTCACCGCGCCCGTCAGCGGATCAGGCGCCTGTCCATCGTGAATGGAGCGAGTCGAGAAGCCATGAGTAGTTTTAGTCATTAGTCACATAACTCCTGAATACTGGCAGGTTTTTACTCCGTGCTCTCTGTGAACTCTGTGGTGAAAGATTTTTTCTCTGCGGACCTTGGCGGTACTTTGCGTCCTCTGCGGTTAAAGATTTTAGCTATTCCCCGCCCTCAAAAATCCTTTTCGACAAATATCGTTCCGCCGAATCCGGAACAATCGTCACCACACGCTTGCCCGGCCCAAGCCGCTTTGCAATACCAATCGCAGCATGCATCATCGCCCCGGCGCTCGATCCCGCAAGCACGCCTTCTTCCGCCACCAGGCGCTTGACCATGGCAAAGGCCTCTGCATCCGTCACCCGAACAATTTCATCCGCTACGCCCGGGTCAAAGGTCTTCGGAATAAACGAGACGCCGATGCCTTCCACCTTATGCGGCCCGGGCTCGCCGCCCTGCAGCACCGAGCCTTCGGTTTCGACCGCCACGGTAAGAACTGCCGGATTCTTTTCCTTCAGCAACCGCGCCACGCCCGAGAACGTCCCGCCCGTCCCCACTCCGGAGACAAAGGCATCAATGCGCCCCTCCATCTGCTCCCAGATCTCCTGCGCCGTGGTCTCGTAATGAAATTGCGGATTAGCCTGATTCTCAAACTGCAGCGCCGGAAACGCATTCGGATCAGACGCTGCCACCGCCCGCGCCTCGCGGATCGCCCCGCTCATCCCCTCCGCCTCCGGAGTGCGCACCACCGTCGCGCCAAAGCCGCGCATCAGCATGCATTTCTCCTCGGCATAGCCTTCCGGAACAAAAAGGATGACCTTGTATCCGCGATTCACTCCAACCAGCGCCAGCCCCACGCCCGTATTTCCCGCCGTGGCCTCCACAATGGTCGAGCCGGGTTTCAGAATCCCGCGCGCCTCGGCATCCAGAATCATCCCCAGCGCCGCCCGGTCCTTGACGCTTCCGCCCGGGTTCAGGAATTCGAGCTTGGCGTAAATATCAGCAGTTTCAGAGGTTACAAGGCGGCTGATGCGCAGCATGGGCGTCTGGCCCATCAGCTCCGTAATGTTTTCCGCGACACGCAGAGGCCGCGTAGTTTGAAGAGCAGTCGAGTCGTTCATAACAAAACTTCTCAGTGTAGCAGGACGACTCATGCAAACAGGCCCTTTTCTGCCCGGGATCTGCAATCCTTCGTAAGCCGAAATAGGCAATTCACCGGCATTAAACTGCCGCAGTCAGAGATAGCTGTGCTATAAACTGAACGCAGTCGCCAGCCCCAGCGGCCAGAATGAGTCCATCGCGCCTGAATAAAAAGAATGCAACCGCGCCCTTGCTTATCCTGGGCGCCTTTGCCACAGTTCTGTCTATCTGCCTGGCTGCGTTCTTTGTCTATAGGAATACCCAGCATCTGCTCGCTGCCCACGACTGGGAAGAGCACTCGCAGGAGGTGCTGAATGCGCTGCAGCTGGCCTCACAACGCCTCGACCGCATCGACCTCACCAGCAGGCTCTATCTCACAGGAAAAAACGATGCCGATTTGCGCAGCGTCCAGTCAGCAGCCGTCACCCTGGACACAGGCTTGGACCATCTGGCCAGCCTGATACGTGATAATGCTTCGCAGCAGGCCCATGCACGCGACGCAGATGCCTGCAGCCAGAATCTGCGGCAACTGGCGGAAGGTGAGTTGATACAAGGGACTGCAGTGGCTGGAACAGACATGGGCCGGCAAATCCGCCAATGCCGCGAAATCATAAGCCAGATGCAGGCGGAAGAGAATACTCTGCTGAAGCTGCGCGCCAGTGAATCCGAGCGCCGCACCTACAACAGCTTCTCAGCTGGCGTCGTTTTTCTCATTCTTTCTCTGGCCATCGTGCTCATCCTCTTCGGCATCCTGGTGCGTGATGCCCGGCGCAGGGGCGAAATTGAAGCGGAAGTCTCTCGCACCAACGCCAGACTAGGCGATACCGTCGGGGTTCTCGAACGCAAAGCCATGGAAGCGCGGTTGCAGATCACGGCGCGCGAGGAGATGCAGCTTTGTGTCCATGCTGCGCAGGCGCACCAGGCTGCGGTGCGTTTTTGTTCTCAACTGCTGCCTCTAGCCAATATCGCGCTGCTTATTATCAACAACTCGCGGCAGATGGTCGAAGTCGCCGCCACTGCAGGAGGGGAGCCGCAGATTCGTGATGGATTCCAGCTCGAAGCATGCTGCGGGCTGCGCGGCGGCCACACACGCTGGCGCAAACCCGGCTGCTCGGAAATCGACTGCACCCATTTCCAGGGAGCCCCGCCGCCCAATTACCTTTGCGAGCCGCTCACCGCGCATGGCGATACATTGGGCATCCTGTATGTCGAGTGCCCTACCGTGCAGGCATCCGATCAGCTTGAAGAACGCATCGAGTCCCTGAAGAGCCTGGCCAAAATGGCCGGAGTCTTCATCGGCAGCCTCAACTTGCGCGCGCGTCTCGAACATCAGTCGATTCGCGATGGCTTGACCAATCTCTTCAACCGGCATTTCATGGAAATTTCTCTCGATCGGGAGATCCGCCGCGCCGCCAGAAGCAACACTGAGCTAGCTGTCATGATGATTGATGTCGACCATTTCAAGCAATTCAATGACACCTTCGGCCATGAAGCCGGAGACTATGTTCTGCGCGAAGTGGCGGAGGTCTTCCGTTCTATCGTGCGGGCAGAAGACATGGTTTGCCGCTATGGCGGAGAGGAATTCACCATGATTCTCCCCGAAACAGGGACTGATGCGGCCGTAACTCGCGCCGAAGAACTGCGTGGGCGCATCCAGGGCCTGCACCCGCGCTTCCGTGGCGAAACCTTGCGCGAAATCACCATCTCCGTAGGTGTGGCGGTCTACCCTTTGATGGGAACCACGATGGAAGAGCTGCTGCGCAATTCCGACCGCGCCCTGTACTCCGCCAAGAATCGCGGCCGTAACCGCGTCGTGGTCTCAGACGCCGGCGTCCCTGTTTAATCCTGCAGCCCAGCCGCCAGGGATCGCAAAAAGAAAGGGCCGCTCGTGAGAGCGGCCCTCTTTCCAATCAGAGGCTCATCAGAACTGAATGCGAGCCCCGAATTGCAGTTGACGCATATAGGGCTGGCCACTGCCGGATACGGCGCTGTCCACGCTGGTAATCACCCCTCCTGTGGAGCAGTCGACGCAGCGAGCATTCGCCGCACTCGGCAACCCGAGAGGAACGTGGTTAAACACATTGAACGCCTGGAATTGGAACTGCCCCTTCACCCGTTCCGTGATGCCGAAGTCTTTGAAGAGCGAAGCGTCAGCAAAGTAGTCATTCGGACCACGGAAGGAGTTGCGCCCGACATTGCCGATCGTGCCAAAGGCAGGCCGTGCAAAGGGACCGGAAACCGCTCCCGGAGTGAGCGCAGCCACTGGAGCAAAATAGCCGCGGCTATGCGTTACCGGATCAAGCGAGCCGACGCTCATTCCCAGTGATCCGCCGGGAATCTTGTCCGGACGGCAATCGCTCGATGTGCCAGGGCTGCCGGAGTTGGTATCGATGTCCTGATCCTGTCCGCATTCCGCATAGGTTGGAGTAAAGGGCAGGCCGCTCTCCCAGGTTGTGGTGCCGGCAAGCTGCCACCCGCCGATGGCATAGTTGATCCAGCGATTGCTCGTATCGAAGAATTTCTTTCCTTGACCAAAGGGCAACTGATACAGCCCGCTCAGCACAAAAACGTGATTGCGGTTTGTATCGTTTGGCCCGTACTCTACGCGCGGATCCTGCGCAAAGTATGTCGTGCCATAGTTCATTGCCTTGGACCAGGTGTAGTTGGCCACGAACTGCAGCCCGTTCGAGAAGCGCTTCTCCAGCGTTGTCTGCAACGCGTTGTAGCTGGCGCGTGCTGAAGGCGCAACCGACGTGATGTCCTGGCTGCAGCAAGTCACCGTCTGCCCAAGATAGGTATTTGTAAAGCGGTTATTGTATGGCCGCCGCGCATCGCGATCATCAAGTTGCGACGGGGTGCTGGGCAGGACAGGCACGTTGATGTTGAAACCGTAAGTCTCGCCCGGGTAGATGCGCTCAGCGACATTGCCTACATAAGCCAGTGTAAGCGACATGTTGTTTGTGATCTGCTGCTGCAGGCTCAGGTTCCACTGGTCTACTTTAGGCAGTATCAGTGTATTCGGTCGCACCTGCGGGCTCACGTTCGCCGGGATCGGAATCAGCCCATTCGATGGAATCACGAATGGCGCCGGCTTTGCCGGCAGGGAAGTGAGCGTGTAGGCGACACCGTTCACGGCCTGCGACTGGTTATTGTTCTCCGAATTTACTACCGGAATATTGTGCGACAGCACGCTGCCGAAAATAGTTCCGAAGAAGCCCACGTCATCGTAAATCTGCGCCGCAGCGCCACGGAAGACCGTTCCCGGCTTGGCCTGCCACGCAAAACCGATGCGTCCGCCCAGATTTGTCAGGTCGAGGTTTTCATTCGCGTTCGTGCCGTAAGGGCCAAAACCGGCGACACGGATATTGCCCGTGCTCATGTCCGTGAATCCGCCCATCCCGGGACTGTTGACTGTTTCAGGAAAGACAATGTCCCAGCGCAGCCCATAGTTCAAAGTAAACGTCGGTGTGATGCGCCAGTCATCCTGCGCATAGAACGCGCCGCGCTTCTGCCGGTTCGCTGCCGTGTTGCTGTATACATCGAAGCGCTGGAACTGGCCCACATCGCCAAGCAGCAGCGATGCCAGATCAGATCCCGTCCCCGGCACAACCGCTCCCGTTGCAGGGTCAGCAACCACAGTGGATTGCTGACTGAAGGTAAGCAGTCCCGACCGGTTGGAATCGCTCGCATTGCGCAGGTTGAAAGCGTAGCGAATATCGCCGCCGAAGCGAATGGAGTGGTTCCCGATGATCTTTGTCCAGTTATTTGCCAGCTGGAAGACCTGCTCGCTTTCAAGCAGCGGGCAGTTGCAGCCCTGCGTGCCGAAGTTGGAAATCGTGCCGTTTACAAAGTTATAGGAGGGTGAGCCGGAAGTATCAGGATTGCTGGTATTCAGGTTCGCGATGCCGATATTCGCTGCCGGAGTGGTGCCTGCATCGTATTTGTTCTCCGAAACATGGTAGTTGAGGAATCCGAAACGAAAGTCCGTTAGCAGGTTCTGATGAATCGCCCAGTCAAAACCGACTGCAGCGCTCTGGTTTTGCACCTGGTCGTTGCCCGTCGTATTGCCGATGCCGAAACCGGTTCCACCGGCAGCGCCAAATACGGGAGCGCCAAAGAGCCGGTAGTTCGAATAGTCATAGCGGCCAAAGGCATGCAGGTTCGCCGTAACCTGATGATCGAGTCGAACATCGGCCTGGTCGCCATTGTTGCTGCCGTTGCCGGAAGCAACATAGTTATTGGTGATTCCCGGCGACTGCGGAGCCGGCAGTTGTCTCAATAACGCAATCGCCTGCGGCGAAAGCGCCGATGCCGGCACAGCATTCGCGGCATAGGTCTGCCCGGTTTGCGGATTATAGATCTGCGAAGCATATTCACTCAGGTCGCACGTCCCTGTTCCGCTCAGGCAGCTGTTGCGCACCGTCTGGCTCGGCACGCTCTGCTGTACTGAGGTTCCCACCTTCTGCCGGAGCCCCTGATAATCCAGGAAAAAGAATGCCTTGTCCTTGATGATCGGGCCGCCCAGCGATCCGCCAAACTGGTTGTATACGGAGCTGGGAATGAATTTGCCCGTTACCGGGTCGCGCTGGAACTGCGTGAAAGGATCGCGCGCCTCCTGTGCATCGCTGCGTCGGAATTCAAAAACATCGCCGTGAAACTCATTTCCGCCGGAACGCGTCTGCGCCGTCACGACTCCACCCACTGCGCCGCCAAACTCGGCCGGATAGTTTTGTGAAGTCACTTTCATCTCGCTGATGGAATCCAGTGTCGGGTTGATCACAATCAGGCCCAGCACCGGCTCGCGGTTGTCCGTGCCGTCAAGCATCCAGCCCACCGTTCCATAGTTGCTGCCGTTGCTTTCCGTCGCGACTGTGCCCTGCGGGTTTTCCGTTGGAGCGATGCTGAAACTCGCGCGCTGCACCCCGGGCGTAAGCAGCGTGAACTGGCTGAAGTTCCGGTTCAGGTTAGGAAGGTTCTGCACCTGCTGGCTGTCCAGCACCTGCGCTACATCGGCGCGGTCTGTCTTGAGCGGTGGAGCCTCCGTTGTAACGGTAACCGTCTGCGACGACCCGGCAGCCTGAAGTGTCAGGTTGATTTGCGGCGAGGTATCGGCGGCGACGGAAACGTTATCTGCCTCAGCCTGCGCAAAACCCGGTGCCGTTACCGTGATCTTGTAGGCATCAGGAATAAGCCTGTTAACTGTGTAGTTACCGCTCGCGTTTGTCTGAACCTGCTGCGAAGTCCCTTTGGCGATATCTGTGACTGTAACAGTAGCGCTTGGCACAACTGCGCCTGAAGTGTCGGTGACTGTTCCCACAATGGATCCGAAGACCGCCTGTGCACTCGCAGGTAGAAATGAATAAAAGGCAAGGATTGCGATAAGAACAAGGCTGAGAAGGTTAAGGGTAGACATCGAAGCCGTGCGCCGGTTTTTTCTCCCGGCCACAGCAGAACAAACAACCTGCTGTTTCATGGAATGAACTGCCTCCAACTAAAGTCGATGCGGGGCAATACAGTCAGTTGCTTGTTTATGCATTAACTAAAAAGATAACCTTCGTTGAAACGAATGAAATAAGAACCTGAAAACAGCTCAAGCCGATCCCTACAATAAAAGATTCCTTGTCAAGCCCCTGAAGCAGTCTTGTTCTGGGTAACTATCACCATCCAAAAGACTTACAAGCCAAGGAAACCTGGCATATTGTTTCGTCGAATTTGCTATCCTGAAAATAGGGGAGAAATTTCTGAAGAAGCCCGCAAAAAGCGGGCTTTCGCATCTCTGAGCGGATCGGTGGCCCATTCAAGCCTTCTTTTTGGCTTGAGTGAGGGGAGTAAGGGGTAATACCCAAAACAGATTACCCACTAAATTATTGAAAACACTGTAGTAGTGCACAAGCAATAGAAGAATCAATAAGATAGCAGAGGGTAATCCTCTTGTAAGTCATTGAAAATAAATAGAACCAACTGCTACATAGGGGGAGGGGGGTACCCGCTCCTATTCAGGAATACGCCGCCGGATCCACGCCTGCGCCGGCTTTTCGATCAGCTTCATGGTGAGCAGGGCCGCCGAAATCAGAAGCACGTAACTGATCCAGGGATCGAGGGCGGCAAGATGACTGGCCTCCAGGACCCCAGACCGGTGAATGATGTCCCACAGGTTGAAGTGCAGCAGGTAGAGGCAGTAGCTCGCCTGGCCTATCGCGACAAAGGGGGCGAATCCGAAGAAATGGGCAATGATGTTCCGTCCGGCCAGGCCCAGGATCGCAAGTCCGAAGAGCGGCATCAGCAGCCCGTCATGCATTAGCGCATACGGCATACGATCCCCGAAATAAAGGACCGTATACAGGCCGGCAATGCCCAGGACCCCCAGCAGCAGGCGAATGCGGGCCCCGCGCGTTATCCGCGCATCAATGTCCGCCAGCACAATGCCGAACAGAAACGAGGGCACATGCGGCGGCGGGGAGAACTTGAGCGCCCGCATCCAGAAGCCGTCTGTATAGCGGCCGGGATTGGGCCCATCCGGGTGAAACACCGTGTACAGCGTAGGCAGCAGCATCCCGGCGGCCCACAGCACCGCCAGCAGGCCGAGCAGCCCGCGCCAGTGTTTTGGCCTCTTCCAGAGAATGACTACAGGAAAGATGAGGTAGAAGAACGCCTCCGTGCACATCGTCCATGCCGGAGTGTTCCAGAAGGTCGCAATCTTCGGAATCCATGCCTGCAGCAGGAGCGGTGTCAGCACCACACCCAGCGCAAACTCGCCATGCGTGCGCACTCCCCATTCGGCAATCAGCATGCCGAGCGAGATCAGCAGGGCAAAGATATAGACCGGGTAGAGCCGGGAGAGCCGGGCCATCCAGAAGCGCGTGGCCTTCAGTTGGCCCCTCTGGGCGCGGTCGCTATAGTTGTAGGCCAGAATGAAGCCAGACATCAGCAGAAAGAAGCTGACTGAGGTATAGCCGTTGTCCACAATAGGAGCGAACGGCCCGAACCACTTGGGGTTGGAGAAATGAAAAAAAACGATGTTCAGCGCGGCAAAGGCGCGCAGCCCGGAGAGCGCCGGCAGTCTTGGCTTACTGACTTTTTTCGGAACTCTGAGAGACGGCTGCTCCGAGGCTTCAGGTGGATCAAGCACCGCAGCCCGCGAATAGGCGATTTGCGGTTGTGCGCTCAGGCAGTCACCAGTGAGCCGACTTTCTCCCCGCTGATCACGCGGCGGATGTTCCCCGGCTGATTCATATTGAAGATAATCATGGGCAGGTTATTGTCCTTACACAGGCTTACCGCGGTAGTGTCCATTACCTTTAACCCCAGCCGCAGAATTTCCATGTATGTAATCTGCTCAAATTTCACTGCGTCCGTTTTGATGACAGGGTCGGCATCATAGATGCCTTCGACCTTGGTCGCCTTAAGTAAGACGTCAGCTTTGATCTCCATGGCGCGCAGGGAAGCCGCCGTATCTGTGGAAAAGTATGGATTTCCGGTCCCGGCGGCAAAAATCACCACGCGGCCCTTTTCCAGGTGCCGGATGGCCCGGCGGCGGATGTAAGGCTCGCAGACCTGCGGCATCTCGATGGCCGACATGACGCGGGCATGAACATTCTGCTTCTCCAGGGCATCCTGGATGGCGAGCGAATTGATCACCGTCGCCAGCATGCCCATGTGGTCAGCCGAGACGCGGTCCATTTCCTTGGCCTGGGTTACGCCGCGGAAAAAGTTGCCGCCGCCGACAACCACGCCAACGTCCACGCCCATTTCACGCACTTCGGCAATTTCGCCGGCAATTTCGTGAACACGGGGACCGTCCACGCCAAAACCGCGACCAGCGGCCAGCGCTTCACCTGAGAGCTTGAGAACGACGCGATTGTACATGCTCTTTGAGTATCGCATGGCTTCGGACTGGAAACGAAGCCATGCGTCTGTTTGTAGATCGGTAATTTGTAGGATTTTGTATGTCTCACCCTTTCATCGCACAGCGAGACGAAACTGGGGAAAGAATGGTTACACCACAATGCCGGGTGCCCCATCCTATCGCGTTTTCTTGCGATAGGATGGGAGACCACAACACTATGAAGCCACTAAGCCCCGGTCTCAATCACCACACGGAAGCGCGCCTTGCCGCTGATCATGCGCTCATAGGCCTCAGCCGCGCGTTCGAGCGGATATTTCTCAATCAGCGGAAGCACGCCGGTCAGCGAGCTGAATTTCAGCGTGTCCTCGGATTCAATGGACGTTCCGCTGGGCCAGCCATGTACCGATTGGCGTTGCATGATCATCGGGATCATGGGAACCTGCAACGGCTTTGGCGAGACTCCAAGAAGCACGAATTCACCCGCATACCCCAGGCCTCCGATCGCTGCCGACATTGCATCGGCATCGGTGACCGTAGATAGAATTACTCGCGCGCCACCAAGCTTCTTCAGGGATTCAGCGACGTTTTCGGAAGTGTTGTCGATGTAGTGATGCGCCCCGAGCTCATGGGCAAACTTGGCCTTGTCCGCCCCGCGCGCAATGGCCACCGTGGTGAAGCCCATCTTGGCCGCAAACTGAACGCCGAGGTGTCCGAGCCCGCCCATGCCGAGCACTGCAACCACATCAGGCGGCCGCGCGCCTGTATTGCGCAGCGAGTTGAAGGTTGTGATTCCCGCGCACAGTAGCGGAGCGGCATCCGCGCTCTTCAACGAATCAGGGACCGCGGCCAGCGCCATCGCAGGAACGACGATGTAGTCTGCATATCCGCCGTCGTAGCTTATGCCGGGAATCAGCAGATTCTGGCAGGCGACCAGGTCACCGCGCCTGCAGGGCTCGCAGCGCCCGCAGTTCCCGCCATACCAGCCAATGCCGACGCGCTGGCCCTTCTGCCACTGCGGAACGCCTTCGCCGACAGCATCGATGAGACCGACAACTTCATGCCCAGGAACTCTCGGGTACTGAATGGGAAAAATGCCTTCTTTGGTTACCGAATCGCTGTGACACACACCACATGCCTGGACGCGCACGCGCACTTCGCCCGCCTTGGGCTCAGGCACATCCCTTGTCACGACTTCAAGTGGAGCTCCTGGTTTGGTTACCGGCACATATCTTGCCTGCATAGTTGCCTCCTTTTTCGATGAAGCGTACTCGATCTGATGACAATGGATGATGAACGACACAAAGAATACGCCATTCAGAGCTATACTCGCCCCATGAGCCAGCATTTCTTTGAACTCATACGTAAAGGGCAGACCACCGAGATCGCTGAGGCCGTCGAATCGCAGCCGGATCTGGCCCGCTCGCGTGATGCGCAGGGAATCTCGGCTGTCATGCTGTCGGTGTACACGCAGCAGCCGGTGATCCGCGACTTCCTGCTGTCGCGCCATCGCGAACTCGATGTATTCGAGGCCGCTGCTGTCGGCGATTGCAGCCGTCTCCACGGCCTGATCTCCGCCGACGCCATGCAGGCCCGCGCTATCTCTCCCGATGGCTGGACGCCTCTGCATTTGGCGGCTGCCTTTGCCAGCTCTGAAGCCGTAACGCTTCTGCTGGAACATGGAGCGCATGCGCACCAGCCGTCGCATAATCCGCTGCGCAATCAGCCGCTGCACTCCTGCATCGCGCTGAACAATTCAGTGGATTCGGTCCGTGCTCTCATCGAGGCCGGAGCCGATGTGAATGCCGCTCAGCACGGCGGATATACGCCGCTGATTCAGGCTGCGGCTGCAGGAAAGAAAGAGATAGCCTGTGTTCTGCTGGAACATGGAGCGCGCGCTGACTGCCCCTGCGATCAGGGAAAGACCGCACTCGACTACGCCCGCGAGCGTGGACACGCCGAGCTGGTAGGACTGCTCGAATCGTACGCCGCTAAATCCATGACGCAGGCTTAAGAAGATAGGCAGTGTCTGCCTGAAATAGGCAGGTAGAAGAACCAGGCTAAAGAGGATGCCGAAAAACTCATAGTTTTGAAGGGGCACGACTTTAGTCGTGCCGTAAATGACTTAAATCAGCGCGGCTTTAGCCGTTGAGGGATTGCTTTTGAACTGCAATGGATTTAAGCACCCTCTTCAGGCCGGTGAATACCAACCGAAAACACAGGAGACTTCAGCCCCGGCCGCCACTCGAATCACTACCGCCGCCCAAGGTTGATATTCAGCTGAGCGCCACGGCCATTCAGAGTATTTACCGCTGAAATCGAGAAGAGGCTCGCCTCGCGCGACCGGTGCCGAAAGACATAATCGCCGATCAGATAGCCAAGGGTGCTGCCCACAACCACGTCGGAAGGGAAGTGCTCGCGCGACAGAACACGCGAAGCCGACACCGCTGTCGCCAGCGAATAGATGGCAATCTTTGTGCCGGGGGCATCGTACTGGCCGGCAACGACGCGCGCGAATGACCACACGATCATGCAATGGTTCGATGGCATCGATTGCCCATCAGGCCAGGTCTTTGGCCCATGCGGCCAGAAGCGCCCCGTGCCATCGCCCTGGTTTGGCCGTTCGCGGTCAATGGCATACTTCAACCCCTCGTTTACGATGAGAGCATCAAGCGTAGCTTCGCCCGCCAGCACAGAGGACTCGCGCAGATAATCGTTATGAGTTCCCGCGCCTACGAAATAACCGATGACCGGCGCCACGGTGGGCCCATACAATCCGCCATAGTCTGAGAACTTCTTGAACTTGTCCTCGCGGTTGGGATGGACCCCGATGTCGCGCATGATGTGCGCGTCATAGTCGATGAAGAGCCCCGTAGCCACTCCGAACGGCGCAATCCATAACAGATCTTTGCCGGTAATCCGCAAAGGGCTGGTGACAATGCCGGCTTCATCCTGCGCTACATGGACAACGCAAGGTTTCACGTTGTGCAGAGAACAGTCATCGTCCTGCGCGTATAGCCCACAAACCCAAAAGAGACCTGCAAGAAAAACAATCAGCTTGAAAAGCATAGAAAACTTGAGACTATCACGCAGGCTTAGGCAGCCATAGCGCAACGCGATTGCCCGGTTGCCTTCGCCATGATTCTTACTCCTTGCCGCCCAGTATCTCTCCGAGCGTCGGTTTGTGCTTCGGTTTGCGCAATTCCTTGCGCGGCTTTTCTTCGATCACGCGCTCCGCTTTGGGCTGGCCGACACGTTCCCGCGCATTGGCTTTTACGGCCTTCACTGCGGAGAATTTCTTCGCCTTTTTCCTGGCCATGGTATCTCTCAGGTTCTTAGTATGAAATACTTTTATGGTTGCTTGGAGGGTTGGCTATGGATGAACGCGAATTTTTCAATGAAAAACAGGAGCAGCGTGCCCATACCCTCACTTGTCCACATTGCGGCAAGGCAGATGAGTACCAGCTCGGCTGGATCGTACGCCAGAAAAAAGCATCGCTGCCGCGCCATGCCGACGAGCGTGACCGCGCGCGCTTTGCCAAGGCGCAGTCCTACATGGTGCGCAAAGACGATATGGTGGCCTGCAGGAATATCCGCTGCCGCAAGCGGTTTGAAGTAGCCGGTATTCAATCCGTCGCGTTCCTGCAGTCGGCCTGATATTCAGGCTATTTACTTCTGAGGCGAGTAAATTCCAGATGAATCGCACCTGCTGTGGTTCCGTTCTGCTGGCCGCTCTGTTTATTTTTCTTCCCTCTTCCGCGAAGGCGCAATCTGGTTCCATCACTTCGCTGCGCCAGCAGTTTCTCAACCCTCCTGACGATGCACGCGTCATGATGCGCTGGTGGTGGTTTGGCCCCGCCGTCGAAAACGACGAGCTGGCGCGCGAGCTTCAGACAATGAAGGAAGGCGGAATTGGCGGAGTAGAAATTCAGCCTGTCTATGCCCTGGCGCTCGATGATCCACAGGAGGGAATCCACAATGACCCATACCTTTCCGATGCCTTCCTTAAGCACGTAAGCTTTGCGAACCAGACCGCGCGGCAGCTCGGCATGCGCGTAAGCATCACGCTCGGAAGCGGCTGGCCTTATGGAGGTCCTCACACTTCTGTCACGCAGGCCGCCGGAAAGCTGCGGATGGTCAAATTTCCATTGCCTGCAGGAGCAGGGCGGGTCCCGCTGCCCAGTCTCGAAAATGGCGAGACGCTGATTGCGGCGTTCATTGCTGCCGGGCAAAGCGACAGCTTCGACCCCTCCAACTCAAAACAGATTGCTTTGCCTTCTCAGGGAACGTCGTTCGCCATCGATCCTGCCGGTAAAGACCGCACGGTGCTTTTCTTTGTGTCGAGTCGCACCGGACAGCAGGTAAAACGCGCGGCGGTCGGAGCAGAGGGTTTCGTCCTCAACCATTTTGACCGTACTGCAATCGACAACCACCTTGAGCACGTAGCCAATCGCTTGATAACAGCGTTTGGCGAGCAACCGCCGTATTCGGTCTTCAGCGACAGCCTTGAGGTCTACGCCTCTGACTGGACTCCGGATTTTCTCGAACAGTTCAAGAAGCGCCGCGGTTACGATCTGACGCCTTACCTGCCGGAGCTCTTTTCCGGCAAGGATGAAGTTGCCAAGGCAGTGCGTCATGATTGGGGTGAAACTCTCTGCGAGCTTGTCGACGAAAATTATCTCGAGCCGCTCACCGCGTGGGCGCATCAGCATCACACACTCTTCCGCTCGCAGACCTACGGCGCGCCTGCCGTGACTTTGTCGAGCAACGTGCTCGTTGATCTTCCGGAAGGCGAAGGCCCGCAGTGGCGCAGTTTTTCCTACACAAGATGGGCGACCTCAGCCAGTCATCTCTATGGACGTCCGGTAACCTCTGCCGAAGCCTGGACGTGGCTTCATTCGCCGCCGTTTCGCGCCGTGCCGCTCGACATGAAGGCCGAAGCCGATCTCTTCTTTCTTGAAGGGATCAACCAGTTCATCGGTCATGGATGGCCCTATTCGCCGGCATATGCGGGCGATCCTGGATATTCCTTCTACGCTGCCGCAGTCTTCAACAACCACAACCCGTGGTGGCCTGTCATGCCCGAGGTGACACGGTATCTCCAGCGCATCAGCTTTCTTCTGCGGCAGGGTGAGCCGTCGAATGACGTTGCCGTTTACCTGCCCACGGAGGATGCTCAGTCAGCGTTCACCCCAGGACACGTGGACCTCGCTGACGATATGCGCCAGTATGCCACTCCAGCACTGACGGCAAGCATTCTGGATGCGGGCTATAACCTCGACTACATCGATGCCGCAGCCATCGACAAGCTGGGAATTCACCATCCGGTGCTTGTGCTCCCGCACGTAGATCGCATTTCGCTGAAGACCTACCGCGCCATCGAAGCCTATATACAGAAGGGCGGAAAAGTCATTGCTGTTGAAAAGCTGCCCGCTCATGCGCCCGGCCTGCGTGAAGCTGAGAGCGACTCGCCGCAAATTTCTGCTCTCTCGCAGAAGCTCTTCCGATCGCAGAACACAGATACCTCCTATGCTTCGGACGATGCGGAAACAGGCAGCCTCATTCGAAAATTCGTTGAGCCTGATATGAAGCTGTCGTCTCCAGCGCCTGAGATCGGCTTTATCCATCGCAAGCTTCCCGACGCCGATATCTATTTTGTCGCCAACACCAGCAATCATGCCGTGACAACACAGGCGCATTTCCGCACTGCGCGAAAGAGCGCCGAGCAGTGGGACGCGTTTTCCGGCAAGAGCTACCGCGCCGATGCTCGCAGCGTCGATCTGTCGCTTGCTCCCTACGAATCACACGTGCTCATCTTTCATGATGGAAGTTCACCACTGCCGGAACCATGGCGCGGCCAGCCCATTACCGCAGAAAAAATCGACCTAAGCCACGACTGGCATGTAGCGTTTACGAAAACCCATCGCGATGAAGCAAAGCCGAGTCTTACATCGTGGACAGAAGAGGAAGCGACCCGCTTTTACTCCGGAACAGCGACCTACACCCGCGATTTCGACCTGCCCCGGAAAACACTGTCACAGGACCGCCATCTCTTCCTTGACTTTGGCGAAGGCAAGTCATTGCCACCGTCCGATCCTAATAAGCCTGGCACGCACGCATTGCTCGAAAGCCCGATTCGCGAGGTTGCGATGATTCGCGTGAACGGACAAAAGGCAGGCTCCATCTGGATGCCTCCGTACCGGCTTGATGTCACGCCATTCCTCCACGCCGGCAGGAACCATATCGAAATCGATGTGGCCAATACAGCCATCAATTCGCTTGCCGGACAGGCGCGCCCCGATTACCGCCTGCTCAACCTGCTCTATGGGCAAAAATTCGTGCCGCAGGACATGGACCACTTGGAGTCATTGCCTTCAGGCATTCTGGGCACGATCACGCTCGTGCCCGAAACATCTTCCAGACAATAATTATTTCGCTGCTGGATAGAGAGACGTAAGGCTCGCCTTCGCATCGATCTTGCTCAGGCGGTACATCAGCGCTGCAGCGCGCTCGGTGTTGATAGGTTGCGTGGCAAGATCAATCGTTTCGCCCGGAGCATGCGCTCCATCTCCAGTCGCGCCAATGCCCGCCAGTCCTGGCAAATACTGTGCAACAAAGGCAATATCGCCAGCGCCTCGCTTCATCGGGTCAAGCTCCGGCATTTCGGTAAACCCCAGGCTCTTGTTTGCGCCATTCAGCATGCGCAGCAACGCGCGGCTGTCCTCCGTAGGGGCCATGGCCGGATATCCTTCTCCAAATTCGATCGTCGCATTTGTCTTCGGCAGGTGCGCAGCAACGATGGACTGCATCTTCTGCTCAACGCGTTCCGTCTGCTCATTGGAAATAGTGCGAATGTCGCCGCTGGCATAAGCCGCAGGAGAGATCACATTGTCTTTTCCTGCAGCATTGCCGGAAATGCTGTTCGCATCGATGGAAACAGTCGAGCCGCCAAGGATCAGGCCTACGTTGTAAGTAAGATACTTTTCCGGAAGCTGAGTGCGAAACGCATCGAGGATGCGCGTCAACTCATAGATAGCGCCATAACCTTTGCCTTCCGAAAAGATGGCCGACGAATGCCCCGTCTCGCCCGTCGTATGAATCCGCCAGGTGATGGAACTGCGGCGGCTCACGCTCCCGTAGAAGACGCCATCTGCGCGTGGCGTGCCTTCAAACTCGAGTGCCACATCGCTGTGCTGCGCCGCTGCCATCATATCGCGCCGCGAGATAGTTGCAGGCTCACCGTGCGCTTCTTCATCGCCGCTCAGCACAATCGTAATGTCGGATTGCTTGAGCACTCCGGCAGACTGCATGGCCTTGAGCGCATACAGCATGATGACCAGCCCGCCCTTCATGTCATTCACGCCCGGACCGGTAGCGATGTTTCCATCAACGGTGTAGTGCTGGAAGGGGCTGTCTTTTTCGAAGACGGTATCCATGTGTCCGATCAGCAGCATGCGCTTGCCGCATTTGCCCGGCTCCGGGCATGGATGCTCAGCCACCAGTGTGCCGGTGCGCTTTACTTCATCCATCGGAACCCACTGCACTTTAAATCCCAGTTCTTCAAGCTGCGGCATCAGAATCTTGCCGACAGCGCGCACGCCTTCCAGATTGTGCGTGCCGCTGTTGATCTCAACCAGCTTGTGCAGCAGATTATTCGATGCCTGCTCATTTGCCTGGATATAAGTGACCATCGCCCGCTCAGGAGTAGATAACTGCTGCGCCGAAGCAGACATTGCCGCCAGCCCACAAAGACACCAGATCAGTTTTTGCATATTGGCTGGAGAATAACAGCAAACGAATCAGGTCAGATGGAAATTACGAGAGCTTCTGCGCCTTCACCTTGTACCCGCTCACTGCAAAGTAGAGCACAACCACATAGCAGACCAGCGGAATGAAAAATGCGCGTTGAATGTTGGAGAGATCTGAGATGCGGCCCATCAGGGCAGGGAAGACCCCGCCGCCGAGAATGGCCATCACCACCAGTGATGATCCACGCTTGGTATAAGGGCCGAGATGCCGGATGCTCAACGCAAAGATCGTCGGGAACATGATCGAGTGGAAGAATCCAAGCAGAACAATGCCCGCAAGCGCTGCAGCACCTTCCGTAAAAATCACCAGCAGCACCGATACCACCGAACCCACGGCAAAGGCTGCGAGCATGTGCGCCGGTTGAATCTTCTTCATCAATGCAGATCCGGCAAAGCGTCCGATCATGAAGCCCAGCAGATGCAGCTTGAGATAATTTGCCGCCTGCGTATCGAGCGTGCCGGGATGCGTGTGCTGCACAAAGCGAATCACGAAGCTCGCGACTCCGACCTGCGCGCCGATGTAGAAGAACTGCGCCAGCACGCCTTTGAGCAGGTGCGGAAAGGCAAAAATTCCGGAAAAGCGCGGCGACTCTTCCTCAGCTTTCTCCTCCTGAATGACAGGCAGCTTTACCGAAGAGATAAGCAGCGCCATCGCCAGGAAAATGGCGACGATCAGCATATAAGGCAGCCGAACCACATCTGCCTCTGACCCCGCAGCTGCAGCATGCGCTCGCGAAAGAATCAGCGCCGATCCAAAGATCGGCGTGACCACAGCGCCCACTGCATTGAAGGACTGCGACAGGTTCAGCCGCTGTTCTGAAGTTCCCGGAGGCCCAAGAAATGTGACGTAAGGGTTCGCAGAGACCTCAAGAAAGGACTGTCCGCACGCCATGATGAAAAGGCCCAGCAGAAAAACGGAATATTCGCGAATGGAGGCTGCAGGGATAAACAGAAAAGCGCCTGCCGCGCAGATGAGCAACCCGCAGACAATGCCGCGCTGGTAGCCGATTTTCTCCATCAGTCTGCCTGCCGGCCACGCGCCCAGGAAATACCCGCCGAAGAAGGCCACCTGCACGAACGATGATTCGAAATCGGTGAGATGAAACGCGCCCTTCAGATGCGGAATCAGAATGTCATTCAGGTTGACGCCCACCGCCCACAGAAAAAAGAGGCTGGTGATGAGGATGAGCGGCAGCACAAACCGCCGCTCGGTAATCGGGCCGCCGGTCTGCGGAGTAGTAGACGACGAAATGCGCGTGACGGCCATAGAAGAAGATTACTCTCCGGCTACAACCGGATTTACAAGCTGGCCCAATCCTGTCACTTCGGCCGTAATGGTTTCACCCGCGCGCAGCCAGCGTTGCGGTGTGCGCCCGAGGCCGACGCCCGCAGGAGTGCCTGTGCTGATGATGTCTCCGGGCTGCAATGGAACAATCGAAGAGATATAAGCAACCAGATCAGGCAGCTTGAAGATCAGCTCGCGCGTGTTCGAGTGCTGCAGTTCTTCGCCGTCGATCGAAAGCTTTACATCCAGCGTATGCGGATCAGCAATCTCGTCTTTCGTTACGATGGCGGGACCGAGCGGCGCAAATGTATCGAAGCTTTTGCCCAGGGTCCACTGTGAAGTAGCCAGCTGCACATCGCGCGCACTTACATCATTGAGGATCGTATAGCCGAAGATATAATCCTGCCATTTCTCCCGTGCGATGCGGCTGCCGCCTCTGCCGATCACGCAGGCAAATTCCGCTTCATAATCCGGCTGCGAAGAAATGGAAGGAAGCTTGATGGCTGCTCCAGGCCCGATCAGAGCGGAAGGCAGTTTCAGAAAAACCGTAGGTACCTTCGGGATCTCCATCTTCGATTCGACGGCGTGATCGCGGTAATTCAGTCCGATGCAAAAAATGCGCGGCGGATTCTGTATCGGAGTAAGCAGCTTTATCTTATCGGGATCCAGGCGCACATCTGTGTCGGCAACCAATTCTTGTGCGGCATGAATAGCCTCCGTGCCTCCCAGGATGACCGAAAGTACGCTGCGAAAACCCGACGAAAGGTCAATAACCGAGCCATCAACAAGAGCGCCGGCGCGCGGGATTCCATCTGCTTCAGAAAAAGTTACAAATTTCATGCATTTCTCCAGACACGCCCATCAGGATAACTGTAATCGCGCAATGTCTCCGGATAAATCTCCGCGCTGTAGCCAGGTTTCTCCGGCAGCACATAATGAGCATCACGGATTCTGACCGGATTGGTAAAGTGCTCGTGCAGGTGATCGACAAACTCAGTTACTCGATTTTCGAGCGATGTTGAGACACGCAGATAATCAAATGCCGAAAGATGCTGCACGTATTCGCATAACCCCACGCCTCCGGCATGAGGGCATACAGGAATATTAAATTTTGCTGCAAGCAGAATCACCGCAAGATTCTCATTCACGCCGGCGAGGCGGCAGCTGTCAATCTGGCACACATCAATGGCGTTGGCCTGCATCAGTTGCTTGAACATTACGCGGTTGTGGCAGTGCTCGCCTGTGGCAATACGCACCTTCGGCACTTCGCGACGGATGCGCGCGTGGCCGAGAATGTCATCCGGACTGGTAGGCTCTTCCATCCACCACGGATTCACTTCCGCTAAAGCTTGCGTGCGCTTGATGGCCTCTTCAACATCCCATTTCTGGTTGGCGTCCATCATCAGCTTATGGTCAGGCCCGATTTTGCTGCGCACCAGTCGCGCCCGGCGCAGATCGTCTTCTGGAGTGCCGCCGACCTTCAGCTTGAAATGTGTCCAGCCTGCAGCCAGAGCCTCATCGCACAGCCGCGCAATCTTTTCGTCGCTGAAGCCGAACCAGCCCACAGAAGTTGTATAAGCGGGATATCCTTTCTGCTGCAGGTGCGCAAGCCGCGCGTCCATGCCCGCTTTGCGCTCGCAGAGAATGCTCTTGGCCTCTTCACGAGTCAGCGCATCGGTGATGTAACGGAAATCGATGGCGCGGACAATATCCTCCGCATCCATGTCGGACAGCAATTTCCAGAGAGGCTTTTCTTCCACGCGAGCATAGAGGTCCCAGACTGCATTGATGAGTGCTCCGGTTGCCAGATGGATGACGCCTTTTTCGGGCCCAAGCCAGCGAAACTGGCTGTCCGATGTCAGCTGCCGGTAAAAAGCGCCGAGGTCATCCGTAAGCGATGAGAAAGTGCGCCCCACAACATAGCGCAAGAGATACTTGAGCGCCTCGACGCAGAGCTCATTGCCGCGGCCCAGCGTGAAGGTGAGACCATACCCGCTAGGACCGTGGTCTGTTTCGAGAATGCAGTAGGCAGCCGAGTAATCGGGATCGACATTGACAGCGTCCGAGCCGATACTCTCCCGCGATGTAGGGAAGCGCAGGTCAATCACTCGTGCGTTGATAATCTTCAGATCACTCAATCGGAATTGTTCTCCTTAAGTTAAGCAGCGGTCCACCCGCCGTCGATGGTCACAACCGAGCCAGTCATAAATTCCGCTTCATCGGAGCAGATATAGCGCACCATCGACGCTATCTCTTCAGGCTTGCCCATCCGCCCCATCGGCTGCCGCGCATCCAGTTCTGCGCGGACTTTGTCTTTCTCATGTGCGTGGTACTTTTCGAGATAGCCTTCGACAAACGGCGTATGCACGGTTCCCGGACAGATACAGTTCACGCGCAGCTGCTTGGGATATTCAACCGCTAACTGCCGCGTCATAGCTATGACTGCGCCCTTTGTTGTGCAGTAGGCGAAGCGCTGCCTGATGCCGACCAATCCTGCGACAGAACCGATGTTCACAATAGAACCGCGGCTCTTGAGCAGCAGGGGAAGCAGTCCGCGTGTGACGAGGTAAACCGACTTCACGTTCACTTCCATCAGGCGGTCGAAATCCTCTTCCTCAACCTGAGCAATATCGCCAACGTGAGCAATGCCCGCGTTGTTTACCAGGATGTCCAGTTGTTCCAGCTGCGCTGCAGCAGCTTCGATGGATTCGCGTTTCGTCACATCGACAAGCGCTGCCCGGGCATGGGGCAGTTCCTTTGCCAGCTTCTGCGCTTTTTCCAGATTGATATCAGCGACTGTTACAAATGCTCCGGCGCGCGCCAGCTCTCTGCATGCGGCTTCGCCAATGCCGCTTGCGCCTCCGGTTACGAGAGCGTGTTTGCCGTCAAGACGAAATGCGTCTGTACTCTGTGTCATCGAAAATTAATCCCCTGCTCTTCAATGCGCTGCTGTGCTTTTTTCAGGATTTCCGCTGAAGGCTCCTGCGTAGTAAGCGCCTGCGTCGCTACGTCGTTCAGGATGGCTGCAAATGCCGGCAGGCTTCGGCTGCGCGGCAGCCTGCGCGCGCCAAGCGAAACCTCTTCAATCTTGCTGTAAGCAGGCGCCTGCTTTTGTACTTCCGGATTTCTCCAGGTAGAAAGCCGTACGCCGACGGTGCCGTGCTTTACAATGCCGAGGTCAAGCTCCGGCTGCGTGACGAAGTGGATGAAGTCATAAGCCGCCTGCTTATGTTTCGAACCGGAGCCGATGCCCAGCGTCCAGAACACGGAGAGAGACGCCGTAGGCTTGCCTTCATCAGCGGGGACCGGCGCAATTGCAACCTTGCCGCGCAGTGGAGAGCCGGGACGGTCGCAGCGCGCGGCGAATCCGAACCAGTTCACCATCATTGCAGCTGCGCCTGAAAGAAACACATCGCCGGAACGCGTCGAATCGAGCTTCTCTGCTCCCGGATAGCTCATCGAAGCATCGCGGATAGTGTTGCGGTAGAAGTCGAGCGCAGCTATAGCCTCGGGAGTGTCCAGAAGTGCGTTGCCGTCCTTATCTTCCAGTTCGCCGCCGCGGCTCCAGAGCTGCAGCGCAAAGTCGTAGAGCGTGTTATGCCCATCCGGAAACGCCGCGAACAGCGTCCCATAAAGATTTTTCTCAGGCCGGGTAAAGAAGCGCGCAATGTCCGTGAACTGCTTCCAGGTAACCGGCGGTTTCAAATCGTAACCGTATTGATTACGAAATGCTTTCTGCTCCCCGGCATCCTCAAAAAGATCGCGCCGGTAGATCAGGCATTCTGGCCCATCGTGCCAGGGCAGCGCGTAGAGCTTGTCATCGAAATAGAGAGGCTCGACAAGCGATTGCGCCCATCCCTGCGGCCAGTCAGGAACCGGCTTCTGCTGTAAATAAGGCGTCAGTTCATCGATCACGCCTTCTTCCACCGCCTCTGCCAGCCAGTCAGTCACGATATAGCCAATGTCCCACGTGCCGTTGCGAAGCCCGCTATTCTCAAACATCTCCGCGCGCAGCTTGTCGAGATCAAGCTGAACAGCTTCGAATTCCACATCAGGATGCTGCACGCGATAAAGCGCAATCTGCTCATCCAGAGCATTTTCAAAATCGGTGAACTCACGAACGGCGATGCGCAGGCGTGTCTTTGGCATAGGCTATCTCTTCAGCGGAACTCCATCGCGCTCGCTGGAAATGTAGGCGGCTTCCACCGTGCGCATGGTGTCGATCGCATCTTCTACGCCGGTCGGCAGGGTCTTTGCATCGCCTGAAACGTAAGCCTGCAGCGATCCCATCGATCCGATAAACGCATCCGGAAACCAGTTGCCTTCCGTGGGTAGCGTCTGCCAGTCTTCTTCACGTCTGGCAATGCTGAGTGTGTCCGGCTTGCCCTTGGGATAATCAAGGTTCACGCCCATCACCGCGCGCAGCGCGCCTTCCGTGCCTTCCCACTGCGCATAGCTGCGTTGCGAACCCTGATAGCGGTGTTCATGATTCGTCGCGATGTAGACACGCTTCCAATTGCCATAATCCAGCATGATGACGCTCTTCGTCGCCGCCAGGCTGGCAGTAAGCGGGTTCCGCACGGTCTTTGCCAGCACGCGCTCCGGATTGCCGAACCATGAGCGCACGAGATCGACATAATGAATGCTGTGGTACAGGATCTCAAGCCGTGGCGCCGTGGCAAGAAATGTCCACAGTTCCCATGGCATGTAGACATTCACCACCACTTCCATGTCGTGCACATCGCCGAGCAGTCCTGAATCGGTGATGCGTTTCGCCGCCAGCATCACTGGAGCATAACGCAGCTGAAAGTTCACCGCAGCCGTCAGTCCCTTCTTGCGGGACAATGCCAGAATCTGTTCAGCCTCTTCAAGCGTGTTGCCCATCGGTTTCTGAAGCAGAGCCGCAGATCCGTCCGGCAGATGCGGCAGCACATCCAGAATTGCGCCCGCCGGAACGGCTACATCAAAGACGCTGTTTTTGGGTGATTTGCTGATAGCTTCAGCGATTGAGCTGGTAGCCAGGGGCACCGAGAATTTCTGCGCCAGCGCTGCCGCTTTTTCCTGGTTCGCGTCGACCAGTGCAACTACAGGAAAACCGGCCTTCCTGTAAGCAGGCAGATGCGCATCATGCACAATGCCGCCGGCTCCGATAATGACAACCGGAAGAGGCGTCTTCGGCAATGGCGGCGCAGCCTTCTGCAAGGCCTGCCGCAAACGGGATTCAAAATCAGCGCCCATCGTGAAACACATGGCGCAGCAGTAACGGAACTGCTGCGCCTGCAATCAATGTTCTATAAGTAAAATTAACTGTTTGTCAATAAAATCAGTTAATTTGTGAAAACATCACGCTTCATACTCCTATTGCCGGAACAATCTTAAAGCTGTACGCATATTCGCCAGGCGCCTGCGCTGGAAGATCGAGTCGCAGCCCATCATCCTTCTGCGTGAAATGGATGGCTGCGCCCGAGCCGAGCAGCGAGACGGAGGCTGGTTTGAAGCCGCTGCCGGTGCCGAGCGAGTGAATCAGCAGATGACCGTCAGCCGGCCACCCCATCGCAATGGCATACAGCGTCTTGCCTTTCGTCGTAAAGCGGATGTCCTGCGCTGTGTACGGCTTTACCGAAGAGTCGTGGAACGATCCAGTCACTACCTTCGTCGGCCCCTCTCCATAAGTCGTCCACGAACGGGTACCGTAGATGGCCTCGCCATTTACCTTGAGCCACGCGCCCATCTTGCGCAGAATGTTCTGCGCTTCCTGCGGAATCGTGCCATCGGACTTCGGCCCGATATTCAGCAGCAGGTTTCCGTTTTTGCTCACAATATCGATGAGCTGCCACACCAGGCTCTCTGGAGATTTATAAGTATCGCCGCTGATGTATCCCCATGACTTGTCGCTGATCGATGTATCGGTCTGCCAGTGCTGCGGACGAATCGCATCGAGCAGCCCGCGCTCGATATCGAGGACTGTGGTGCCGTCAGGAAATGCATTGTTCTTGCGGAAGAGCACAACCTGCTGGCCATTCTTCGCCCCCTGGTTGTAGTAGAACGCGGCGAAGCGCTTCAAGTAAGGCTGGAAAGTATCCTGCTCCACCCACCAGTCGAAATAAATAAGCTCAGGATGATACCGCTCCACCAGTTCGCCGCTGCGCGCAAGCCAGTCATCCAGGTAAGCCTTGTCCGGGTGCCCGGTTCCATCCTTGCTGGGATTGATACCGGAATGTGCCGGTCCATAGAGCGAAGCATATTTCGGGTCCTGCACGTCAGAGGGGAATTGGCGTCCGCCATTCATGAACCAGTAGTGCTCGGCACGGTGCGATGAAGCGCCGAAGTGCAATCCCTCAGCCAGAATCGCCGTCCGCAGCTCGCCCAGAACATCGCGCTTCGGCCCCATCTTCACTGCTGTCCAGTCGCTCAAGTCAGAGCGGTACATCTGGAAGCCGTCATGGTGCTCGGCGACAGGAATGATGTACTGCGCGCCGGATTCCTTGAAGAGCGCGGCCCATGCCTTGGGATCAAAGTCCTGCGCGCGGAACATCGGAATGTAGTCCTTGTATCCGAACTTGGTCTGCGGCCCGTGAGTCTCGACCTGGTGTTTGAATTCCTTCGAATCCTGCAGATACATGTAGCGCGGATACCACTCGCTGCTGAAGGCGGGTACTGAATACACGCCCCAGTGAATGAATATGCCGAACTTCGCATCCTGATACCACCCGGGAATCTTGTAGCCCTTCAGCGAATCCCAGTCCGGTTGAAACGGCCCTTCGTTCACGGCTTTATCCACCGACGAGAGCACTGCCTGGCGCTCTTTGTCATACTTGTGAACCGATTGCTGCCAGGTCAGGTCATCCTGGTTCAGCTGTTGATTCGGCTGCTGTGCCGGGGCTGTCAATGATACGGTTGCAAGCAGAAAGCCAATGGCCAGCGGTCTTGCCAGGCAGGAAATCCTCATCGTCCACTCCGGGGAAATTTTAGCTCCTATTTTTATACGCTAAAAAACATTTTGATGAACAATGGGAATGTCACCTTCGCGTTACAATTTCTGCTAATAAAAAACCAGACCACTGCAGGGTATCTATTTTGAAGACGGTAAAACGCCGCTATCCCACGCCTGCTCTTGAAAAAGGGCTCGACATTCTGGAGCTGTTCGCGCATGAGCCTTCCGGACTCACGAAAAGCGAAGTCGCCCGCCGCCTGAACCGAACAGTTTCGGAAATCTTCCGCATGTTGCTGTGTCTCGAAGAGCGCGGCTATATTGCGCGTTCAGATGAAGACGAGCGTTTTCGCCTGACACTCAAGATGTTCCGTATGTCGCTTGAATATCCGCCAACCAAGCGGCTTGTTTCAGAAGCGCTGCCCATCATGCAGGATGTAGTGCACCAGCTCAACCAGTCCTGTCACCTCGGCGTGCTCGAAGCGGGCCATGTGGTGATCGTCGCTCAGGCCGACTCACCCATAAGTCCGGGCTTCTATGTCAAAGCCGGAGCCATTGTCGACCTCATGCATGCAGCGACAGGACACGTTATCCTCGCACACATTCCGCAGGATGTTCGTTACCGCGCCGTCGAAACCTGGCAGCATCGTACCGGCAGCCGCATTCCCAAAGACCTTGACGAGCACCTCAAAAAGATCCGGGAACAGGGCTACGAAGAGCGGGACAGTTACGAGATACGTGGCGTCGTAAACATAAGTTATCCCGTGCTGGACGAGCGGGGAAATGCCGTAGCTGCTCTCACCGTGCCGTATCTTGCGCGCATTGAAGAAACAACCGGCACGAAAAACGTCCGCGCTGCGCTGCGTGACGCCAGTGTGAAGCTGTCGGAAGCGATCGGCGGCGTAGCGCATCCTGCAACCCAGGGCGAGAAGAAGGCTGCGAAGAAATAACCGTCATTCCTCGCGCAGGGCCTCAACCGGCTCAATCGAGGAGGCCCTTTGTGCCGGAATCAGGGCAGCAAGCAGTCCTGCTCCGATCAAAGCCAGAGTAAGCGTCAGGATTCTGACGGCATCCTTGTCCATGTGCATGGCGACCACGGAACTAATGTACTTCCGCGCTGCCCATGTAAGCGCAAGGCCTGTCATTACGCCCAGAGCAAGCATCCAGCCCACGCGGCCATAAATGCCGGCCAGAATCCGTCCGCGTGAAGCGCCAAGCGCCATGCGTACACCGATATCGCGTGTGGAAAGCTCCACCTCGTGACTGATCAGCCCGTAGAGGCCGACAACAGCTAACAGAACAGCGAGTCCGGCAAACGCGCCAAATAGCCAGTTTTCCAGCCGCTCGAAGATCAGAGTATCGGCAACAACCGAGTCCATCGTCTCCGGAGTGCGGAATGGAAGTGTCGGATCAACGTCATGATAAGCGCGACGCAGGCTGGGAATGATGCTTCCCGGAGGGACCGCAGTACGAATGACCAGTGTCATGTTCCCGAGATTGCGAAAACTTTCATCTTTTGGGACTTGAGATGAGACGTAATCTGTCTCAGCCAACGGCGGCTCGTAGATGTTTTGGCGGATATTCTTTACCACGCCGACAATGACCGGTTTGTCTTCGTTGTCGAGTTGCATGCCGATCGGGTCACGGCCTGGTGGAATGAACTTCTTCACGAAAGCTTCATTCACAATCATGACAGGCTTCGATGTTGCCGTATCAAGTTTCGGGTCAAGCAGTCGTCCACGAACCAACTGGTTTTGAAAGACGTCGAAATATCCCGGCGACACAATGCGGTACTCAGCCAGGGTCTCTTCATTCGGCGGCGGAGGCGGGGTTCCGGCAACGTGTACCTCAGAATTCCAGCCATAGCCTTGTATCGGCAAAAGCTGAATCATTCCGACGGCCTGTACTCCAGGAATGGCATGTATTTTGTCAAACAATGGCTGATAGAAATCGGTCATGACATCGCGGCCGTCATAGCGCCCGGGTGAAAGATCAATTTCTGCTGTCAGGATGTTGTCCGGAGAAAATCCGAGCTCCGTATTCCTGAGACTGCCAAGCATGTGCATCAGCAGACCCGAGACAATCAGCAATGACAGCGCCAGAGCCATTTGGGTAATCACAAAGACAGCACGCAGGCGGTGCTGACCGCGCGATGTTCCGGCGCTTCCACCTGCGCGAAGTGCGAGAATTGGAGACGTACCGGAAAGGCGCAAGGCTGGCGTGAGCGCAGCCAGGATCGTAACAATCACAGAGGTGAATAAAGCGGCCAGCAGCACCGGCACATTCACCTGGACCTCGGCGCCTCTCGCAAGTGCGGAAATCAACAGCATGCGGATGACGTGCAGTAGTCCATAGGCAAGCAGAATTCCACCCGTTGCTCCGCAAACAGCGAAAAGCAGAGCTTCAGTTAAAATTTGCCGCACGATTCGAGTACGGGCTGCTCCAATCGCCGAGCGCAATGCCATCTCGCGCTCGCGCTTCACGCCTCGCGCAAGCAGCAGACCGGCAATATTCACGCAGCCAATTGCCAGAAGCGCAAGTACTGCATAGATCAGCAAGCGCAGAGAGCTGTCGGTTTTCCCCAGGATGAAAGTACCAATATCAATCAGCTTTACCCTGCGGCCTTTTGTATCGGGATAGTCGCGCCCCAGATCAGCAAATACAGCATTCAAATCTGCTTCTGCCTGTTTTATCGTTACGCCTGGTTTCAGGCGTGCGAATGCAGGCATGAAATGATTGCCCCGATTGTCATGCAGCTGTTTGGTAAGGTGCAGAGGAACATAGACGGCATTGGTGAGACTGATTGGAAAGCGAAACCCTGCAGGCATGACGCCAATGATGGTGTACGAGCGCCCATCCAGCTTCACTTGCTGTCCAATAGCTGATTTGTTCCCGCCAAACATCTGCTGCCAGACTTCGTAACTCAGCACAACGACATCATTCTTGCCGTCCTGGTCTTCGCCAGGGGCAAAGGTGCGGCCAAGAATCGGACTGACGCCAAATGCATCGAAGAAATTGTCGGTTACTTGTGCAGAGTGCAAGGCGGTAGGGCCAGTAGGACCTTCGAAGTTCACAGTTCCGCCAAAGCCGCTGCGTCCAATCAACGCAGAAAGAGTATGGTTCATCCGCTTCCAGTCCAGATATTCCGGATAGGAGGCAGGCTGCGTGTATCCCTCTGGCGAGTAGGTTTGCAGGGCCACAATTCTGTCAGGCTGTTGATAAGGCAAGGGCCGGATCAACATGGCATACAGCACGCTGAAGACCGCAGCCGTAATTCCAATACTCAATGCCAGGGTGGTGATGACCGTGACGCCAAACCCAGGCGATTTCTGCAACTGGCGAATGGCATAGCGAAGGTCCTGCAGGAACGCCTGCATAGGAAAACCCCTCCTCGCAAATGGGGATGTGGTGTCAATCATCAAACCCCGTTTCCTTTGTGAAATCAAGAAAATTGGTCGATTCGGCCTGGGGATATTGTTGTCGCCTGCCAGAAATCTCCCCAAAAAAGTTGAATCAACGCTTGACATATTCCCATATAGGAATATACGTTAATGTTCATGCCAAGGGCCGCTACCACCACCGATGTCTTCAACGCAGTCGCCGAGCCGCGCCGTCGCGAAATTATCGACATGCTCGGCGACGGAAAAGAACACGCCGTCGGCGATGTTGTGCTGAGGCTGCGCATCCCCCAGCCGGCCGTATCCAAGCATCTGGGAGTGCTGCGCAAAGTTGGAGTGGTGACCGTAAGCAAACGCGGGCAAATGCGCTTGTACCGCCTGAATGCAAAGGAACTGAAACCTGTGCATGACTGGGTGAAAATTTATGAACGCTACTGGACGCATAATCTCGACCGCATCAAGACAAGGGCCGAGCAAAAGATGATGGAACGCATCACCGCTGAAAATCAGCGCAGAGACAAGGAGCAGAAATGACCCAGAAGGCGCCGGAACAGGCGATCCAGGCCATCGAAATCGTGCGCGATATAGAAATCGCCGCCCCCATCGACATTGTGTTCGAAACGGTTCTCGAACAGCTCGGTCCGCTCGACGAAGACCCTGACGGACAGCCCATGCCATTCAAGCTCGAAGCGTGGCCCGGCGGCCGCTGGTACCGCGATTTTGGCAACAACACCGGCCATTGCTGGGGATTCGTGCAGTCCATCCGCCCTCACGATCTGCTGGAGATCCACGGGCCCATGTTCATGTCATCGCCCGCCATTTCTCATGTGCTTTTCCGTCTGAGCGAAGAAAATGGCGCGACACGCATCCAGTTCTCGCACCGCGCCATCGGGCAAATCCCTCCGGAACACATCGACGGCGCACAGGCCAACAAGGGCTGGGACAACTTCTTCGCCAAGGCTGGCAGAAGAGCGCAGCAGAAAGTAGTGAAGGGAGTCTGAAACGATGGCAGGAACAGAAACCATCCTGACAGTGGAAGTCACAAAAGAGGTCGAGATTGCGGCCACGATCGACATCGTCTGGGAAACGATGCTCGAACACATCGGTCCGCTCAATGAATCGCCCACCGGCGAGATCCATCGGCTGAAGCTCGAGCCATGGCCCGGCGGCCGCTGGTACCGCGATTTCGGCAACAACACCGGCCATTGCTGGGGACATGTGCAGGCTATCGAGCCGCCCACACTGATCGAGCTTCACGGCCCAGTATTCATGTCCGCGCCTGCCATATCGCACATCATTTTTCGCCTGAAGGAAGAGGGTGGCATCACGCACCTGAAGTTCTCGCACCGCGCCATCGGACAGATTCCGGAGAACGTGCGCGACGGCGTCGAGATGAACATCGGCTGGTCGCGCTTCGCCGACAATCTCAAGGCAGATGTGCTGGCCAAAACCAGTAGGGAGAAAAAATCATGAGCAGCATAGCAATCGAACCGCATGCGGTTGTATCTGAAGAGAAATGGCTGGAAGCACGCAAAGCGCTTCTCGCTGAAGAAAAGGCGTTCACCCGGCTGCGCGATGAAGTAAGCCGCAAGCGGCGCGAGTTGCCATGGGTCAAGGTGAAGAAGAACTATATCTTCGACACGCCGGAAGGCAGAGAAACACTGGCAGGCCTTTTCGATGGCCGCAGCCAGCTTGTCATCTATCACTTCATGATGGGCCCGGGATGGGGAGAGGGCTGCCCGCGGTGCTCGATGGCTGCGGATCACTTTGATCGCAGCGTCATTCATCTCGCACAACGTGACGTGACCCTGATTGCCGTCTCCCGCGCGCCTCTGGCAGAAATTGAAGCCTTCAAGAAGCGCATGGGATGGCAGTTCCGGTGGGTGTCATCCTTTGGCAGCGATTTCAACTATGACTATCGCGTCTCCTTCACGAAGGAAGAGATGGCACAGAAAAATTTCAACTATAACTACAACGACAAGATCGGATTTCCTTCCGAAGAAGCGACCGGCACGAGCGCTTTTTACAAGGACTCGGATAACAACGTCTTTCATACCTATTCGTCTTACGCTCGCGGCGGGGAAGGGATGCTGTTACCCTACCACTTCCTCGACATGGCGCCAAAAGGCCGCAATGAAGAAGAGTTTGGACCTGATGCCATGGCATGGGTGCGGCACCACGACCGCTACAGCAAGTAAATACATACTCTGGAGAAGAATCATGAGCACAGCAACCGTGAATCATGAAGTAGTCTCAGCTAAGCAGTGGCTGGAAGCGCGCAAAGCGCTTCTGGCCAGAGAGAAGGAACTAACCCGTCTGCGGGATGAACTGAACCGCCAGCGGCGCGAACTGCCATGGATCAAGATCGAAAAGAACTATGCCTTCGACGCGCCCGAAGGCAAGGTAACGCTGTCCGATCTCTTCGACGGACGCAGCCAGCTCATCGTGCAGCATTTCATGCTTGGCCCGGGCTGGAAGGAAGGCTGCGTGGGCTGCTCCTTCAAGTCCGACCACATCGACGGAACACTGGCGCATCTGGAGCATCACGATGTGTCGCTCGTGTCAGTATCGCGCGCGCCGCTGGAAGAGATCGAAGCCTTCAAAAAGCGCATGGGATGGAAGTTCAGTTGGGTGTCGTCCTACAACAGCGACTTCAACTATGACTTCCACGTCTCGTACCGCCCGGAAGACATGAAAGACGGCAAAGTGTTCTACAACTATGCCATGCAGGACTTCGTAAGCGAAGAGCTTTCCGGCGACAGCGTCTTCTACAAAGACGCGAACGGCGACATCTTCCACACCTATTCGACGCACGGACGCGGCGATGAGCAGTTCGTCGCGACCTACATGTATCTCGACATCACGCCCAAGGGCCGCAATGAGACTGGTCCGCGCCACAACCTGACCGACTGGGTGCGTCACCACGACCGTTACGAGGCCAGCGGCACAGTGAACGAACAGGGACGATATGTGGCGACGACGAAATCTCCCTGCGGATGCGAGAGCCACTCATGAACGCGCATCAGTGCTGCAGTGTAACTCGCAAATCACACTGGCTGCGCAAAGCAACGGAGGGAGCGGTCCCAGGAACAATTCTGGTGCTGCTCCCGAAGTGCCCCGCATGTCTGGTCGGTTATATTGCCGTTGCGACAGGACTGGGAATTTCCGTTTCGACAGCAACATATTTGCGCGAGTCGCTGATAATTTTTTGTTCCATATCGCTGCTCTGCTTAATAGCGAAATATACTTTCCGGTTTGCAAGATAACGGGTGCCCCAGGTTCGCGAAGCTAACCTGGGGATGTTTCTCTTACTGTTCTCGAGGGTGAAACAGAGAAAAGCAGATCCTTCGACTGTGTTCCCTTCGGTCACTTCGCTCAGGATGATAATTCTAGGGGGAGTGCCGCTACCGCTTCGGCAGATACTTTAAGACCTCGCCGGGCTCGGGACGCACTCTGAAATCAGCATAGGCTTCAGCAAAGAGCACCGTTCCATCCTGAGCAAGAACATATGTTGCAGGCAGCGGCAGCATCCAGCTCTCATCGCCGTTTACGAAGGGAATATTCACCAGGATGCTGCGATAGTAGTTCTGGTGAAAAGGCGGAACCTTGTAAGCCAGTCCGAACTGCTGCGCCACATCGCAATGCGAATCATGCAGCAGAGGGAAGGGAATTTTGTGCTGACCAGCGGCGAAGTCGCTCTGCCTGACAGTCTGCGGCGAAACGCCAACCAGCAAGGCCCCCATTTCGCGAACAACCTCATAAAGATCGCGCCATGCTTCGAGTTCCGTGACGCAGTAAGGACACCAGCGCCCTCGGAAAAAGTTGACGACGAGAGGCGCAAGAGCCAGCAGGTCTGACGAGCGAACCACTCGTCCTGAAGCATCGGGCAGAGTAAACTCAGGTGCCTTTGCGCCTACGGGAAGAATCTTCTGCTCGATCCCGCTCGCAAAAAGATCAGCCACCGCCTGCTCGCTGATGGCCAGTCTCTCCGGCTGCACCAGTTTGCGCGTGTTCGCAGTGATGTCGTCAAGCTGGTCCTGCAGGCGATGGTCGAGATCGATCATAGGAAAGGAGAACTCTATTGCCTCTTGCTAAAAAGTCTTTGCGAAACTTGGCGTCCTTAGCGTCTTGGCGGTAGATTTACCGTCCGCCGCGCATACCGCCCAGCATCCCCATGGCACGGCGCTGCAGCATTCCGCCTTTGCCGACATTCTTGAACATCTTCCGCATCTGCGCATACTGGCGCAGGAGCTGGTTGACTTCCTGCACCGTCGTTCCTGAGCCGGAAGCGATGCGCTTGCGCCTGCTGCCGGAGATGATCTCGTGGTGATTGCGTTCCTTCTGCGTCATGGAATTGATGATCGCCTCAACGCGGACGAACTGTTTTTCATCCACCTGGTCGGCCATCTGCTGGATCCCGGCCATCGGCCCAACCGAGGGCAGCATCTTCATGATGCTCTGCAGCGATCCGAGCTTGCGAATCTGGCGCAGCTGATCCCGGAAGTCTTCAAGCGAGAAGCCGTCGCCCGAGAGCGCCTTGCGCGCGAACTCTTCGGACTTTTTGCGGTCAAGCTTTTCTTCCGCCTTCTCGATGAGCGTCATGATGTCGCCCATGCCGAGAATGCGGCTCACGATGCGGTCCGGATGAAAAGGCTCGAAGGCGTCCGGCTTTTCACCCACGCCGATGAACTTCACCGGCTGCCCTGTGACATGGCGGATCGAAAGCGCCGCACCGCCGCGGGCATCGCCGTCCATCTTGGTGAGAATGATGCCCGTCAGCCCAAGCCGCTTGTGGAACTGGTCCGCGGAATTGACGGCGTCCTGCCCGGTCATCGAGTCGGCGACGAAGAGAATCTCCTGCGGCGTGAGCAGCTTCTTGAGCGACTCCATCTCGCCCATCAGGTCTTCGTCAATGTGCAGGCGGCCTGCAGTGTCCACGATCAGCGTATCGCAGCCCGTAATGACAGCCTCGCGTTTCGCTTCCTTGGCCAGCCGCTCGACAAGCGCCGTGCCTGCAGCTTCGCCTTTGGTGTCGCCTTCATAGATATTGGCCTTGATCGATTTGGCGACAACCTTCAGCTGTTCGCGCGCCGCCGGGCGGTAGACGTCGACCGAGACCAGCATGGGGCGATGCCCGCCCTTCTGCAGCCACGCGGCCAGCTTGCCCGAGGTGGTCGTTTTACCGGAGCCCTGCAGTCCGGCCATCAGGATGACCGTCGGGGGACGCGAGGCGAAGTTGAAGCGAGCCGTATCTTTGCCCAGCAGCGTGACCAGCTCATCGCGGACGATCTTGATGACCTGTTCAGTGGGCGACAGCGCCGTCATCACTTCCTGCCCAACGGCCTTGGCGCGGATGTGTTCGATCAGTTCCTTGACGACGTTGAGATTGACGTCGGCTTCGAGCAGGGCGACGCGAATTTCACGCAGGGCCTCGCCGATGTTTTCTTCGGAGATCGTGCCCTGTCCGCGGAGATTCTTAAACGCCCGCTGCAGCTTTTCTGAGAGGTTTTCAAACATGGTTGCTCTTCAAGTTTACCAGCCGGAGCAGGCCGTTCGGTTCGGGAAGAAATTCTCTGCGGTTAAAACTTACTTGACTTCGACCTGCTCAAACCCAAGCCCGAGCAGCATCGTGGTGACGGTAGCGGCAGCATTTTTGCGTGCCGTTTCGAGGATGCCGTCTTTGAGAGCCGCCTGCTGCAAATCCTGCTGGGCTTTGGCGCGGACTTCGCTTTCGAGGTTCGGATCAGCAGCGACAAACAGACCCGTCTCGCGCGAATAGACGCGGGTCTTGGAATTATCGAGCGTGGTGGTAAAGATTTCAGGCTTCGGCAGATGGACCTGAATCATGCGTCCCTGAATCCTTATGTCACTGGTTTGCAGGTGGCTCAGATCAATGCCCGCGATAGCCTGTCCATGGACGACCAGCAGGAGCTTGTCGCCGGTAAGGAAATTGGGCAGGTAGGCATTTTCGCGTGAGCCTTCAACGACTTTGTCCATGGTGTAGACAACGGTTTCAAGACGCTGAAGCTGCTGGATCTTGTTGACGACCGTCGGCAGGGAAGTTTCGATCGAAAGGCTGCGCCCGGTGACCTTGGCCGCAATTTCGTTCCAGACGCCTTGCGTAGCATTGCGAACAAAGAGCGCGAGCGCAATGACCCCGACAATAAGGCCGAGAAAAAGCGCGAGCAAGATGGTTGGAATGCGAGTGCGCTTCGAAGCTGGAGTCAGCGACTGTGTATCCATAGTTTTATGAGATTCAGGCTGCCATAAATATGGTAGCCTGAGGGATATGAGGACGACCGTCGACATTCCCGATCAACTTTATCGAGAGCTGAAAAGCAAAGCCGCCAGAGAAGGCAGCACTGTAAAGGAGATTATCCTTCGTGGAGTCGAGGCGGAGCTTCATAGCCAGTCCCGACGAGTGAAAAAGAAGATAAAGCTACCGCTGATTCCGTCGAAAGAGCCAGGAACTCTCAAGCTAGACAATGAAACCATCTACAAGATCATTCCTTTTCCCTGATGTGAATGTATGGCTTGCATTGAGCTATGAGCGGCATGAGCACTACAATGCAGCCCGGTCATGGTTTGATGGTCTAAGTGACTTTGATGCTATCTGTTTTTCACGCTTTACACAGCTTGGCCTGCTGAGGCTTCTGACTACGCAAGCAGTCATGAAGCGCGATGTGATGAACCAGAAACAAGCTTGGGATATTTATGATAAATGGCTTGCGGACCAACGGATATTTCTGGCAGAGGAACCAGCAGGCGTTGAACCCGTATTCCGCAAATTTGCCCAATCTGCACATCCCTCGGCCAAGTCTTGGGCCGATGCTTATCTTGCTGCATTTGCCCTTGCTTCAGGGATGAGCTTGGTTACATTCGATCACGGCTTTCGCGGGAGACTTCACGGACTGATTCTATTGCCTCAGATTGCGAACTAATTATGAAGCCTGCGAAACTTTTTCTTCTGTCAATGTGCTGAGTTCGTCACTCCCAGTCCGGTTCTTGTAACTCGCCTTGATAAACGAGCTGAACAGCGGATGCGGCTCGAGTGGCTTCGACTTGAATTCGGGATGGAACTGGCAGCCCAGAAAAAATGGATGTTCAGGAATCTCGACAATCTCGACGTACGTCGCGTCGGGTGTGGTTCCCGTGATGCGCAATCCGCCGCCGGTCAGCAGCGCCTCATATTCGCGGTTGAATTCGTAGCGATGGCGATGGCGCTCGCTGATCTCGGTTGACTTGTAGCTCTTGTAAGCCAGCGAATCAGGCTGCAGGATGCAGGTCCATGCGCCCAGGCGCATCGTGCCGCCCATTTCCTCAACGCCAGTCAGTTCGCGCAGCTTGTAGATAACGCGGTGCGGCGTTGCCGGATCGAACTCGCTTGAGTTCGCGCCATTCAAACCGCAGACGTTGCGAGCAAACTCAATGCAGGCGGTCTGCATGCCCAGGCAGATGCCGAAGTAGGGAATCTTATTTTCGCGCGCATAACGGATGGCGTTCAGCATGCCTTCAATGCCGCGCTTACCGAAGCCTCCGGGAACGAGAATTCCGTCAAAGCCCTTGAGCTGCTCTTCGTAGTTCGGTGTTTCGAGGCCTTCAGCTTCAATCCAGGTGACGCGCAGCTTCAGATTGTGCGCGAGCGAGCCATGCACCAGCGCTTCCTTGAGTGACTTGTAGCTGTCCTCATACTCAACGTACTTGCCGACAATCGCGATCGAAACTTCGTCCTTCGGGTTGTAGCAGCGATCGACAAGGTCCTTCCATCGGCTGAGGTCAGGCTGGCGCGTTTCAAGATGCAGGTACTTGAGAGCCAGCGCATCGACGCCTTCCTGCGCAAAGCACAGAGGTACTTCGTAAATGGAATCAACATCCTTGGCCGTAATCACAGCCTGCTCTTCGAGGTTGCAGAAGAGCGCAATCTTGCCCTTGATCTCGCGCGAAAGCGCGCGGTCGCTGCGGCAAAGCAGGATATCGGGCTGAATTCCAATAGAAAGCATCTCCTTGACCGAATGCTGCGTCGGCTTGGTCTTCAGCTCCTGAGCTGCGCTGATCCAGGGAACGAGCGTGACATGAACAAAAACCGTGTTCTCGCGGCCAAGCTCCTGGCGCATCTGGCGAATGGCTTCAAGAAAGGGAAGCGATTCAATATCGCCCACCGTGCCGCCGATCTCAACGATAGTTACATCGGAGTCAGTCGCGACCTTGCGCATGGCATTCTTGATTTCATTGGTGACGTGAGGGATAACCTGGACGGTCTTTCCAAGATAGTCGCCGCGGCGTTCCTTGGTGATGATCTGTTCGTAGATGCGTCCGGTGGTGAGATTATTGTCGCGGGTAAGTCGGGCGTGGGTGAAGCGTTCGTAGTGGCCAAGATCGAGATCGGTTTCGGCGCCGTCGTCGGTGACAAAGACCTCGCCATGCTGGAAGGGGGACATGGTTCCGGGATCGACGTTGAGGTAAGGGTCAAACTTCATCAGGTTGACCTTCAGGCCCCGTGCTTCCAGCAGGCAGCCGATCGATGCGGCGGCTAACCCCTTTCCTAAGCTGGATACAACTCCGCCGGTCACAAAGATGTACTTTGCGGACATCGCTGCTTCACCTTTTTCTTGTGGTTTTGATTGGCGTACCAGGTAGGCACAATTGATTCTATCCGAAATCGAGCGAAAATAAAAGACAGGAGAGGAACGCTCTCCCGAGACGTAACCGGAGACGAATCCGTCTAAACAACGGTCTATGAAACGCTTTGTCTGTGCCCTGATTGCTGTGATCCTTGCCTGCACCCTGCCTGCGCTGGGCCAGTCGGGCAACAAGCGTCTCATTCTTAAAGACGGCTCCTATCAGGTCATTACGGATTACCAGATCAAGGGCGACCGCGTCCGCTACAAAAGCGCCGAGCGCGGAGGTGAATGGGAAGAAATCCCCAAAGACCTGATCGACTGGCCGGCAACCGACAAGTGGAACAAGGAACACGCCCCCGGAGCTCTCGCCGCTGCTGAGGCAGCCCGCGAAAAACAGGAGCAGAACGAAGCCGCGGAAATCGATAAAGAAGCCGCAGCCGAACGCGAGGCCGAGAAGTCGCGCATGCCCACAGTTTCTCCGGGGCTGCGGGTACCGGATGAGAGCGGCGTATGGGTGCTCGATACTTTTCAGGGAACTCCGGAGCTGGTCAAGATGCAGCAGAGTAACGGCGACCTGAACAAGAACCTTGGCCACAACGTGCTCAGGGCCACCATCAATCCTCTGGGAGGCACAAAGCAGCTCATCCAGATCGAAGGCGCGCGCTCGAAGGTCCAGCTTCACGTCAACCAGCCGGAGCTCTACGTCAGCCTCGATGCCAGCGATGACCAGGAAGCTCCTGATAACGCATTAAAGGTCGATACCCACGGCGCCAGTTCCACCAAAGACAAGAACAACTACAGCTCGCCCACCAGCCGCTATGTCATCGTGCGCGTGCAGTCGCGCCGCAACCTGCGCGTGGTGGCTGCCATGAACATCAGCATGGTAGGCAAAATGTCGCACTCTGAAGACACGGTTGAAACCACGACTCAAATCCTGCCCGGCGGCCACTGGATGAAGGTAGTTCCCAAAGAGCCGCTGAGTTTCGGTGAATATGCGTTGATGGAAGTGCTTTCCCCGCAGGAAGTGAACCTCGACGTGTGGGATTTTGGCGTCGATCCGACCTCTCCCGAGAACAAGAACGCCCTCACCCCCATTCAGCCATTGCATGGAGCAGCCGCGTCTGCGACGCCATCCCAGCCACAGTAGGTTTTGCATGGTCCCCGCCGCCTCCGTTGGTCGCTTGCCATTGCACCTATCCTGCTGCGCCCACATCAAATAAAGTAGAAGGAGAACATGGCGGTATCGTTGACCATTCCGGGCGAAACCCAATTGCGCCTGATCGACAAGCATGGCCGGGCTATCACCGATCTGCGTGTCTCCGTTACTGACCGCTGTAACTACAAATGCGTGTATTGCCGCACCGGCAATGACGGCGCGCAATACGCCGATCTTCCGCTGCCCGATTATCTGCGCATCGTGCGAGTCTTCGTGAGCCTGGGCATTGAAAAGGTCCGCCTGACTGGTGGAGAGCCGCTGCTGCGCAAGGGCCTGACGGGGCTGATCACGCAACTGGCAAAATTACGTACAGTCGAAGGCGAGCCTCTCGATCTTGCGTTGACTACCAACGGCCACTTGCTCGAAGAAATGGCGCAGCCGCTCAAGGATGCCGGCCTGAGCCGCGTGACCGTCAGCATGGATGCGGTCGATCCCGAGACCTTTGCGCGCATCACTCGCGTTCCCGGAAGCTTCCACAAAGTGCTGGCAGGCATTCGCGCAGCGCAGCGCGTCGGACTCGGCCCGGTAAAGGTCAACTGCGTCCTCCTCCGCGGATTTAACGAAGACCAGATCATCCCTTTCGCAAAATTTGCCCGTGATGAAGGTGTCATCGTCCGCTTCATCGAATTCATGCCGCTCGAGGAAGACCGCCTCTGGACGCCCGAAGTTGTAATCTCTGCCCGGGAATTGCTGGACAAGCTGAAGACCTTCCGTCCGGTAGTGCCGCTCGAAGCTAACGCGCCCAGCGAAACGGCCAGGCGCTACACCTTCGATGACGGCATCGGAGAGCTAGGCATTATCGCGCCCGTCTCACAGGCCTTCTGCGGGCACTGCAGCCGCGTTCGCCTCACTTCCGACGGCAAGATTCGCACCTGCCTCTTTTCGCAGTTTGACCACGACCTGTACGGCAGAATGCAGCGCGGAGCCACCGACGAAGAGATGGCCGACTTCATCCGTCTGACAGTCGATCAGAAAGAAGCCCGCCATCACATCGGCGAACCCGGCTTCCTCAAGCCTTCGCGCAGCATGGTCCACATCGGCGGATAGTTACCGGAAATAGAAGCGGCGGTTGCACGTCCGGCAGCGATAAGGCTTCTTCCCGATCAGGAATAAAGGCAGGTCGTACCAGCGCATATGCGACCGTCGGACGGTCGTTGCCTCGTTGCACCAGGGACACAGAAGTTGAGCCATAGAAAACTCTGGTATCGAACGTTTGACACTGGAACTGTGCTGGTACTTTCTCACGAGTCGGACGGTTACGCAACCGTTTTGCCAACATATTGATTATGTAGGCTCGCAAAGCTGCTTCGCCATGCGCTTTACCTGGATGGACTCGCCCTCCGGAAGCGGCACGTCGAACTCTCCCTGGACCTCATAACCATAAGCCCGGTACAAAGGGACTCCGGGAAGCGTCGCTGCCATTTCCATGCTCTGGAACCCAGCCTGAAGCGCTGCTTTTTCGCAATGTTTGAGCAGGGCAGTGCCGACTCCATGGCGCGCAAATTCCGGATGCGTGAAGAAGGCGCGAATGCGGGCAGGCTCATATTCCGGATTGAGCAGAACATCGTTGCGGGAGTGATCGAAATGGCTGGCCCCATAGAGCGTGTTGCGCTTGCTCCATCCACCGCACCCGGCCATCTTTCCATCAATCTCGGCGACATAATACGTGCCATCATCAATGAGCTGCGTATCCACCCCGAAGACAGAATGCACCGCAGCCTCAATCTGCTGCTGCGTGTACCACCCCGACTGCAGCTCGCGCACCGAGCGCTCAATCAGCTCCTTGAGCGCCGAAATATCATCACGAGTTGCAATACGAATGTAGATGGCAGCCATGAAATTCAATCTACCGCAGAGTGGGGTAGTGGATCAGTTTGATCTGTTTTGAAGGGGCACGGCTTCAGCCGTGCCATGAAAATGGGGCTTCAGCCCCTGAGGGAAAATTCCAACTGCCCCCTACTAAGAGTGGCTTGAAATCTGGGTGCCCCATCCTTTCGCGCTTTTGCGAAAGGGTGGGAGAGCAATACCATCGACCAATTTACATTCTGTCGTAGTTCGGTCCACCGCCACCCTCCGGAGGCACCCAGTTGATGATCTGATAAGGGTCCATGATGTCGCAGGTCTTGCAGTGCACGCAGTTGGCAAAATTGATGTGCAGCTCTTTGCCTGAAGGCGATTCGCCCGACTCAACCATCTCATACACCGCCGCCGGACAGAAATATTGACAGGGATTGCCGAACTCCTTCACGCAGCGAGTGCTGCAGATGTTCAGGTCCTCGACAACGAGGTGCGTCGGCTGGTCGTCATCATGCCGCGTGCCCGAGTGGTAGACATCCGTCAGGCGGTCAAAGGTCAGCTTGCCGTCGCCCTTCGCATTGCCAAGAAACGGCTCGCGCTCGCCCGCCCACTGGCCCAGCTCATCGAGCTGCTTCATGCGCAGATAACCCGCATGGTTCTTCGCGTCTGGCCCAAGATTGCTGCCGCGCAGGAAAAACTGGATGCCGGCTTTGAGAAGGCCTTCCGTCCGGCCATGCTCAAAGGCCTGATGAAAATTCCGCACAGGATAAAGTTCTTCACGGATCCAGCTCGTATCGACCGAGGCCTTGTATTCGCTCAACGTATCAGCAGAAGTGTCGCCGGAGAGCAGCGCATCAAATGCCGTCTCCGCTGCCAGCATGCCGCTCTTGATCGCAAGATGAATGCCTTTAAGGCGCTGCGAGTTAAGAAAGCTGGCCGAGTCGCCAAGAATCATCCAACCATTGCCATAGATGCGCGGCATCGTGAGCCATCCGCCATAGGGCAGCGATTTCGCGCCATAGCGGACCATCTTTCCGCCCTCAAGCAGGCTGCGCGTAAAACGATGCTCTTTGTAGGTCTGGAAAACGTGGTGCGGATCAGTGCGCGGGTCTTCGTAGTCGAGCCCGGTAACGTAGCCAATCGAGATTTCCGTATCTGAAATACCGTAAATCCAGGCGCCGCCGTATTCCTTCGCCGTCAGCGGATAACCCAGCGTATAGATAACTTCGCCTTTGGCGACGCGGCCCGCGGGAATTTCCCAGAGCTCCTTGATGCCGACACCGTAGGTCTGCGCATGATCAGGGTCTTCCAGATTGAGCTGTTGAATAAGCTGTTTCGCACAACTGCCGCGCGTGCCCTCGGCGAGAATCGTGATCTTCGCGCGCAGGTCATATCCCGGCTCGAAATTTGCTTTCTGCTGGCCGTTTTTATCGACGCCCTTGTCATCGGTGCGAACGCCCGCGACACACGCAGTTTCTACATTGCGGCTTTCATCTTCAAACAGCAATTCAGACCCTGCAAATCCGGTAAAAACAGTGATGCCCGCAGCTTCGACCTTCTCGCCCAGCCACTTCACGAATTTGTTGATCGAGATGACGTAGTTTCCATGGTCGCGCAACGGCGGAGGAACGATAGGCAGTCTGCGTGCCTTGTCATTGGTGAAGAAATAGACAGATTCCTTCGTAACCTCTGCATCGAGCGGCGCTTCACTTTCAAATCCTGGCAAAAGCTCGCGCATGGATCGCGGATCGAGCAGCGCTCCAGATAAACAGTGCTGGCCCACCTCACGTGCTTTTTCAAGAACGTAGATGTTCTCCTTTGAAAGCTGCGCATCAGGATGGCTCTGGTTGTGCTCATCGATCAGCTGCGAGAGCCGCAGCGCACAGGCCATACCGGCAGGTCCTCCGCCGACGATGACAACATCGGCTTCCATCTGCGGACGGTCGATTCCTTCAAGTGGTTTGCGGAAATGAATGCTCATAGCGACCGACCATCTTACTAGAGGCAGGGAACAGTTTCATGCTGTCATCCTGAGCGGAGCGAAGGATCTGCTTTTCGTTTCGGCAGCTACAAAATCATCCAAACAGTTCGCTGTGCGAACCAAGCCGAGTACTAGCCCAAACTGGGTGCAATATCGCTGTCCTCTGAAGGTGAAAATGCAGCTAGTTCTTCTTTGTATTTAACCATTTTCAATATTCGTTCCTCAGATAGGTTTTCTTCGGATTCAAATAAGATTTCTGCTCCACCTTCTAATTCTTCATAGATTGGCAGAAGTTCTGCGACGCCACGAAACAGAGATTTCACCGTTTGATCATCTGAATTCTTATATTCGCTCCGAAGGTTATTACCAATCTGTAGTGCTTTTTGGTAAGCAGTTTCAGGACTGTCTGCGTGAATTAAGTAAAAATTTTTCCAGACAACATTGTTGCTGGTTTCTATTACTCGTAACTCCTGAACAAGAATAGCGATAAACCGCTCAGTACTCGTAGGAAGCCGTGCCATTGCTATACTTTCGCCTTCTTAATCTCCTCCGTCAGCGCAGGCACAATATCGAATAAATTCCCGACGACGCCCACATCCGCAATCTCAAAGATAGGAGCCTCAGGGTCCTTATTGATAGCGACGATCGTGCGTGAGCCCTTCATGCCGACAATGTGCTGAATGGCCCCGCTGATGCCCAGCGCGAAATAGAGCTTCGGCGCAACCGTCTGCCCGGAGCTGCCGATCTGCCGTTCAAGTGGTAGCCAGCCATTGTCACAGATAGGACGCGATGCCGCGACCTCGCCGCCGAGCGTTTTGGCCAGTTCTTCAGCCAGCGCAAGGTTCTTCTGCTCCTTGATGCCGCGCCCCACAGCGACGATGACCTCAGCCTGCGAAAGATCAACGGCCTGCTTCGCTTCCTGGAAGACTTCATGCGGGGTAATGCGCGGCGCGGTCTCAGCCGCAGCAACATTTTCTACCGGAGCGGAACCCGCTTCAGCCTGATCACCCCGGAATGCGCCAATCTGGAAGGTGGCCAGCCACGGCGAATCTCCGGCAAACGAAACATCCGCAGCAAATTTTCCCTGAAACATCTGCCGCGTAAAGAGCAGCTTTCCATTCTCGTACTTATAGCCGATAGCATCCGAGATCAGCGTGCGGTCAAGCGCCAGAGCCAGGCGTGGAGCGAAGTCGCGCACCTGATAAGTATGCGGAAAGAGCACCAGCTTCGGCTGCTTTTCCTGAATGAACTGCTTCAGCGCAAAGACATAAGTGTCGGAGGTGTATGCAGCAAGTGCTGCGCCTTCGAGAGCATAGACACGGGCCACGGCTTTTCCGGCGAGCTCCTGCGCAAGCGCGGCGATGCCGCTTCCCGCAAGAACAACTTCGACCGGCCAGCCGGTTTCTTTCCCAATGGCCTGCGCGGCAGCGATGGTTTCAAAGGAGACGCGATTGAGTTTGCCTTCGCGTTGTTCTGCGACAACAAGAATGGTGTCTGCCATACACACCTCAGGGGAGCCGCAGCTCCCCTTGTTGGTTCAAAACTGTACAAAAGAAATTGTTTTGAAAGGGCACGGCTTTTAGCCGTGCCGCAAACATCACTATTTTTGCGGCTTTAGCCGCTGAGGGAATTTCTTCCACTACCACCGCAGTTACAGACTCGAAAACTCAGGCCGGCCGCGCTTCAGATAGCTCCCGTAACCGCCGAACACCAGCGCCAGCACTACGGCAAGGACGTTGTAATAGAACATCGGATGCACCCAGCCGGGCGAATAGGTCACGTCCTGCCCGGACCACAGCGTAAGCAGCACGGCGAAAACTGCGAACTGCCCGGCAATGATCTGGAAGGTAAATCCCCACTGGCGGCGCTTGTCGAGCGCTTCGATATCGTCAGGGGTCAGGTTGCGTTCCTCTTCAGGAATGTTCAGGTTGGGCATCGTGCTCCAGTCTCCAAAAATTTCGCGGCGGAAAAACCACCGAAAATCCGTACGCCAACATTAAATCACGCGCGCGGTGTTTTTGAGATATTCAGTTACCCTGCGCGCCGCTTCCGCCGCCGGGCCATCAATCATTTCCGTCTTCTTCTGCTTGACCGGGATGTAGAGCCGTTCGATCTGCTGAAGGTTTTTGCTCAACTTGGGTTCGACTTCGGCCCACGTCACCTTGCGCAGCGGCTTGTTCTTAGCCTGCTTGATCCCGATAAGCGAGGCATAGCGCAGCTTGTTGATGCCGCTCTGAATGGTGAGCACCGCAGGCGTTGGCATATCGATGAACTGGTAGTGCCCGGCTTCAAGTTCGCGCTTCAGGTGGAGGCCGGAATCGGTCTTCTCAATACCAATGATGATGGTGGCATGCGGCAGCCCGAGAATCTCAGCCAATAGAACACCGGTCTGCGCCGCGCCGAAATCATCCGATTGCAGACCCGTAACGATCAGGTCGAAATTCTCATCGGCAATTGCCGCGGCAATGGCGCGAGCCGTGTTAGTCGAATCAAGATGAACGAACTTGTCGTCTTCCAGATGAATAGCGCGGTCCGCACCCTTGGCCAGGGCCTCGCGCAAAACCTGCTGCGCGCGCGCCGGGCCCGCCGTGATGACGACTACTTCGCCGCCATGTTTCTCCTTCTGGCGAAGCCCTTCTTCCAGAGCATAGGCGTCCGGCTCATTGACTTCGTAGGAGACGTCTTCGCGAATCCACGTCCCAGCTTCATTCAGCTTGAGCGGAGCGTCCTTTTGCGGTACCTGCTTGATGCAAACCAGAATCTTCATAAGCGAACGCGCCAGTATATCGGATTTTGCTAATGCCTTGCTGTGCCGCTAAAGCACGCGCATTTGCCACTGCAAAGGACAAAACTCTGCCAAACGAACGAAATCCCGCTGGTTTGCCGTAAGCACAGTGATGCCCGCGCGAGCTGCGCTTGTTGCTATGAGAGCATCGTTCGTCAATCGCGCCCGGCCAATCTGTTCGTAGCCATACTTTCGGCCCAGCCGGGCAAGTATTTTTCCGGCCAGAATCCAGTCGCTTAGATTGGGAACAAGGAGTCTTTTCGCTTTTTCGAAATCGCGTTCCAGTTTGTCCAAAATCCGGTGACTGTGCGGATCAGCTCCTGCGTACAGTTCTTCCAGCACTACGGAACTAAGCCAGAGCGGAGACTCCTGCGCCCAGCGCTGCACCAGCAAGGTCGCATTGCCGCCCACCCGCAAAGCCGCGATGTAGATGGATGAATCAAAAAGGATCGGCATCCGCTACTCTGCCAGCGTTCCGTAAACATCGCGGATGACGACGCCGCTTCTCAGAAATTTCTGATTGGCTTCCGCTGTCAGCTTGGTGCGCTCGTGTTCTGAGATCGCCAGATCAAGGGCACGTTCTACTGTCTCAGTTTCTGTCGAGGCTTCGAGCACTTTCTGCGCGCGTTTGAGCTTCACCGAATCAAGGCGGAAATGCTTATGGATGATACGGGTCTTGGTGGTTGCCATGGCAGGGACCTCGAAGTTCAGTTTAGCATGATGTGTACAAAAATTAGATTTATGAACATCGACGGATTTGAGGATGAACCTGCCAGAGCTGGCTGATTAGCAATCCGCCAAGATGCGGCTGTTCCTGCGCCAACTCTAATCCTGCTTTTCTCAATACCGCTGCATGATCTGGCAATGTGCGCGCTTTTAATCCTGTCAGCAAGTCAAAGGCCCAATAGAGCCCGGAAATAATAGCCTTCCCCAGCAACGATCCAGCGCGACCACGGGGAAGGGAAAATTCCGACACCACCCACAGCGCACCCGGCTCAAGATGCGGCCTGATGCGATCCACCAGAGCTGAAATCTCGGGCTCAAACAAGCAGTCGAGAAAGAAGTGCGTCACCACAAGGTCGTATGTCCTGGCAGGAATGACAAACTCACGTGCATCCACGCAATGCTGCATTACACGCGCACGTTCGTCAGAGGAAAGCCGCTCATCCAGAACACGGAGCATGGCCGGGCTGACATCCACCACATCAGCAATCAAATTTCGATTTGCCCGCAGAAGCCGCGACAGAAATCGTCCGTCCCCATCACCGAACACCAGGACATTGCGCACTTCGGCCAATGCAGGCAGGAAATGGAAGCGGCAGCGCTCCAGAGCCTTACCGAAGGTCAGATACTCCAGCCAGCGGTACGGCCGCGCCAGCCGGTCGAAGTTCACCGCATCCATGCGAGAAAAAGAAATGGCGTCAGCAGCGCCGCATCTACTGCAATCCGAAACTGCATTGTAGTCAGAGAGTGACGGAAGCGTGCGAGCCTTTCGAGCAGCAGAGCTGCGAATCCCGAAGCGAGATACAGGCAGCATTGTGCTGTATCTCGGTGGAACGCCACTGCGAGAACGAGTGCAAAGAATGCCGCTGCTTTGGAGAGAAAGTGAAAATTCCACCCAGCCCAGGAAGTCGTTCGATGGATGGATTCTTTCGGCGCGGCGGAAGGCCGTTCCCAGACCTCAATGGCCACGCAATTCAGCCAGCACAGGAGCGCAAACATCGCTAACAGCGGAACCAGTGAAACCCTGGTGCTCCACGAAGCCCGCGACCATGTAGGAACAGTTGTAGCCGCAGCAAACAGCACCCCGACCGCGAGTTCCTTCGGCAGCCACTGCTCTGTGCGAGGGTTGCGCAGATGGACAAGGATGAAATAAAGCGCAGCGAAGGCAAAGACCGCCGTATCTTCCATCCGCGCAGTTGGAGACATGCGCGTCAGCACCGCCCAGGCAAATACCGGACAGACCGCTGCCGCTGCCCACAGAAAGACCCTTCTGTGTTGCGAATAGAAGTAGTGCCGTTGCTGCAGGGCCTCATGCCTCGTTCTATTTAGGCCATCGAGGATACGGTCGGCGACATAAACCAGCCATGTCCCGACAGCGAGCAGCAGCGGCGCAAGCAAAGGTAGATTCACATGCGCGGCCCGCGAAAAACTCCACGCCCAGAGAGCGGCAACGGTCGGCGCATCCAGGCTGAGCAGGTGCCAATAAACGCCAATCCACGCCGGAAGGCTGGCTTTATGGGTAATTTCAGAAGAGGGCGAAACGACGACTGCCACAGTTCAGTGTAATTTGCTATGATCGGACTAGTCAGCTGACTAGTCTGATGAGGTGTACGAATGAAATGGCAGGTACAGGAAGCCAAAGCCCGGTTCAGTGAATTTCTGGATGCCACGCTGAAAAAGGGTCCGCAGATCGTCACGCGCCGCGGTGTCGAGACGGCTGTTCTGGTGCCTATCGAGGAATGGAAGCGGCTTCATGCGAAGCCCAGACGTCATTGGAGCGACGTGCTGCTTGCGCTTGAGCCGAGGTTCGAATTGGAGCCGGTGTCGGGTAAAGCCTTCCGTTTGCGCAGGGATGTGGAATTCGAATAATGTACCTGCTCGATACCAACGTTATTTCTGAAACACGGAAAATGAAGCCGCACGGCGGAGTCCTGGCGTGGTTTCGTAGCAAGAGAGATGAAAAAGTCTACTTGTCCGCAGTGGTCTTTGGTGAATTGCAAGTAGGGGTGGAAAAGATCAGGAAACAGGACCTTCGGAAAGCTTTGGAGATTGAGAGTTGGATCAACGAGCTGGAGGAAGCTTTTGAAGTCATCCCGATGCAGTCGGTTGAGTTTCGTGAGTGGACAAGATTAATGAACAAAAAATCCGATCAGATTTCCCGCGACGCCATGATCGCCGCCACAGCCCGCGTTCACCGGCTCATCGTGGTAACACGCAACATCAAAGACTTCCAGCACCTCGGCGTGGAGACCCTGAATCCCTTCCAGTCCCGGACCTGATTCAGTCAGCCGCTACAATCTTCTTCCGCGAGACCGCCTTCTTCACGGTAGTTGTAGTCTTGTCCTTCTCCACACCCTTCTCTTTATCGCCTGACTCCTCCGGTTTCGGAATATCATCCGCCGTCGCCTTGCCTTCGGCCACCTGCATAAAGAAGTCCTGTGAGCTGAAGCCCGGCTGCGACTTGCCGGCCAGAGTATCGTATGCGCGCATGAAGTTGCCATCGCCCAGCAGAATGCGGGTCTTGGCGGTATCCGCCAGAAATGCGGCCAGGATTTCATTGCGTATGCGCCCACGAAGCTGTGGGTCTTTTACTGGGAAGACCACTTCGCAGCGCTCGAAGAGGTTGCGCGGCATCCAGTCGGCGCTGCCGCAGTAGAACTCCTCGTCGCCGCCATTTTCGAAGTAGAAGATGCGGCTGTGTTCGAGGAACCGCCCGACGATCGACTGCACGCGGATGTTCTCGCTCACGCCTTTCAACCCGGGCCGTAGCGCGCAAATGCCGCGCACGATCATATCGACTTCGACGCCGGCCTTGGAGGCCTCATAGAGCGCGTTGATGACGCTCTCTTCAAGCAGAGAGTTCATCTTGGCAATGATCCTGGCCGGGCGGCCGGCCTTTGCGTGCTCGGTCTCACGCGCAATCATGCGGATGAAGCTCTCAGCCAGCGTCAGCGGCGCGACCAGCAGCGGAGCATAGTCGTCAGATTCCGAATGCGCCGTAAGGTAATTGAAGACGCTGTGCACGCCCGCAGTGATCGCGGGGTCTGAGGTCAGCAGGCTGAGGTCGGTATAGAAGCGCGCCGTGTTCGGGTTGTAATTGCCTGTACCCAGGTGGGCATAGCGGCGGATCGCTCCATCGGGATCGCGTCGAACCAGCAGAGCCAGTTTGCAGTGCGTTTTCAGTCCTACGATGCCGTGGAAAACCTGCACCCCGGCATCTTCCATCTCGCGCGCCCAGCGGATGTTCGACGCTTCGTCAAAGCGCGCCATCAGCTCAACGACCACCGTGACTTCCTTGCTCTGCGCCGCCTCGGTCAGCGCGCGGAACATCGGCGAATCCGAGCTCGTGCGGTAGAGCGTCTGCTTCATCGAGATAACGTTCGGGTCTTTCGCCCCCGACTCGATAAAGCCCACCACGGCATCATAGGAGTCGTAAGGATGATGCAGCAGGATATCCCGGTGGCGCAGTTCATCGAACAGGTCCACTGACTTGCGATTCAGCCGCAGCTCATGCGGCACAAAGGACGCATATTTCAGATCAGCCCGCGGTGTGTCGCCGTAGAGGTTCATCAGGCGCGACAGGTTTACAGGCCCGTCCGTGCGGAAGACCTGCGATTCATCGAGCTCAAAATTGATGCGCAGCCGGTCGACAATCTCGGGATCGGCACGCTGTTCAATCTCCAGGCGCACGGCATCGCCCTTGCGCCGGTTGTGCAGCTCTGAGCGCACGGTTTCGAGCAGCGAGCGCGCTTCTTCTTCCTGGAAGTAGAGGTTGCTGTTGCGGGTTACGCGGAAGGCGGCTTTTGAAAGGATCTCGTAGCCGCGGTACATTCCGGCGGCGTGGCGTTCGATCAGGTCGTGAAGAAAGATGAAGTCGTGCGTGCCCTCGCTTGAAGGCAGATGCACCAGCCGCGGTAGAGCGCGCGGCACCGTTACTACGCCCAGTACCGGCCCCGGAGTGCCCTTGCGTTTGCGCCTGAGCAGCAGGGCAATGCAGAGTGCCTTATTGAGCACGCGCGGAAAAGGATGAGCAGGATCGATAGTGATTGGCGTCAACAGCGGGTCCACTTCGCGCTGATAGAAAGCGGTTGCCGACGCCTGTGCGGCGGGATCCATCTCGTCCCAGCCCAGAACGCGTACCCCGGCCTGGCGCAGCGCCGGCAGCAGTTGCTGGTTCCAGCAGCCATACTGCTCGACGACAAAACTGTGCATATCCTCGTTCAGGGCATCGAGCGTCTGCTGCGGCGTGTGTCCTTCGGGCCCAACCTCTGTATAGCCATCCTCAATGCGCTGCAAAAGGCCGGCCACGCGAATTTCCACAAACTCGTCGAGATTGCTCGCCGTGATTGCCAGAAACTTCACCCGTTCGAGCAGAGGATTCGTCGCGTCCTGGGCTTCTTCCAGCACGCGCCGGTTAAATTGCATCCAGGACTCGTCTCGCCCAATCAAAAGACTTTGCGGCTGTGTTGCGCGTGCATTCATAAGTTTCGTTCGGCCTCAGACCGGAAAGTGTACACAAATTGCTATACACCAGGGCAGGGTTCCATGTTGTGAACAGGCTGCAAAAACAGCCTGTACTGGTCGGCATTTGACGCAGATACAGCTCCTCAACGAGGATAAAAATAACCGCCGGGGGTAAAACCATGGGTGATCAGGGTTGTAGTGAGCTGCTGGTGCAGGACACCGCAGCCAGGCTTTTCCAGACCGCAGCGCTTTTACTGGGCAACGAGTCCGAAGCCGTCAGCCTGGTGGAAGAGGCCATCGCAGGGACAGAAGTCGATCCCTGTGCTGATGGCGACCGTGCCAAGACCGTAGTTCAAGACCAGCTGGTTCACGCGGCCATTCGCAAGCTCAGCGAACGTGATCCTGAATCTTTCACTGTTTCTACAGCTTCCGGGAGCACCCCCGCCGGCTGTATTCAGGACGACGACATCTCCGCTGCCGGGCTTTCTCCGGAGCAGCTGACCTGGCTGCTCGAAGGCGAAGGGCGTGGTCAGCTGCGCAACTGGCTGGAGCACCTGCCCGCCGCCCAGCGTGCCGTTTTCGTAGAGCGCGCCATGCTTGGGCAGGACAATGCCGCGATTGCCGGAAGCCTCCGCGCCGGAGCAGGAGAAGGTGCCGCCGGTTGGACGCCGGAGAAGGTCAGCGAGGTCTTCCGCCAGGCTCTTTGCTCACTGGCAACTTCACTCGTTCACGCAGGCGCTGTTCAGCCGGCCTGAGACGTGCCTCGTCGTCTGTCCGCTGTTTTCCACTGCGGCGGACATGGCGGTTGTGCGCATGATCCGGAACCGCCCGGAGTATACAATGATCCTTTCTTCTATAAACTCTTTGTTCCCTGCAATATTCTGAATTTTTTCTGCTACCGAGGCATCAAAATTCATAACTTGGATAATGTTGTTCCTGGCATAAAAAGGTGAATTTGTACGTGCGTGTGATTTCAAACAACCGGCGGCGGCGTTTGGCCTGTGGACTGCTTTGCCTGAGCCTATCTACCTCTGTTTTCAGCTGTTTACAGGCTCAGGAGCAGTCGGGTACCAGTTCTTCGTCCTCTTCGTCATCCCTCCCCAGCCCTTACCAGCTTCCCGCGCCCCAGTCGGGCGGCAGCGGGTTTCAAGGCAGCGTGGTGGAAGAGAAGGCTACGGACGGGGTACTTCCGCTTTCGCTGGATGACGCAATCCAGCGTGGCCTCAAGTACAACCTCGGGCTGATCCTGAGTACCCAGACCACGACCTCCGCCAATGGCTCTCGCCTGCAGGAGTTGCAGAGCCTGCTGCCGACAGTGGATGCTTCGCTGAAAGAGTCCGTCCAGCAGGTCAGTCTGGCTGCGCAGGGCCTGCGGATCCCTGGCTTTCCGACAGTCATTGGCCCCTTCGGTTACACCGATATCCGTGCCTCGCTCAATTGGTCCTTGGTCAACGTGGCTTCGCTGCAGAATTATCTTGCCGCCAGACATAACTTCAAGGGAGCGCAGCTTTCCGTGCAGGATGCACGGGATATGGTCGCGCTCACGGTGGGCAACGCCTACCTGCTGGTGATTGCCGATAAGTCGCGCATCGACGCTGCCCAGGCGCAGGTGGATACATCCAAGGTTTCGCTCGATCAGGCAGTACAGAACCACCAGGCCGGCACCGCTCCACTGCTCGATGAATTGCGCGCGCGTGTCGACTACCAGACGCAGCAGCAGACGCTCATCACCGCCCGCAATCAGTACGAAAAAGACAAGATTGCCCTCGCTCGCGTCATCGGACTGCCGCTCGAACAGAAATTCGAATTGTCTGACCAGGCGCCCTATGCCGCGCTCGATGACGTTGACCCCGACACCGCGGTGAAGCAGGCCATCGAAAACCGCAGCGACCTGAAAGCCATGCAGGAACAGGTCAAGGCTACGGAAAAGGCCCGCTCCGCAGCGACTGCCGAGCGTTACCCGACCGTAAGCTTCTCCGGTGACTACGGAGCCATCGGTCCAACGCTCAGCAATTCGCACGGCACAGGCGATGCCACCGGAACATTGTCGGTTCCCGTGCTCGAAGAGGGCAAATTGCGCGGCGATGCCCGCCAGGCCCAGGCGCAGCTTGAGTCAAAGCGCGCGCAGTTCAGCGATCTGCAGGGCCAGATCGGTGCGGATGTTCGCGACAGCATTCTCGATATCAAGGCCGCGCAGAAGCAGGTGGAAGTTTCGCGCAGCAACGTACAGTTGGCGACCGAAGCCTTGAGTGAAGCGCAGCAGCGCTATGCCGCCGGCGTCTCGGATAATCTTGCAGTCTCCCAGGCGCAGCAGGCTCAGGCTCAGGCAAACGATCAATATGTGAGCAGCCTTTATCAGCACAACATCGCGAAGCTTTCGCTCGCTCGCGCGTTGGGCGTGGCCGAAGCTCACTACAAGAATTACGTCGGAGGAAAGTAACAGTGGCCGAACAAGCGGTTCAAGCCCCGGAAAAGAATCAGATTGACCAGCCGGAAGAAGACGCACGTCAGAAGCCGCAGCGCAGGTTCATCATCATCGGTGTTGTTGCTTTATTGGTTGTAGTGGGCCTGCTCTGGTGGTGGCATTCTACCTATTATGAAGATACGGATGACGCGCAGGTCTCCGGCCATCTCATCCAGATCAGCTCGCGTATCGCCGGCCAGGTCCTGAAAGTGAACGTCGACGAGAACCAGTTTGTCGAAGCCGGGGCCGTCATCGCCGAGCTCGACCCCAAGGACTTCGAGACTGCAGTGCAGCAGGACGAGGCCACCCTGGAAGCCGCCGAAGCAAGCTATGAGGCCGCCAAGGTCAACGTCCCGGTCACGCACATCAGCACCGGTAGCACGCTTTCATCGGCGAATGCCGATGTATCGAGCGCGAATGCTCAGGTAGCGCAGGCGCAGCAGCAGCTCCAGGGTTCGGAAGCAGCCGTTGCGCAGGCTGATGCGAACAACAAAAAGACCCAGCTCGATCTCGAGCGCTACACTCCTCTGGTGCAGCGCGACGTAATTTCGAAGCAGCAGTTCGACGCTGCGGTTGCGTCTGCCAATGCCAACAAGGCCGCCCTTGATCAGGCAAAGGCGAACCTCGCTGCCTCCCAGGCTAATGTCCGCGTGGCCAGAGACCGCGTCTCGTCTGCGCAGGCAGCTTACAAGAATGCCCAGACTGCTCCGCAGCAGGTTGCCATTCAGAAGGCCAGAGCCGACCAGGCCGCAGCGCAGGTGCAGCAGGCCCGTGCAGCGCTTGACCAGGCCAAGCTGAACTTGAGCTACACCAGGATCGTTGCTCCCGTCGCCGGTATTGTGACCAAGAAGAGCGTCGAAGTCGGACAGAACGTCAGCGTGGGGCAGAACATGTCTACTCTGGTTTCACTCGACGACGTCTGGGTCACCGCCAACTTCAAGGAGACGCAGCTCGAGCACATGCGCCCCGGGCAGCATGTCACCATTAGCGTTGATGCTTACGGTGGCCGCAAATATGACGGCAAGATAACGCAGGTCGGCGGCGCAACCGGCTCCGTGCTGAGCCTCTTCCCGCCGGAAAACGCGACCGGAAACTACGTCAAGGTCGTGCAGCGTATCCCGGTCCGCATCGACCTCACCGACCACAACCAGAACTCTGACCATCTCCTCCGTCCCGGCATGTCCGTCATTCCGAAGGTGAAGGTGAAGTAGAAGTAAGAGTTATCCCAAAGCACAGGCGCGGGCTTAAAATAGCCCGCGCAATCTGTTAAAAGCCTGTCAACCGGCCTCCAGGAACCAGTACCACGTAGCCAATTCCTCTCAGAAGCATCTAAATAAGCAAATAGGAGGAATTGACCATGAGCAGCAAAACTGCCCTTAAAGAAGTTCCGTCTACAGAAAAAATCGACCGGATCACTCCTCACTGGCACCAGAAAGCCAAAGAAGTACAGAAGTACGGCACCGTCATTCATGACATGCCCATTGGCATCAGCGAAAATGCCCGTCTTGAAATCACCGAACGCCTGAATATCCTTCTCGCCGATACGGCCAGCCTGCGCGACCTCTACAAGAAATCGCATTGGCACGTCAGCGGCCCCACTTTCTATCAGTTGCATCTCCTTTTCGACAAACATTTCAACGAGCAGGTCGAGCTGGTCGATGGGCTGGCCGAGCGCATTCAGATGCTTGGCGGAGTGTCCATCGCCATGGCGCACGACATCGCAGAGACGACGCGCCTCGAGCGCCCGCCCAAGGGCCGCGAAGAGGTCCCCGTCATCATCTCGCGCCTGCTTGAAGCGCACCGCATCATCCTCGACGATGCGCGCAAGCTGGCCGGCAGGGCCTCCGAGGTCGGCGACGACGGCACGAACGACCTGCTCGTCAGCGACATCATCCGCACCAACGAAATGCAGGTGTGGTTTATCAGCGAGCACCTGGTCGAAATGCCGCTTGTCTTTGCAAGATAGGCAGGCTACGAACATCAGCTGTTCGATAAAAACTGGTATGCGAGGGCTTTTAGCCCTCGCATTAAGTCAATCGAATCAAAGAGGGCTTCAGCCCCTGAGGTAAGAGCACTTTGAAGCCGGACACCACTGTGTCCGGCTTTTTCCTTGCAGTGGAAGCTGCCAACCGCCCGGGAAACATGCGCCCTCCATTGCCTTTCTCGCATCTAAATGGCATCCTGAAATCCTGCCGGGAAAGTCATGCCAGTCGCACTCAGCTTTTTCACCAAATACGGTTACTTCATCCTCTTTTTCTGGGTGACGACCGAGCAGCTTGGCGTGCCGATTCCCAGCGCCCCTATCCTGATCACCGCAGGCACGTTAACCGCGGCGCATCAGTTGAATGTGGTTCTTGTCATCCTGTCTGTAGTGCTTGGCTGCCTGGTCAGCGATTCCATCTGGTATTCCATGGGCAAGCGCTATGGCGGAGCTGTCGTCCGTCTGCTTTGCCGTCTCTCGATGGAAAGCAATACCTGCGTCAAGAAGACCGAAGGGTACTTCACGCGCAATGGCGAGCGAGCGTTGCTCGTGGCGAAATTCATTCCCGGGCTCGGTACTGTGGCCGCGCCTATTGCGGGGCAAACAGGCATGGCGCTCCATCTTTTTCTTCTCTATGACGCGGCCGGAGCGCTGCTATGGGCCCTGGCCTACGTGCTCGGCGGACGCTTCTTCGGCGATTTCCTCAAGCATCACTCCAATACTTTCCCCAGCATTACTGGAGTGGCCGGCATTCTTTTTGTTCTGCTGCTCATTGGCTTCCTCATCTACAGGCTCATTCGTCAGCGCGCCTTCATCAAGGAAATGCGCGCCGCGCGCGTCGAACCCGACGAGCTGAAGGAGATGCTCGACAAGGATAAGCAGGTTTACATCGTTGACCTGCGCCACCCGCTCGACTATCTCCCCGACCCGCGCACCATTCCCGGCGCCATGATGTTCACGCCCGACAAGCTGGTTGAGCACACAGACGAGATTCCGCGCGACCGCGACGTGGTCCTCTTCTGCACCTGCCCGAGCGAGGCCACAGCCGCCAAGATGGCGCTCACACTGCGAAAAGCGGGAGTCTACCGCGTCCGCCCGCTGCGCGGAGGCTTTGATGAGTGGAAACGCCTCGGCTACCCTCTCGAAGAAATCCCGGACGCAGCCGCCGCAGTAGCCCAGAGTTAAGCCTCCGCGCTGACTCCGTGTCCTCTATGGACCGGAGCCTGCCCTGAGCGCAGACGAAGGATGGTGAAGTTTCCTCTGCGTGCCTTAGCGATCCCTTTGCATCCTCTGCGGTAAAAAAGAATCCGGCACTCCCATACAATGAAACCGATGCGAAAGAAATGGACTGCCTGTCTGCTGGGCGCGATGCTGATCTGCGGGAGCGCCACCGCACTCCTGTCACAGGAAAACGAGCCCGTCATCCGTCGCGTGTCTCCACGGCCCGCGAACACCCTGGTGATGCTGCCCGATGGTTCGACCGTGCATGTCGAGCTCGCAAAGACCGAAGACGAGCGCGAATTCGGCCTGATGGAGCGAACCAGCCTGCCCCAGGGACGCGGCATGCTCTTCATTCACGACCGCCCCGGCCAATATGGCTACTGGATGTACGACTGCAAAATCGGCCTCGACATCCTCTGGATGGATGCCGACCACCGCATCGTCGAGCTTTCGCCGAAGACTCCGCCCTGCAAAGGCAAGGCCAGCACCTGCCCCTCCTACGGTGGACACGCTACGTCCCTTTACGTGCTCGAACTCCCCGTAGGCTCGATCAAAGCCCACAACCTGCAGGAAGGCCAGACAGTAAACTTCAACCTGAATTGATCAAGAGTGATTTGTCATCCTGAGCGAAGCGAAGGATCCATACACAGGCATTGAGTGCCACAGCACCCGGCAGCTTTCAACCGAACCCAAAGCATTGTCATCCTGAGCGGAGCGTAGCGCAGTCGAAGGACCCGCACCGGAGCGGTGCGCTATAGCCTTGCGCAGCAAGGCCCAGTAGAAGTTTCGATAGCCACAACAGCCGGGTGGGAGACCACAATTCCACCTTCACTTTCCCAACACAAATGATTTAATAAGCCATGCTCCCGATAGCCCGCCGCAATGCAGTCTATGCCTTGGTACTCTTCTGCTTTGCCGCCAGCGGATGCAAAGCGCAACCCGTCTCCTCAGCGCAGACCAGCACTGCCTCCATTGACCCCGGCGCCGTCTCCTCACGCCTGTACGCAATTGCCAACAGCGGCAAGCTGGACGACCTCCATTGGCCGGATTTCTCCGATTACCACCTCCACTTCCAGCACGTTTACGAGGCATCGCACTTCATGCCTGTCTGGATCAGCAACGGCCAGCCCACATCGCAGGCGCTCGCCGTGATCCATGCCCTCGAAGCAAGCCAGCAGAAAGGCCTGGGTCCGGACGATTATGACGGCTCGCGCTGGCAGGAACGTATCAACGCATTAAAGTCTTCACCAAATGCTGACACTGTGGCGCGCTTCGACGCCGCGCTGACCGTCAGCACCATGCGCTACATCTCCGATCTGCATATCGGCCGCGTGAACCCGAAGCACTTCTCCTTCGGCATCGACATCGAGCAGAAGAAATATGACCTGCCTCTCTTTGTTACGCAGCAGGTTATCCATGCGCAGAACGTGCAGGCCGTGCTCGATGGAGTGGAACCGCCCTATCCCGGATACAAGCGCACTGAAGCAGCCCTGCAGCAGTATTTGCAGTTAGCCGCAAAAGGCGATGGCCCCAAAGTGCCCGAAGTCCAGAAATCCATCGCGCCCGGCGATTCCTACGCCGGCATTCCTCAATTGACAGAGCGGCTTGAGCTGCTGGGCGATCTGCCGCAGGGCACGCATGCTGACCGCTATCAAGGCGCGCTGGTCGATGCCGTCAAGCACTTCCAGTCAAGGCATGGGCTCGAACCCGACGGCAAGCTTGGCAAGCTGACCGTTGAGGATATGAACACGCCTCTGTCAACGCGCGTCCGCCAGCTTGAAGATGCCCTCGAGCGCTGGCGCTGGCTCCCGCCTCAATTCCCCGAGCCTCCGATCGTCGTCAACATTCCCGAGTTCGTTCTGCGCATCTTCTCTGCGGATCACCAGGTAGTTCTCCGAATGAATGTCGTTGTCGGTAAAGCGTTGCGCACGCAGACCCCGGTCTTCACCCACGACATGAGGTTCATCGTCTTCCGTCCCTACTGGAATGTGCCGCGCAGCATCACCACCGGCGAAGTCATTCCCTCTATCGTGAAAAACCGGAACTATATCGCGAACAAAAATTTTGAAGTCACTACCAATAGCGGAAACGTCGTCACCAGCGGGACCATCAGCAACTCCGTGCTCGAGCAGCTGCGCGCGGGATCGCTTACCGTCAGGCAGAAACCCGGCCCCACAAACTCCCTGGGCCTGGTCAAATTCATGTTCCCGAACGAGTACAACGTCTACCTGCACAGCACGCCTGCCCCGCAGCTCTTCTCGCAGTCGCGGCGCGACTTCAGCCACGGCTGCATCCGCGTGCAGGATCCCGTAGCGTTGGGAACCTATCTGCTGCGCAACCAGCCTCCCTGGACAAAGGAAAAAGTCGAACAAGCCATGCAGTCCGGCCCGGACAACCAGCAGGTCAACCTCAACACTCCAGTCCCGGTCCTGATCCTGTACGTCACAGCCATCGTGGAAGAAGACGGCTCAGTGCATTTCTTCGACGATCTCTACGGCCACGACAAAGAACTGGAACAAGTGCTAGCCAAAGGAATGCCCTTCCCCGGCTAGTGGACTGGCCGTCCAGGCACACGCGTGCTTTCGCGCGCCATCCTTTGCTCGTGTGAAGGTATCGGTTTTCCTTTTTCGCTCCCGTTGGTCGCTTTGTACAACAAGCGGCTTAAGCAGGCATTGCTCCCACTGTGGGAGCAATGCTATTATCAAAAGTGTGAGAGTGATAGCGCGCGGTACCCTGAATGGATTTGTAAAGAACAGGGTTGAACGCAAGCTCCAGAAAGTGGTGAAAGCCCACCTCGATGCATGGTATGCAGAGGTTGTAAAAGCTGCATGGAAGAACTCATCTGAGCTAAAGAAACAATACAGTTCGGCAAGCATCATCTCAGCTGAACGAGTTGTCTTCAATATCAAGGGCAATGAATACAGACTGGTTGTGGCGATTCATTACCACTATCAGGTGTTGCTCATCATATGGTTAGGCACCCACAGGGAATATGACCAGATTGATGTTGAGAAGGTGAAGTATGACAAAAACAGGTATGCAGATTCGTCCAATTAAAACCGAAAAAGATCATGAGATGGCAGTAGCCCGCATTGAAGAGCTGATGAGTGCCACTCCCGGCAGTGCTGAAGGGGATGAACTTGATGTCCTTGCAACGCTGGTGGACGCATACGAAGCGAAGCACCATGCAATCGATGCCCCAGATCCTGTCACTGCAATTCAATTTCGTATGGAACAGGAAGGTTTGAGCCGCAAGGACTTGGAGCCATTGATCGGTAGCAGGGCTAGAGTCTCCGAGATCATGAACCGTAAACGAAACCTCACACTGGATATGGTCAGAAGGCTGAAATTCGGGCTTGGTATTTCAGCGGACCTTCTGATCGGCCCTGCCAGCAACGTCGTTCGCCGAACATATACTGCTGGAAGAGCTAAACAAATTGCGCCAATGAAACGAATTCCTAAGAGAATGACTGGGCACAAATAACGAGTGCCCGGGAGCGAAAAGTAAACCACTGACACTAACCCAGGCAAGAATGACGCGCGGACGCCTGGACGGCCAGTCCCGCCGAAGGCGCGTCTGCCTTAATGGCAAATTACCAGCGGCGGACGCGGCCTGTATCTACGTGGACAAAATCTGAGGAGGCATAATAGCCGACTCCGCCGCGCTGCATGGAAAGGGCGGCGTCGCGCACCTGGGTGGTAGGCACTCCGGGGATGCGGATATCGATGGCCTTGGCTTCCATGTGCTGGCTGTGCAGGGCGACTCCATGGCTGTGCTCGCGCAGGTAGTTATTGCTCCAGGGAGTGCGGTAGCCGCACACAATGTCAATCTCGCCGTTCGGATGCCCGAGCTTCGCCATCAGGTCGTGGAGCAGGTCAAATTCCTTTACGTCGTAGTCCTTCTCGTCGCCCGTGCGGTGGTCGCGCAGGAAGCGGTCGAGCTGGGCAACAGCATCGGGCAGGTAGGTATTGCCGATGCGATATACCACATCGATGTGCTCGCCCGTATGGAGATGATAGAGACGGAGACGGTACTGCTCAGCATTCGTAGGAATGTCGCCGGCATTCGCGGAAAAAGAAAAACAGGGAACCAGGAACAACGCCAGAGCCGCGACTCCAGCGAAAAGCTGCTTCTTAAAACGCATCACTTCATTATAAAAGCCGCATTACGATCGTACACAGATAAATATGATCGTTCAAACAAATACATGCAGAGAATTAAGACCGAAAAAGTCAAACTAAAAATAGGGGATATTAGAAGCGCACTCGCTCTTCATGACAGAAAAACCAGGGAATAGAGGACGAACAGAAACCCGGGTGCCCCACGTTCGCGAAGCTAACGTGGGAGGTTTGCAGGATGCAATTGGAGGTATCTAATGAATGCAAACGTCTAATCCATTGAAAACAAAGGATCTCCGTACAGTGTTATGCCTGTAAACTACTGAAAACAAACAATCTCCGTACAACCCCAGGGGAGGGGTCAAAGACCGCGATAAGCCCCGCCATCCACCAGAAGCGTCTGCCCGGTAATGCTGGCTGCTGGCTCTGACGCCAGCCAGACAATCGCTGCGGCAACCTCCTCCGGGGTAGCCATGCGGCCTACCGGAATCTCGGCGATCAGTTCCTGCCTGACCTGCTCCGGGCTGATACTCCGGCTCGCCGCGCGCTTTTCCACTAACTCCGTGACCCGGTCTGTGGAAGTGTATCCTGGCCCAACGTTGTTCACCGTGATGCCGTCAGGGCCGAACTGTCCGGCCAGCGACCGAACCAGCCCCATCGCTCCCGCACGGATCGAGTTCGACAGCACCAATTCCGGCACGGGCTGCTTTACAGCGTAGGAGGTAAGCGTGACAATGCGTCCCCACTTCCTCTGCTGCATGTAGGGAATCACCGCCTGGGCAAAAGAAACGATGCTGCGCAGGTTCAATTGCCAGGCGCGCTCCCACTCGTCCATCGTGGTCGCAAGGAACGGCTTGGCAGGAGGCCCGCCGGCATTGGTGACGCAGACATCGATCTGCCCGAACTGCTCATGCGCAGATTTGACGAAGCTGCGCACCGCGGCATCATCGCTTACGTCAAAGGCCGCAGCGAACGTTTTCACGCCGAAGCGTTCGGATGCTTCGCGCGCCACAGCATCGAGAGTCTCCTGCCTGCGGGCGCATAATGCCAGATGTGCGCCTTCAGCAGCAAACGCAAGAGCAGTAGCTTTGCCAATCCCCTGGCTGGATGCGGCAACAATGGCAACACGGTTCTTCAGTCCTGTTTCCATAATCAGGTACATAGTAATGGATGGAGTAAAAACGCATATGTCATCGAACCACTGGAAACACCAGCGTCTTGCTGAGATTGCCGTCGAGCATCTCAATCCGCTGCTGGAGAGGCAGTTCGTTCACGGCGAGCAGGCCATGTTGGCGCGCCTGCTCCTGCGCAAGGGCTGCATCGTTCCGGAACACAGCCATCACAACGAGCAGATCACGTACATTCTCGAAGGAGCTTTGCGCTTCATCCTGGATGGCAGGGAAACCGTCACCGTAGCCGCAGGCGAGATGCTCGTCATTCCGCCAAACATCAAGCACAGCGCCGAAGCATTGGAAGACACAATTGACATCGATGTGTTCGCGCCGCCTCGTGAAGACTGGATCCAGGGCACCGACGCCTATCTAAGAAAGAAATGACTGGAACAAGTTAGGTTGAGTGGATCGCTAAAAATGAGTTGTCATCCCGACCGGAGCCGGGGTCCCCGGAACGCACGGGGTTCGCGTTCTGTGGTGACGGAGCGGAGGGACCTGCAGTTCGCTTCCGGCTACACGGATTTCTCATTCGTTTAGGATTTGTTTACCGTCCGCTTGAACCAAAACCTTTGGCGCCGCGGATGCTCTCAGCAAGTTCTTCAACTGCGGTAATTTCAAGATGAGTAGCAGCAAGGAAGGGTGACATCTGAACGATTTTGTCTCCCTTGTGGATGACTATGCTGACATCGGTCTGTTCGAGCGCTGCATCCTGAAGTGCTCCCTGCGCGTCGCGGGTAAGGCGCAGGGAATACCTAGGCTGGTTCACATTGATCAGGCAGACAAGAATTTCTCCCCGGTATCCAGCGTCGATCCGGCCTCCGGCATAGGTCACGCCCTTGGCCGCCATCGACGACCGGTCGCCCAGGACGAAGCCGCAGCCTTCCGGGCCTTCTACTGCGATTCCGGTCCGAACTTTTTGAGGAATGCCGGGATGAAGAGTGATGTCCTCAATCGAGTAGAGGTCATAGCCAAGATCGCTGCCTGCGTAATTGACCGTAGGCACACGGGCATCGGGGTGGAGGAGCTTAACCTTGATCATCTGCAGAAGAACGGTAAACTTACTTTGAGCTGTTAGGTGAGCTGCCTTGCTTCTTTTGTTTAGCCCAGCGGCGCTTCTGTGCATCGGCAATGCGCTTGCGGGCTTCAGGGCTTAGATAGCGCTTCTTGCGTGCGGCGGTAAAATTGCCTGCGATCAGTTTGCTTGAAGTGGAGCCATGCAACAGTGCGCGCACTTTTTCAAGGCGGCTGATTTCTTCGTCGATTGCAGCAATGATTTCTTCTCGTGACATTCCTTCGTCCTTATTACTTTTGGAATTGGTAAGTGAGCGATTGCCAGTAGGGGAACTTCTTCAATGTAAATATATTAACGGACAACTACCAGCGGGCGGGCAGGAGACTTCGAGGGTAACTACAGTAACTCAAGCAACAACTCTTCCTGAAACGACTGTAGCGCAAGCCACAGTGCTTCATTTAAATATAGTCATTCATCAGGAATTCTCAAGTTTTTCTCCGGTTTGTAAACTTGTTTAACCTGAATACATAGGATGATGATGCCGTGGTCACACATCTACGCTCTATAAGGCCCCGTAAGCTATCGTCTTCTCTGGGGCTGTTGGATATCTCCAGCAATCCAACTGATCGGCTGCTGCCTGTACTTTCCCCCCACATAAGCATCGAGCTGGGCAAGTATCAGATTCGTCTGGCCACTTCTGAAGAAGAGCGCGATGCGGCATGCAGGCTTCGCTTCAAAGTCTTTAACCTCGAGTTAGGTGAGGGATTAAAGTCGTCTTACTCCACCGGCCTCGACACCGATCAGTTCGACTATGTCTGCGATCACCTGATTGTTGAAGACCGGGACAGCGAAGAAGTAGTCGGAACGTACCGCATGCAGAGCGGCAAGGATGCCAAAAGAAGGCTGGGCTATTACAGCGCGCAGGAATTCGATTTCAGCCCTTATGAAGCTGCGCGCGATCAGGTTCTTGAATTGGGCCGTGCATCCATCGAACGCGACCACCGTTCGAGCGAAGTGCTCACCCTCCTCTGGCGCGGTATCGCGCAGTATTGCAAGTTCTACGGGTTGCGCTATCTTATCGGCTGCTCCTCGCTCAACTCACAGGATGCCGCCGAAGGCTGGGCCGTGTACGAACAGCTTTCGCCGTTTCTGGCCGAGCCGGAATTCCGCACCGTGCCCACGCCGCCCTACAGGCTGCCACGCCTGGAGAATGCGATGCAGGCAGCGCCCAAGATCCCCCGGCTGTTGAAGACGTATATTGGAATTGGCGCGCGCATCTGCGGAGAGCCTGCCTGGGATCGTGAGTTCGGCACCATCGACTTTCTCACCCTGCTCGACCTTCAACAGTTGACGCCCGCAGCGAGGAACCGATTTCTACTGGACGACGAACACTAGGAAGCAGCTGCCGCAGCATTCTGCGCCTCGCCGTTTTCCTGCTTACATTTCTTGAATTATTGTTCCGCTTTTTTCTTCTGCGGATTCGCAGACATAAGCCGCAACTGCATGATCGCGCAGTATGGATGCACGAGTCTTGCGCGCTTGTACTGCGGCGTCTCGGAATAACAGCGATATCGGATGGCCCCGCCCCTCAATCCGGCCTCATAGTCTCCAATCATCTAAGCTACCTCGACATCCTGCTGCATGCCGCGCTCGGACCGCGCATTTTTGTTTCGAAGGACGATGTGCGCTCATGGCCCGTATTCGGCCTGCTGGCGAGTCTGGGCGGAACGATCTTCATCCAGCGCGGCAAGCGCAGCAGCGCCACCGAGGCGGCTATTGCCATTGAGTTTGCATTAAGGTCAGGCGTTCCGGTGGTGTTGTTTCCTGAGGGAACAAGCACTGATGGCGGAACTCTCCTGCCGTTCCATTCTTTCCTTTTCGAACCGGCCGTGGAAGCGGAAATGCCTGTATCTGCTGCAGCCCTGAGCTACGAATCGCCGGGAGCGGAGGAGCGCGACCTCTGCTATTACGGCGATGTGCATTTTGGCCCGCATTTGTGGGAGACGCTGGGCCGCAAAAGTGTTTCAGGAAAAATCCGTTTTGATGGAAAGCCGCGTATCTACAGCCAGCGCAAACAAGCGGCAAATGACTGCTGGGAGCGTGTGGCGCGCTTACGATTGCGCGCCGAATTCAATGAACATGCAGGCATGGCCGCGCAAAGGTATTAGAGCAGATTAGGTAATGGTGTATCCGGGACGCTCTGAAATGCCTGAGATTTCCCGCTGCGAAAACCTCTGTGTTCTCTGTGTCCTCTGTGGTGAAGCTTTTTAAGGCTTTCGGACATATGGACACACTATTCTTGAAAATGCTCTAGAAGCCTATTGACGAAATTCGAGTAAATGTTTTCTCATGCTCCCCATAACCATTTTTTAAGACTCTCTCCGCACGAGGACACCAATGCAACGACGCGATTTCCTGAAGACCAGCGCGCTCGCCGGCTCCGCCTTTTTTCTGTTCCGCAGGCAGGCCCTCGCAGCCACCGCCGACGCGCATATCGAAGTTCTGCTCGACGAGCCGATCGCGACCATTGCTCCTGAAATCTACGGACACTTCACCGAGCACCTCGGCGGCGTCATCTACGACGGCGTGTGGGTAGGCGAGAAGTCGAAGATTCCCAACACCGGCGGAATACGCAAAGAACTGGTTGAAAAGCTGAAGGCCATCAAGTCGCCTGTCATCCGCTGGCCCGGCGGTTGTTTCGCCGACAGCTATGACTGGAAGGACGGCATCGGCCCGCGCGACAAGCGTCCGCGGCGCACAAACTTCTGGGTCGACGATCCCCAGGCGCAAAAGCTGCCCGCTGATTCCGTGCAGAAGTTTGAGCCGAACACTTTCGGCACCGATGAGTTCATCCAGTTCTGCAAGCTGGCCGGATCGGAGCCCTATATCGCCGCGAACCTGCGCGCTCTTCCGCCTCTCGCCTTCGACCAGTGGGTCGAATACTGCAATTCTCCCGCGCACAGCACGACGTATGCTGACATTCGCGCGCAGGCCGGATACACCGAGCCCTACAACGTGCGCTACTGGGGCATCGGCAATGAGAGCTGGGGCTGCGGCGGAGAATTTACTCCGGAAGAGTATTCAAACGAATACCGCCGCTTCACCGCATGGGTGCCTGGCTACGGCGTCAATCTTCGCTACGTCGCCTCGGGGCCGAATCAGAACGACGTGGACTGGACAACGCAGTTCTTCGAAGACATTCTGCGCCGCCGGCCCATCCGTCCTCCCTTTGGGTGGTCCGTGCACAACTACACCAACGCGCTTGAAGCGCTGAACTTCAACGAGCAGGATGCATACTCTCTTATCTACCAGGGCGCATCGACCGAGCAGATCATTGAGAACATGTGGACGGCGATCGGCGTCTATGACCGGGAGCATCGCACGCGCCTTGTAGTCGATGAGTACGGCCCTTGGTACGGTGCTGGCACTGAAGTGGATCCCACGCACATCTTTGGCCAGCAGATCACCATGCGCGACGCCATTGTGACTGCATGGACGCTCGATATCTTCAACCGTCACGCCGAGAAAGTAGTGATGGGGAACTGCGCGCAGTTGATCAACTGCATCGACTCGCTCTTTCTTGCGCACGAAGACCGGTTCATCACAACACCGAACTTCAACGTCTTCGAGATGTATGCAGCGCATCAGGGCGCGCAGGCGGTGCGTGCAGAGTTCTCCGCTCCTGCGATCACTTTCACTGACATTCAGAAGCCTGACCGCTGGGGGCCTCCGCGTAACGGACAGCAGGCGCGATCGGTGCAGCGCAATCTTCATGGCCTTACAGGCTCGGCCTCAATCAATGGCAAGCAGCTGACGCTGACCGTGGTCAATCCCCACCTGAGCGATGCTCGCAATGCTGAGATCGCAATTCGTGGCGGTGGAAGTGTTGCTTCCGCTTCAGCAACGATACTGGCCGCCTCTGATATTCATGCGCACAACACCTTCGAGCAGCCGCATGCCGTCGAGACGAAGCCAGCGCAGGCAACGGCCAGTGGATCAACCGTCAGCTTCTCATTCCCACCCATGTCGGTAACGAAGCTGGCAATCACCCTGAGCTAGGCAATTTGCATCGATAGCCACAACAAGGGGTGCCCCATCCTTTCATCCTGCTTTTGGATGAAAGGATGGGAAGCAGGAATCCAAACGAAAGCAGTCCGCACGCAAACATTTATTCGCTCGCTACATTGGCGAGATGGGTATTAGAGCGGATTAGGTAATGGGTGTAACCGACGCTCTGTAATGTCAGAGATTTCCCACTGCGAAAACCTCTGTGTCCTCTGTGGTGAAGCTTTTTAGGGCTTTCGGACATACGGACACACTATTCTTGAAAATGCTCTAGCCCCTGAGGGATCGCTTTTCAAATGAATTGCACTTTCAGCAACCTCTTCAGTCCCGGTCACCGAATACAGCCTGTCAAGCCCTCTCAAAGTCATATTGCTCTGTAAGCTGCTCATTTCAAGAGATACTTGTTGCAACGGACAATGAGCGGATATTTCCTCTCTTTCTGGTATCCTTAAATAAAGAGCGAAATGGAGAGAAAACCCGCCAGACCGGCGGGTTTTTTGCTGCCCGGAATCAAGACTTTAGATGGAACCTGCCTGCTTTCAATACTTTGCTGCATTAAAAAAATAAATCGTGTGTTTTCAAAGACTTAGCTCCCCGGGGGAGGGGGAAGGAGGGCATCGCTTGGAAGGCAAGATGTCAGCGCGGATTTGTTTATGGCGCAGCTGCTTAACGAATTGTCATCCCGACCGAACCCTGACCCTGAACGCAGTGAAGGGGAAGGGGTAGTGGATGGACCTGCAGTCCTCCAGCTACACGGCATAGAAGCTGGCGCAAGGGGATTATCATTAAAAGAGAAAACATGCTGATCCATCTCTCCACTTCCATAAGCGAAGAGCAGATCGCCACTCTCGTCGATACCTTCTACACCCGTGTCCGGCAGGACGAGACACTAGGCCCAATCTTTGAGCGCGTCATCGGCGACGAATGGGAGCCGCATCTTGAGAGGATGCGCGCCTTCTGGTCGTCGCTGATACTGGCAAGCGGCCGATACAAGGGCAATCCCATGATGGCGCACCTGATGCTTCTGCCGCGCATCGGAGCGCAGCACTTTGAGCGCTGGCTGAAACTGTGGCGGCAGACTGCAGCCGAGTTGTTCCCGCAGCCGGTAGCTGCGATTTTCGTGCGCAAAGCGGAAACCATGGCCGAGCGTCTGCTTGCGACAATCGACCAGCACTACGCATCAGGCGCAGGAGAGTTACAAACCCTTCAATCCTGACGACTGGTAAATGCGCGACATCCACTCCATGTCGCGCAGCCCTTCTTCGCCATCGCTTTTCGGGTTTTGGTTTTTGAAAATGCACTCAGCAAAGTAGTCTGCTTGCCGGGTAAAGTGCGATGGGTCCTTCGCCGGATTCGGCTCGTCGAGACTGGTCTTGTCGCTGAACGTGGCCCTCAGATGCTGGCCCTGGTAACCGAAGGCCGTCTGCACATCGAGCACGCCCTGCGAGCCATGCACGCGATAGTAGCCGTCCATATTGGCGCCATAGGTTGTGTTGCAGCTGGCGACAACGCCTGAAGGAAACTTCATCGTCCATGCTGTGTTCTCTTCGACCTCGTTGAAGCGTCCATCATGGTCAATCGTGGAAGAGGACGCTTTGATTTCAGTAGGCTCTTCGCCGGTCAGGTAGCGGCAGGCATTCAGAGAATAGATGCCGACATCGAGCAGCGGTCCGCCGCCCGCAAGCTTTTTGTTCAATCGCCATTCGCCCGCTCTGATGTTGAATCCGTGCGCGCTTTCAATCGCCTGTATCTTGCCCAGCTTGCCCTGGCGGATCAGCTCAATCGCGCGCAGGTTTGTCGGTTCATACTGGCAGCGATAGGCAATCATCAGTTTCACGTTGGCCTTCTTGCAGGCATCGATCATGGCTTTGGCGTCTGCCACGCTGGTCGACATAGGCTTCTCGCAGAGCACATGCTTTCCGGCGCGCGCAGCGCGGATGGTGAACTCGGGGTGCATGTTGTTGGGTAGCGCGATGTAGACCGCATCGATGTTTTTGTTGTTGCGGATCTCGTCATAGTTCTCATAGGTGTAGATCGCGTTTTCAGGAACCCCATATTCAGCGGCCATCTTGTGCGCCTTGTCCGGATGCCCGCTGACCAGCGCCGTAATTTTTGACTGCTTCGAAAGCTTCACGCCCGGCATGAAGTGGTCCATCGAGATGCGCCCCAGGGCAACAATGCAATAACCGATGCGGCGGTCGCCCGATTGTGCCTGAAGTGATGGCAGGGCATTGGACATTAGGCTTGCACCAGCAAGCCAGCTGAATTCCCGGCGAGTGAGTTTCATCGGTTGTCTCCTGTCAACCAAGCATAGACGACGATAAGTCAGACTTGCGAGCAGCTCAAAAAGAGCGCGCTGAGCCCGCTGTCCCATTCTCGGCTTCCCGTGATAGATGTATGACATGGGAACAGCAACAGACAAGCTGCGCTTGAGCGGGATTTCTCCGAAGATCATGCAGTCAGAGATTCGCGCGATGACGGTGGAGTGCGACCGTATCGGCGGAGTGAACCTGGCGCAGGGAGTCTGTGACACGGAAGTCCCATCGCCGGTGGTCGAGAGCGCAATTAAGGCGATTCACGATGGCTACAACATCTATACTCGCCTCGATGGTATTGCGCCACTGCGCGAAGCCATTGCGCACAAGCTAGAATCCTACAACGGCATCGCCGTCGATCCGGAATCAGAGGTTCTCGTCACATCAGGCGCCACCGGCGGGATGTATGCTGCCTGCCTCGCGCTCTTCGATCCGGGCGACGAAGTCATCATCTTCGAGCCCTACTATGGCTATCACGTCAATACGTTGTTGAGCCTGCGCGTTCCGGCCAGGCCTGTACCGCTGATGATGCATACCTGGGAGGTCGACTTTGATGCCTTCCGCGCTGCCATCACGCCTCGCACGCGCGCAGTGCTTCTGAATTCGCCGTCAAATCCATGCGGCAAGGTCTTTACCCGCATGGAGCTCGAACAGATTGCCGCGCTCGCCGAAGAGCACGACCTCTTCATCCTGACCGACGAGATTTACGAATACTTCCTCTTCGATGGAACGGAGCACATCTCCCCGGCATCGTTCCCAGGGATGGCCGAACGCACCATCACAATCTCCGGCCTTTCGAAGACCTTCAGTGTCACCGGATGGCGCCTCGGCTATCTGGCCGCTGATAAACGCTGGCTTGGCTCCATCGCATACTTCCACGACCTGACCTATGTCTGCGCGCCTTCACCATTTCAGTACGGCGCAGCTACGGGACTCGTAGAGCTGCCGGACAGTTTCTATCAGGCTCTGTCTGCCGACTATCAGGCCAAGCGCGACATGCTGTGCAGCGCTCTTACTGATGCCGGCTTTGCGCCTTCAGTCCCCAGCGGAGCCTATTATGTGCTGGCCGATGTAAGCGAAGTTCCCGGAGCAACAGCCCGCGAGAAGGCGCGGAATCTATTAGCTGCAACAGGAGTGGCTGCCGTGGCAGGGACTGCATTCTTCAGCGGTGGTCGCGGCGAGAACCTGCTGCGCTTCTGCTTCGCCAAAAAAGACCGCGACCTGAAGCAGGCCTGCGACCTCTTGCGAGGATTTAAGAGCTAAGTCGATCGTTTAACATTGGGTGCCCCATCCTTTCGCGCTTTTGCGAAAGGGTGGGAACCGACAAGCTGAACTGGAAACCTATCTGGGCGTAGCATCCAGCGTCAGCACCTCAAACGGAGCCAGCTGGAACTCATGCGGACTGTGGGCCCTGAGCTCAATCGAGGACTTGCCCGCGTCATCCTTCCATGGACTCTTTGCTGTGTAGCTCTGCGGCGCTCCCGGCGGCAGCTCAAAGGCGCTCTGCACATCAATGCGAATGCTCTGCGGGTGATCGCTCGGATTGCGAAGGACCAGAATCCCCTTCTTCGGAGTCCACGAAGCCCATCCATAAACTTCAAGCCATGCCGGATCGCCGCCGATCCAGTGTGTGTCCTTGAGCACCTCGGCATTCGAGCGCGACCACTTCGCAGCCTCGGCAAGATCATCCCAGTTTGCCTGGGTCAGCAATGACGGCGTGATGTACATCTCCTGCAACTGTGTTCCCGTGCCGAAGTAGTCCCGGACTTCATTGCGGAAATCGTTGTTGGGGTCCGTATTCAGATGCTTGTGCCGCTGTGCATAGATCATGCCGTGGAGCATAAGCGAATTCAGAGGATACAGCGGGCCGCCGCGGACAATCCGCTCGTAAGTATCCGCATCGCGATAAGTGATCCAGCGCTCACGATAGGAGCCGACTCCGGCAAAATCGTCATCCTCGCCGCCGCGCCAGATCGAGTCTGCATACAGTAGCCAGAAAGGAGAGGGATATGTGCCTGTAGTCAGGTTGATATAAATATCGGGCTTGGCTTGGCGTAACTCGCCGATAAGATGAATGGCCGCGGCAAAGTCGCTGTCGAAGCTGCTTCCGGGAAAAACGGAATCGGCGTTGCCTGTGCCGTCAAACTTGAACTGGTTCACGCCGTACTTGCGGATCATCTCCAGGCACACATCCCGGAAGCGTGCATAATACTTCGGCCCTGAGAGCGCAAAGCCGTTGCTGACAATCTCGAAGCCCTGCTCCTTGCCATACTGCAGGCGTTCTTTCTTCGGTCCCGCGTAACCGCCCCACGGAGACAGCCAGATGCCCGGCTCTTCTCCGTATTTCTCCGCCGCTTCGCGCACGTGAGTGAAACCATCTGGGAAGCCTTTGTTGAAGCTCCACAACGTTGCGTGGTTGTCCCATCCATCGTCGAAAAGATTGGAGTCAAGCGTGACGCCGCGCTTCTCATGCAGTTCACGGCCGAATGTGTTGATGCGGTCGAGCGCTCCTGCTTCGTCATAAGGACTGAAGTAGCCGAGATCGTACCAGGAGTTGTAATGCAGAAAAGTACGGTAGGGATGTGCGCGCTCGCGCTCGATGTAGTTGAGAAAATCGCGTCGTAACTGTCCAGTGCGTGTCACGCCGATCACCGAAGAATAGGTGACAGACTGTCCCGCCTTGAGCGGCAGCTCGCGGTCAATCACAGCTGTTGCGCGGTTGCCGACCACCTTGCTGTCAGAGATAGGATGCTCGAATCCAAGGAAAATATCCCCGGCAACAATCGGCGAGCCCTGCACGGAACCGACAACGCGTGCTCCCGGAAGATCCACATCGATCAATGCAGTTCGCTTGATAGCAAGATCATGATCGCCAGCCGCAATGGTAAGAATCTGCCGTACATAATTCGATCCGTCGCGCAGAATTACCGACCAGGTGAGATGAACATTGCCGTCACTGCTGACCAGCGGGAGATCGAATTGCTCACCCGGGATTCGGTCGGAATACCGGGAAGCATCTGGCTGCGGCGTGAGCGCGTGCATCTGTGGAGCGCCATCCGCGTGCACATTGCCTGCGTTATAGATGGTCCCGTCTTTCAAAAGGATCGCGAAAGGCGCGGATGCCTGGACCACCGTGCCATGCAGTTTATCTGTAACTGTTACGGTGTCTAATTTCCCATCGGAAACGCTCCAGCCCGCTTCCACTTCACGGTTTGCCAGCCGGTAGCTCGTGCCATGGACGGAAGCCATGGCTTTGCCCGCATCCTGAGCCTGCGCCGCCAGAACCCCGAGAGAGCAGGACAGGAACAATGCGCAACAGCGCGCCGGCAACGTGCAATTTATTTTTTTCATTTCTCCGTTCTTCCGGCCGGCGAATAAATTTTTACGTGGGAGACAACGCGGCTGATGGCGCCGTCGCTTGGCGTATCCGGCGTAATGCCGTTTTCCATCGCAAGAAAGAGCGCAAGCAGTTGTCCCGCGATCACATCAACGGGCGGACGGCAGGCATCAGGAAAATCATGCGGTGCATCCAGATGCAGAATATGTGGTGTCATCGACTGGACGCGGTCATTCCTCCGCGGAGTGACCGCCAGAATCTCTCCAGCCAGATTCTTGCTGCGGATTTCTTCGAGCAGATCAAGCTCATAGGGCAGGCGGTCTTCGTCTCCCGAGAGAAACGCAGCCACCAGCGTCTCCTTGTTGAGGAAAGACATTGGCCCATGGCGCAGACCAAGAAAGGACTCGGCAAGCGTGGCAATTTTGCCCGCATTCAGCTCCAGCACCTTCAGCGCCGATTCTCTGGCGACAGCCTGCAGTGTTCCTGTGCCGAGAAAACAAACACGGCTGAAATTCTTTTTTGCCAGACTTGCAGACAGGTTGGCAGCCCGCGGCAGCAGGTCTGTTCCCATCTGCGCCAGGCTTTTCACCAGCGGCCCATAGCTCTGCGGAGCATGCGCATGTGCCAGATACTGCCCGGCAATGACCATGTTCGTAAAAGAGCTGGTCATCGCCAGCCCGCGGTCATTCACAGCATCATCCAGCACAATCGTGAAGACATCCGGAAATTTCGCCATCGGCCCGGACTCATTGCACGTAATGAGCAGGTGATGGATCTGCCTGGGATAAGAGCTGAGAGCGTGCTCCATCACCGCGATCCCTTCCGAGCTCTGGCCCGAGCGCGAGAAGGAAATCATCAGATACTTCCTGCCGGGAAGGATGTGGTCATCAAGATTCGTCAGCAGTTCTGTGCTTGGCACCGCTGCAACATTGCAATGCCACTGCCGGCGCAGGATGCGGCTCAGCGCGCGCCCGATGTAGTCTGACGTGCCCGCCCCCGCAAGAATCACGTCCGGAGGATTGGCGGCTCCGGGCGTCAGTCCGCATTTCTCCAGAAAGCTGCGAATCGAGCTATGGGTGGTCTTGAGATGGTCGAATGTGCCCAGCCAGGTTTCCGGCTGTTGTTGGATTTCGCGCGGCGTATCCGTAAGGCCACGGCTCTGTTTTTCTTTCTCAGACAGCGAAAGCAGCGCAGAAAGTGCGTCCTGCAAGCGATTGACTCCTTTTATCTTCGGCCTTTGATTGTATTACAGTAGACGAAGATCGTAAGCAAGCGAAATTAAAGGGAATGACCGGAGATACACACTTTTTGTGCGAGCCTGTTTCCCGTATCCAACTGAAAATATGCAGAAAATACCATAAAATCCGCACTCCATAACGATTTTTAATCAATGGGATAAAGACTGTAAATTTCTATTGACTAGCCTCTGGCATTTGTTTAAGTATCGTTTACTTTCTATTTCTGCGATAAATTACGACTCAAATGAAATAGAAAGTATGCAGCAGGGCTCTTTTCCAGCCTGTCATCAAGACATTGGCCAATCAGAAATTCGGTGTGGATCTTTAAGGGGGCTTTCGGATGTTTACGCGTCTTTGTACCTCTGTTTTGATTCTATATATGGGCTCCTGCGCCTGGGCCCAAACCCTCAATGCAACCCTGCGCGGTACGGTCTCAGACACTTCAGGCGCTGTTATCGCGGATGCGCAAATCACTCTTCTTGAGCCGACAACCGGGCAGACAGTGCGGCAGGTAACGACGCTCGCGAGCGGCGATTTTGAGTTTAGTGAGCTCAAGCCGGGTACATATGAGCTGCACTGCAATGCGAAAGGTTTCAAGGCCTTCGTGGCGCAGAACATCATTCTTGACAGTGGACAGGTCCGGCGCCTCGACCCGCAACTTGCTCTTGGACAGGCCATCCAGGAAGTGACTGTGTCTGCCGGTGCGGCCGTCATTTCCACCGAATTGCCCACAATCTCTGACATGTTCACCGCCAAACAGCATGAGCAGTCGCCGCAGGTCACGATATATCCAAGTACGTGGTATCAGCTCACCACGCTCGCAGGCGTGCAGGGCGGCACGTATCCTCCGGTCATCAATGGTGAGCAGGCATCGCAGCAGGGCCAGACATTTGACGGCATCCCGAACGACCTTCAGGGCATACAAAGCAACAATGCCAATTTTTTCGAGCAGGTATCTGCGACCGTCTTCAACGCTCCTGCGGAAAGCCCGGTGCCTGCGCAGGTCGGCCAGGTCACAAAGCGCGGCACAAACACCTTCCATGGAAAAGCCACATACCGGATTTATGACTCCGTGTTCAACGCCCGCGGATTCTTCGATACAGGCAAGACTCCCTACCTTCAGCATGAATGGGACCTCGAAGCAGGCGGCCCGATCTGGCGCGATCGCACTTTCTTTTACGGAGGCTGGTTTGCGCAGCGTATTCCGCTAGGAACTTTCGGCACGGCAAATGTCCCGACGAACGCATGGCGCAACGGGGTGTTCTCAACGACGATTATCGATCCCACAACCGGACAGCCCTTCCCCAACAACACCATTCCTGCGTCGCGCATCAGCCCGGTCTCAGCGGCCCTGCAGAACATCTATTATCCAGCGCCGAATGTAGATGTAAGCTCGCCGGTCAATAACTATGCGTTTCATTTTCCCTTTAACAGTGATCTCTTCCGCGGAGACTGGCCCATTGTTCGCGTCGATCACAACCTCACCAAAACCAACTCGCTTTTTGTGCGCTGGTTAATGCGCCAGACTCCCTATGTGCTCAATGACGGCCTGCCAGATCTGATCTGGACCAGAAAAAGACAACACAAACAGTGGGCTGCTGGCGACACGCAGATATTCTCTTCCACGCTGGTCAACAACCTTCGCTTCGGCTATTCCACGGACTACATGGTCGATGGGCAATCCGAAGGCGGAGTCACTCCTCCTGATGGCAGCACTGTGTTGTCCACCGTTGGTCTTCAGGGAGCAAATCCGGGCGGGCAGACAGGCCAGGGCTTTCCGGAAGTGGATATCTCGGGTCTCAACTCTCTGGTCGATGTTCCAGGCGGCGTGAAATCCAACAATCACATTACGACTCTCAATGACAACATCGACTGGCAGTTAGGGAAGCACGCCCTGAAGTTCGGCGGCAACATCCAACACTACGAAAACTTCTATGGAGTTGTCCCCAACTACGGCACATTCACTTTCAACGGATTCATCACAGGCAGTGCCTATGCTGACTTCCTGCTTGGATTGCCGCAGCAAAGCCAGCGTGTCAGTCCACTCGGAGACAGAAAGCAGACACTCACCGAGTATGGCCTCTACGCGGAAGACTCCTTCAAGCTCTCCCGCAAGCTGAACCTGAGCTATGGCCTGCGTTGGGATTTCTATGGCACGCCATTTGCTGGCGACTATCTGATGTATAACTGGGACCCCGCAACCGGAGATGTCATTGTCACGCCGGCGGCTCTCCCCAAGGTCAGCCCTCTATTTCCAAAAAACATCGCGGTTGTTGCCGGCAACGTTCAGGCAGTCGCGGACAAGACCAATTTTGCTCCTCGCGTCGGTGTCGCATATTCGCTGACGGACCATTCTGTTATTCGCGGTGGATACGGCATTTATACGTCCCGCTTTGGCGGAAATGCTTATAACAACTTCGAACCCATCAATCCGCAGCTTGGTTCTACTGGCCCGTTTTCCATCAGCCAGATCTACCAGGTGACAGACAGCTCGAATCCATATCTTTCTTTCCCCAACCCCTATCCGTCCAGCACCTCGGGAGCTGTCATACCCAGCCAGAGTGTCAGTGGCTATCCTCTGCATATCAGTCACGGACATATCCAGCAATACAGCGTCAGTTACGAGGAAGAGATTGCACACATCGGTCTTCGCGTTTCCTATCTCGGTTCGCACAGCAGTGGAATCGATTATTCGGTGAACATCAATAAACCTCAGCCCAGCACAAACACTCAGGTCACCCGACCCTATAACTTCGTAACTGCAAGCATGCTTCGCTTTGACGGCAGCACAAGATACAACGCGCTCCAGTTCGAAGCCAAGCGCAGGGTGGGGGGCTTCAACTTCAGTGCAAGCTACGCCTATACCGAGAGCCTGGCAAATTACCTGGACACGGAAAATCCATATGACGTGCTCGGGCACTGGGCAAACGATGGCCAGACGCGCCGGAATTACGCTTCCGGTAGCCTTGTCTGGGCGCTGCCCTTTGGCAAAGGGCAACGCTACCTTGCAGACAGTGGCGGTGTGGTCGACCGCATCGTCGGTGGATGGTCTACCAGCGTTCAGACCTTCCTTGCCTCAGGACTCGGTTTCTCGCCGGCCTTCAGCGGCTCTGATCCGTCCAACACGGGAACCGTTGGCGGCCTGCCCGATCTCGTAGGCGATCCGAATCATGTTCCCGGCGGCAAAAGCTATAGCAGCTGGTTCAACACCGCGGCATTTGCAGTTCCGCAGCCGGGCCATTTCGGCAACGCGCGCCCCAACAGTCTTGAAGGCCAGCATCTCTATCAAACGCATCTTTCGCTGACAAAGTCTGTGCCCATCACCGAGCGCGTGCATTTCAACTTTGTCGCGCAGATGTCGAACCTCTTCAATCATCCCCAGTTTCTGGCGCCGAGTGGAGATATCACGGTGGCAGGAGGCAATCAATTCACCAGCCAGTACGGAACCTTCAATTCGCTTGAAAGTGGTCAGGTGCGGCAGATCACTTTCCTGGGTGGATTTACCTTCTAGAGTAGTTGCTGATACGCCATCCTTTGCGGAAACAAAGGATGGCGTATCATGCGAAAACATCCGTAACAGGGAAGCAAGCCGGATTCCTGCCGCCAAAAAGAAGATTCCCATTCTACCGGCACATTCGCATACAATCTGTGTTCTGGTGGAGACTCTCTTCTAACAGGTACCGATTCTTGCCACGTAAAGCTACGAAAAAAGAAATTGATCATGATTCCATGTTGATTGAGGAGCGCCGACAGCACATCCTTGGCCTTGTACAGAGCCATGGCCGCGTCCTCGTGAATGAGCTTTCTGAGAACCTTGGCATTTCGCAGATCACCATTCGCAAAGATCTCGACTACCTCCAGTCCAAGGGACTCGTGCAGCGCACGCACGGCGGAGCTTTGCCCCTTTCCGCCGGAGCCATGTTCGACCCCTCGTTGCAGGAGAAGATGCGTCAGCACTCGCAGGAAAAGCAGCGCATCGCCGCAGCCGCCATCAAGCTCGTGCAGGACGGCCAGTGCGTGATGCTTGATTCCGGCACCACTACAACAGCCGTGGCCCATGCCCTTCGCCGCTTCGTGCACCTTACTGTCATTACGAATGCCATTAACATCGCTGCCGATCTTGCTGGCACCGACTTCGATGTCATCCTGACAGGTGGTACGCTGCGCAAAAATTCTTTCTCGCTGGTCGGGCCTCTGGCCGAAGACGTTCTCGAAGAAATGCATGCCGACGTGCTCTTTCTTGGAGTCGATGGATTCGACCTTGAGATCGGCCTCACCACGCCGAATGTGCTCGAATCGCGCGTGAACCGCGCCATGGTGAAGGCGGCGAGAAAAGTCGTCGTCGTCTGTGACTCAACCAAGTTCCACCGTCGCAGTCTTTCGCGCATCATACCTCCTGCGAGTGTGCACTGCGTCATTACCGACCACGGTTTGTCCGATGCCGATGCGGAGACGCTTCGGGGGCAGGGCGTGGAACTGATTCTGGTCTAGGCAATTTAGTTACGATTGCAATCTTTTATTGACTTTTAATTTCGATTTGTGCGGAAATGCCAATACATACCTTGATTGGCTCCTCTCACATGTTTGACGTCACAATTGCAGGCGAAATCAATCTTGACCTGATCCTCTATGGCCTTCCGCAGCCGATGCCGGTCGAAAGGGAACTGCTGGCCACGGATTTCCAGGCAACATTAGGCAGTTCTTCGGCGATCCTGGCGCATAACCTGGCCGTTCTGGGTGCGAAAGTGGGCTTTATCACGCGCGCCGGCACCGATGACCTCGGAAAAATCGCCCTCGAACGCCTCAAAGCCGGCGGCGCCGACATCAGCCGCACAGTCTTCGACTCCGAGCGTTCTACCGGAGTCACCGTGCTCCTCCATCACGGCAAGGAGCGGCATATCCTGACCTATCCCGGCACGATGAGCGAGATGACCGTGCGCGATCTCGATCTTGAGTATCTGAAGTCGTCGCGACATTTTCATCTGTCGTCCCTTTACCTTCAGACTGCGCTCGCTCCCAATCTCCCCGAGCTCTTCCGCGAATTGAAGCGCGCCGGTCTGACCATTTCCCTCGACACGAACGACGATCCGGAAGACAAGTGGGGCGGCGTGCTCGACGAGCTGCTCGGACTGATCGACATTCTGCTGCCTAATGAAGCTGAAGCCTGCCGCATCACAAAAAAAGATTCGCTAGATGATGCGCTTGCTGTCCTCGCCACGCGTGTTCCCTGTGTCGCCGTGAAGTGCGGCTCGCGCGGGTCGATTGTCCAGATGAGCGACAAGCGATTCATTGAGCCATCAGTAAATGTAACCACAGTGGATACAATTGGCGCGGGTGACAGCTTCAATGCCGGATTCCTCTTCGCCTGGCTGCGCGGGTTCCCACCGGAAACATGCGCCTTGGCCGGCAACATTACCGGAGCATTGTCCACGCAGCGATCCGGCGGCACCGAAGCCTTCTGCGACCGTGAGTTGACCGCCGCCTTCCTCAAACAGCACAACTTCCCTGGGCTCGCCGTGGAGACCGGATCCCGATGAACTTCGCCGCCATCGACTGGATCATCGTCATCGTCTACCTGGCCGGCTCTATGCTGATCGGCCTGCTGGGCAGGAAATATGTCGGCAGCACGGCGCACTTTCTGGTTGCAGGCCGCGAGCTCGGCACATACATCGGCATCGCCACGCTGGCGGCGACTGAGATCGGCACCATCACTTTCATGTACAACAGCGAGCTCGGCTACCGCTACGGCTTCGCTGCATTCGCTGCTGCGCTGATCTCCGGCATCGCCATGATCTTCGTAGGCCGCACCGGCTTTGTGATCCGCCGCCTCCGCGCTTTGCGCCTGATGACAGTCCCGGAATACTTCGAAGTGAAGTATAGCCGCGGCCTGCGCATCGTTACCGGATTTCTGGTGGCGCTCGGCGGCATTCTCAACATGGGCGTCTTCCTCAAAATCGAAGGCGAGTTCCTGACCGTCATCAGCGGCCTCAACCAGAAGTACCTCGTCGCTGCGATGATTGCCATCCTGCTGCTCGAGCTGATCTATACAACAGTCGGCGGCATGATCTCGATCGTCATCACCGACTACCTGCAATATGTCCTGCTCTCTGTAGCCACCATCATCATCACCATCTACGCCGTGCACTTTGCCGGATGGCATGCGATGGTCGCAAAGGTCACAAGCGTAATGGGCGCGAGCGGTTTCAATCCCATCACCGCGCCCAAATTCGGATTGAGTTTCCTCGTCTGGCAGCTGCTGCTGTGGCTCGCGATTCACACCTGCTGGCAGACTACGGCGATGCGCATGTTCTCGACGAAGAGCCCCGAAGTATCGAAGCGCGTGATGACCTGGACCGGCTTCATCTTTCTAGGGCGCGGTATGCTGCCGATGCTCTGGGGCATCGCCGCCCTCACGTTGCTGGGCACCGGCGCGCTAACCGGCGGAGTGCCGCAGCCGGTTGTGAACGGGCACGCGCTTGAGCCGATTGACGCCATGCCCGCAATGCTGGCCATGCTGCTCGGGCCCGGTATTCGCGGCATCGTGGTTGCCGGCATGCTTGCTGCGACCATGTCCGTCAACAGCTCATATCTGCTGGGCTGGAGCGCGGTCATCTCGCAGGACATCATCGGCCCTCTAAGAAAGCAGATTGGCCGCGCGCCACTGAGCGACGCAACGCAGCTGCTCATCAACCGCATCTGCAATTTTGCCGTTGGTCTTTTTCTCATCTTCTGGGGACTGCTCTACACGCCGCCGGGCGCGGTCTATCTTTATCTGAACATCACCGGAACGATCTTTCTTGCCGGCGCATTCGTCTGCGTCATTGGCGGTCTTTACTGGAAGCGCGCCAACACCACGGGCGGATATTGCGCGATGATTGCCGGCGCTGCGGGAGCGATCATTCCTTTTTTTTTCCTCCACAAGAGCGAGAGCTTCGCCGGCTTTGCTGCCTTCGGCCTGTCGGCTATTGGGTTGCTGATCGGCTCGTTCCTGGGCAGGAGCAACAACAGCGCCGCCGCTGAAGTGGCGGTTCCGACCGGAGAGATGCGATGAGTTCATGGATGTATTTCTGGGCCGTGTGGCTGGTGATTTCCGGCATTGCCTTCGCCGCCATCACGCTGATAGTTGCAGTGAAGGGATTTCAGGATTTGCGCGCTATGTTCTCCGGGTTGAGTGACGACAAGAAATCCTGAAAAAGAGAAACACCGAGTTTTCCAATGACCGATCAGGACAAATTTGTAGCCATGGTGACAGCGAAGGCCGATGTGAGCCTTCCGCTGAGTGAGTTTCAACCCGTCTCGATGCTCAGGACTCCGGAGCATCATCTGGAGCGGGCGCGCTTTCCTGTCATCGATTACCACAACCATCTCGACGCGCTCGAGCCTCACAATGTGCTGCGCGTAATGGATGCCTGCGGCATCGAGAAGGTCGTCAACATCACCATGAAAACAGGCGATGCTGCGCTTGCCATGATCGATAAATTTCATTCTGCAGCTCCGGACCGCTTTGCCACCATCGGATGGATGGACTGGTCCGGCATCGAGAAGCCTGATTTCGTTTCCGTCACGCTCGACCGGCTGGAGAAGCTCGTCGAGCGCGGCGCACAGGGCATCAAATTCTGGAAAGACCTCGGGCTTGGCGTGCGCGATGCAAACGGCGTGCTGCTGCGCGTCGACGATGAGCGGCTAGCTCCCATCTTCGACAAGGCTGCCGAGCTGGGTATTCCAGTCATGTTTCATACAGCCGATCCTGACGCCTTCTTCCTCCCCATCGATGCGCGCAACGAGCGCTACGAAGAGTTGGCGTCGCATCCTGACTGGGGTTTTCACGGCGCACAATTCTCCAAGCACGAGCTGCTCGACCAGCGCGACCGCGTCATTGCGCGGCATCCGAAAACAACCTTCGTCTGCGCGCATGTGGCAGAAAGCGGTGAGAACCTTGCCCGCGTGACGAAGCTGCTTGAGAGCTACTCCAACGTGTTGATCGATATCAGCGCGCGCGCTTCTGAATTAGGCCGTCAACCTTATTCAGCGCGCGAGCTCTTCCTGCGCTTTGCTGACCGCATTCTGTTCGGTGCCGATCTTCTGCCTGAAGAGTCGATGTACCGGCTCTACTTCCGTTTTCTTGAGACTGCGGATGAGTATTTCGAGTATCCATCACATGCCTCTCGGCAGGGACGCTGGAATATCTACGGCCTGCATCTTCCCGACGATGTGCTGCGCAAGGTGTACCGCGAGAATGCACTGCGATTACTGAAGTAAAGACCTTTCGGCATTCTTCGACTGTGTTCAGTGCAGGCATGGAGCACAGTCTCCTGGCTTTCGATACACTTGATGCTTCATGAACCTCAGCGCAATTCAATCCGCACTGCGTGAGCAGAAGCTCGACGCGTGGCTCTTCTACGACCATCATCACCGCGACCCGATTGCCGGGCGCATTCTCGGTCTTGATCCGCATGCGCATATCACGCGGCGCTGGTATTACATTATCCCTGCACACGGCGAGCCGCACAAGCTGGTGCATCGCATCGAGCAGGGAAGGCTCGACTCGCTGCCCGGCAGGAAGACGCAATATTCTTCGTGGCAGGAGCTGCAGGGCGGGCTCGAGGCGATGCTTGCACCTTACCAGCACATTGCCATGCAGTATTCGCCGCGCAACGCCATCATGTATGTCTCGATGGTGGATGCCGGAACGGTCGAATTCCTGCGCGAGCTGGGTAAGACCATCGTCAGCTCGGCTGATCTGGTGAGCCAGTTCGAGGCCGTGCTTTCTGAGGAGCAGATCGCCAGCCACTACGAGGCGCAGCGCCTGCTCGATGAGATTCTGGCTGAGGGCTTTCGAGCGATTGGCCGCCGCATCTCTTCCGGTGTGACCGAATACGAGATGAAAGCATGGTTCCTCGAAGCGATGGAGCGTGCCGGACTGGTCACCCAGAACGGCCCCAACGTTTCGGTAAATGAAAATTCATCTGATTCTCACTATGATCCGACGGCGGAGCATTCCCGACGTATTCAGAAGGGTGATTTTCTGCTGATCGATATCTGGGCGCGCGTAAACCGCGAGAACAGCTGCTGGTATGACATTACCTGGACCGGCGTTGTGGATCGCGAGCTCTCCGAGCGCGAGCAGCTCGTTTTTACGACGGTAAAGCAGGCGCGCGATGCTGCGATCAATGCCGTAAAAGACGCATTTGCGAAAAGGGAGCCCATCGCCGGTTGGCAGGTTGACGACGCTGCGCGCTCTGTCATTCGCGACGCAGGGTTTGGGCAGTTCTTCACACATCGTACCGGGCACAACATCGCCGCTGAGATCCATGGAAACGGCGCGCATCTTGACAACCTCGAGACGCACGATGAGCGGCGCATCCTCCCCTTCACCTGTTTCTCAGTCGAGCCGGGAATTTACCTGCCGGAGTTCGGCATCCGCAGCGAAGTGAATATGATGACCGGCCGCGACAAGGCCGAAGTCACCGGCAGGATACAACAGGAGCTTATGCGCATCTAAATTCTTGAAGTGCGGCAGGGCTCTTACATTATCTGGTTCGTCGGCGCAGTGGTCTGGTGGGTAGATGCGGCTCTCCAGATCGAATCGGGCACGCGTGGCCACGCGATCTTGGCGATTGTTATCTCCCTGCTCTTTCTGGGGGCTGGGGTATATTTCCGCCGGCAGGCCCTGAGGAAGTAGAGGATTTTCAAAAAACCTTGTCAAGTCCCAAAATGAAAGGAATCCTCGCAACCCCAACAAACCAAAGTAAAAATTCAAAGTAAAAAGTTGGCAGGGTATTTCACTCAAAATTGATAAACTAAAAGTAGAGAAGAAAAAGCCCATCTGCATGGTGGGCTTTTGTCATTCCACTACAGAACTGTCATCCTGAGCGCTGTCCAGAGGGTAATCAAAAAATGATTACCCTCTAAATATATGAAAACACTGTAGTAGTGCACAAGCAATAGAAGAATCAATCACATAGAAGGGGGTAACCCCCTCGTAAGTTATTGAAAACAAATAAAAGCACTGCTACATAGGGGGAGGGGTGGGGGACCCCACTTGACTGCAATTCTGGGACCCGCGCACTCGGGCAAGTGTATGATGACAGCAGTCAGCAGAGGCCATTCCTGGGAAAACCCAACAGTAAGTAGTGAGAGGTAAGACGTGATGCAAAGCGCCCCAGCAGCTTTATCGGGCGATGCGGGCCCTCCCCGGGCAGCAGTGGAGACGCCGGAGTATTCAGTTCATCTTGACGCCATTCGCGGTGCAGCAGCTTCCATTGTTTTCCTCTCGCACATCCGGCTTCTCTTTCTGAGCAAGACCGCCGCCACTCCGCTTCATACGATCGCCTCTACCGCAGTCCGGGGAGGCAGTGAGGTCCGCCATAATCCCGATTACGCCCATCATGCGGTGATGGTCTTTTTTGTGCTCAGTGGGTTTCTCGTAGGCGGCAGCGTGGTTCGGGCCATCCAACGGGGGAACTGGTCCTGGAAGAAATACCTGGTCCATCGCATGGTGCGCCTTTGGATGGTGCTGATACCGGCGCTGTTTCTCGTGCTCGTGCTCGACCGGACGGCGCTCCACTTCTTTGCCGGACAGGAAACGCTCTACTCAGCCCCGGCAAGGCAGGACATTATCCGTCCGCATCTTGAGTCGCGCCTCAATGCGGCCACGTTCCTGGGAAATATGTTTTTTCTTCAGGAGATTCGAGTGACGCCGCTCGGAACCAACCAGCCGCTCTGGAGCTTGGCCAATGAGTTCTGGTATTACCTGGCGTTTCCGCTGGTCGCGCTGATCTTTTTCCGACGTCTGAACCTGCTCAAGACTGCGCTGGCGCTCGGCCTGCTGGGTGGGATGTCCTGGTTTGTTGGAGTAAAGATCTCAATATATTTCGTGATCTGGTTGCTGGGCGTCTTTGCTGCAGTACTGCCATGGAAATTCTCGCCCCGGCTGCGATGGCCGCTGATTGTTGCGGCAGCGGCCGGATTTCTGGGCATCGATGTTCTGACCCGCATTCACGGTCTGACTTTGATCGAAGGCGACATGCTGATCGGAGCAGTGTCCTTCCTGTTGTTCTATGCGATTGCCCAGCTCCGGGACCCATTCCCCGCCGGGCCATATCGCGCCGCCGCCCATTTCATGTCGAAGATCTCCTACAGCCTGTACCTCACCCATGCATCGGTGCTGATCTTCATGAGCGCGCTGCTGGTGGGGACGTGGAAGACTTTGCCGCTGAACGGGCACAACCTGCTGCTTGTGGTCACAGCTGTTGCGACCGCGTTCGGAATTGCCTGCACGGTTCATTTCCTCTTTGAGGCCCGCACAAATCAGGTGAGGGACTATCTTGAGGCAAAGCTCTTGCCTGCTGTGACAGTAGAACTGGCGCCTGAGACAGTGATCGCTGAAGGAGAAGCGCTCAGTCCAGGAGGCTCATAAGAGCTCCGATCTCGCTGAGCGGCAAGGCCTCGTCGACAAAGGTGAATGTCCCTTTTTCCTTGATCTCTCGTGATGCCTGAACGAAGGCGGTGAGAGCGGCACGGCTCAGCGCCGAGCCGAGGCTGATGCGGCGCACGCCCAACGCTGCCAGCTCTGCAATCGAGAACTCTGCGGCTCCTTTCATTCCTGCCAGCACATTCACCGTTTTGCCGATGGTAGCGCAGACAACCCGGATGTCTTCCGCGCGGGTGAGGCCAGGCGCATAAAGGACCTCCGCGCCGGCGGCTTCAAAGGCCTGCAGGCGACGGAGAGTGTCGTTGAGATCAGGCCGGCCATGAAGATAGTTTTCCGCGCGTGCCACCAGCATGAAAGAGAAGGGCAGAGCGCGGGCAGCTTCGACAGCGGCGGCGACGCGCTCGACGGCGTGGTTGAATTCGTAAATGGGATTTGCGGTATCGCCGGTGGCGTCTTCGATCGACCCTCCGACGAGCCCTGCTTCAGCAGCGAGGCGGATGGTTTCGGCGACATCCTCGGGAGCGTGGCCGTATCCGTTCTCAAGATCGGCGGCGACAGGGAGGTGTGTGGCTTCGACGATAGAGTGGGCGTTGGCAAGAGCTTCATCGCGGGAGACGCCAGCGGTTCCATCTCGGCGACCGAGGGTGGCGGCGAGGCCTGCGCTGGTCGTGGAGAGCGCCTCAAAACCGAGAGCTGTGAGAATGCGCGCAGTGCCTGCATCCCACGGATTGGGAATGATGAGCGGCTCAGGGCGGTAGTGGAGCGCGCGGAAGACAGCAGCTTTTTCCGATTGCGTCGACATAGCTACGAGATGAGTGTACAGCCTGTTCTCAATGAACGGCAGTGACGGATTCGCCTTCGGTCTCGATGAGTTTGGTGATGCGTGTTCTTCCTGCAATCAGGATGATGAGTGCAGTCATAGCTGTAGCCGAGAGCAGCGAGACAATTGCGGATGTTCCGAGCAGACCAATGCCGGTGGAGATGATGGAGCCAGTTCCTGCTTGCAGGAAGCCGAGCAGGGCCGAGGCGCTGCCGGCGTCTTTCGAGAAAGGCGCCATGGCGATGGCGGCAGCATTGGGGTAAGTGAGTCCGATAGCAAGCAGGAAAAAGAAGAAGAGGACCAATGTCGCCGGCAGGTCGACGAGGTGGCTTCTGACTCCGGTAAAGAAGATGGCTCCGGTGAAGACCTGAAAGGAGAGAGCGTAGAAGAAGATGCGCTGGCTGGAGAATTTGCGCAGCAGGAGGACATTGAGCTGGTTGCCGCCGATGAAGCCCATGACCAGCACGGCGAAGATGATGCCGAAGGTGCGTGTGCTGACGTGGTAGCTATCCATAAAGATGATGGGCGAGCCGGCGACGAAGGCGAAGAGCCCGGCAAAGGAGAAAGCACCGGCGAGCGCGTAGGTGAGGAATTGCGGTTGCCGGAGGATTGCGAGGAAGCTGCCGAGGATGGGCCGCGGCCTGAGCGAAATGGACTTGTCCGGTATGTGGCCTTCAGGCAACAGCGTTGCGGTCAGGGTCAGGATGAGAAGAGCATTCAATGCCAGCAGGGAGAAGATCCATCGCCATGTGAGCGTGGACATGATGAAACTGCCGATGGTAGGCGCGAGCAGGGGCGAGATTCCGATGATGAGAAACAGCAGCGAGAAAATTCTGGCGCTTTCGCGGGCATGGAAGAAGTCGCGCACCATGGCGATAGCGGCCACCTGTGCGGCGCAGCCGCCCAGAGCCTGGATGAAGCGCAGCGCGATGAATGCATGAATGCTGTGCGCCTGCGCGCAGGCGAATGAGGCGACGATGTAAATGACCAGGCCGACATAGAGCGGACGCTTGCGCCCGAAGCGGTCAAGCAGCGGGCCGTACAGGATTTGTCCCAGGGCAAAACCGATGAAATAGGTCGAGAGCGACAGCGAAATGACAGAGGTGGTTGTGCCGAAGTCGCGGGCGATGCGGGAGAAGGCCGGCAGGTACATGTCGATGGCAAAGGGCGTAACGACACTGAGCAGGCCCAGCAGGGTGATGATCCACGCATGCTTATAGCGAAGTGATGTCATGACTCAGTTGCTTTGCAAAGACGATTCCGGCGAGCACCTGTTGAGGCTGCGCAGGACTTCAGAGCGATGTCGATTGTTGATGAAAGATGAGGAGCTGTTCTTACTTGAATTGTATTAGAGATGCGAGTGCAGGCGGGATTGATTCATGGAAATGCCGCAGCCCCTCTTTGGTGAGAGGCTGCGATGATAATAATTACTGCTGTTGCTGTTGTTGCTGCTGTGGTGGCGGCTGCTGCGGGGCCTGGCCATGCGGCGGCGTCGGCGGTTTCGGGCGACTGATAAGGCGGAAGCCGTCGCGGATGACGTAGAAGTTCTGCTGGGGCAGGTCGGCTTCGAGCAGCTTGCCATCATTCGTGTAAAAGAGCTCGACGGTGATTGCGTTCTGCGTGCTGACGGCGGCGCTCGAGTGGTGCACCATCATGGTCTGGCCGTTATATGCAGCCTTGGTGTCAGCCTGCGGCGAGAACTTTACCGGGACGAGGAAGCCATTTTCCTTGGGGATCAGCACCCATGCATTTGCCGGGTTGCGCGTCGCCACCTGTGTGAGCAGCATGTAGGCTGCAGGATCAAGGTCGGTAAGCAGGATGGTGTTCTGGTTGCGATCAACAGTATTCTGCTGCTTCTGCCCGTTGGCGGAGATATCTAACTGAAATTGATGGCCAGTCGAGTCTGCTTTAGCGTTGAAGCTGACTGCCTTCCCGCTGACGACTCCGCTGAGCTGGGTAGTAATGAGGTTGAGAGCGGTGTCGAGCTTCTGTGTGTTCGAAAAGGCATAGCTAAATTTGTCCAGCGTTATCTTGCCATTCGAGGTGATGACGTAGGTCTTTGGCGTGGTCTGGACGGTGTAGCTGGCTTCACCCAGGTTCTTGCCGTTCTGCTCGATTTTGTAGCTTGCTGTGCCGGGATTGAGTGCGGCAGTCTGCGCAAAGGCCGTGGATGAAAGCACGGCGGCACAGAGAAAAGTTTTCCAAATATTCATTTTGGAGTATTTTCCTCCTGCCTTTATTCAACACAGATTTTAAGCGAAAGTAGCGGGACTGGCCGTCCCGGGCACACGCACGCTTTTGCGCGCCATTCCCGTTTGTGCTTATTGGGTTGCTTTTTCTTTCACTCCCGTTGATCACTTGCCTTTGTGGTGGTGCGACAGCAAGACAGATTCTTCGCTATGCTCAGCGATGACAAATCGAGAACTTATATCGAAATAAAAGCAGCAAAAGAGCAGGGGTAAAGCTTCTGCTCTTTTGCTGATGTGCCCGTCCGGCAAGGACTGCCCGCCGCGCAGGCGCCGCCGGAGGCGTTCTTACTTCTGGGCCTGTTCGAAGCGCTTGTTGATCTCGTCCCAGTTGATGACATTCCACCAGGCGGCAAGGTAGTCCGGGCGGCGGTTCTGGTATTTGAGGTAGTAGGCGTGCTCCCATACATCGTTGCCGAGGATGGGGTAGAAGCCTTGCGAGAGAGGCGAGTCCTGGTTGGGCGTGGTAACAATTTTGAGCTTGCCGCCGTCCCAGATAAGCCAGCCCCAGCCGGAGCCGAACTGCTTGGCTGTGGTCTCGTTGAACTGCTTCTTGAAAGATTCGAATTCGCCGAAGTCCTTCTTGATCTGGTCGGCGATTTTGCCGGTGGGCTCACCCCCGCCTTTCGGCTTCATGATCTGCCAGAACATGGTGTGGTTGGCATGGCCGCCACCGTTGTTGCGCACGACAGTGCGGACATCTTCAGGAACGCTGTTGAGGTTGCGCAGCAGGTCATCTACGGTGTGCTTGGCGAGGTCGGGATGTTTCTCAATGGCTCCGTTGAGATTGGTGACATAAGTCTGGTGATGCTTGTCATGATGGAGCTTCATGGTCGCTTCATCGATGTGAGGTTCGAGAGCGGCATAATCGTATGGTAAGGGTGGAAGTTCATGTGCCAAAGCATTCCTCCTGGTCTGATGTTTCGTTTATGTCTCGGGTGGGAAAGTCTACCCTGTTTTCCGTCCCTAATCATAAGGGATGCAGGAAGTTTGTGTTTAGGTGCGTGCTGGAGCGCGCTCTCGTGCGGACTGGGACGCATCTCCCGGTGCGGGTCCTTCGACTGCGCTCCCTTTCGGTCGCTACGCTCAGAATGACAAACTTTTATGCGCTTAGGGATGGTATCCACAAAGATCAGAGTTTGCGGTACATGACATAAGCATCGACATAGCTGTGTACTGGATGGAGGAAGGCTCCGGGCAGTGTGCCTGCAATGACGAAGCCGAATTTCTGCCAGAGGCGGACGGCGCGATCGTTGGTACTGATAACGATGTTGAATTGCATGGCGCGGAAGCCGCGCTCACGGGCGCGGTCGAGTGAGTGTGTGCACATGGCGCTGGCGATGCCACGGCCTCCGGCGTGAGATGCGGTTATATATCCGCAGTTGGCGACGTGACTACCGCCGCCTTGCTGGTTGGCGCGCAGATAGTAGGTTCCGAGAATTTCTTTTTTACCTTCGCTGTTTTCCTCAGCGACAAAAACTTCTTGATGGGGTGAATACCAGTATTGGAGGGCTTGCTCGCGGGTAAAGTCGCGGGGGAGAGTGTAGGTTTCTCCGGCGCGAATGACAGGTTCAAGAATCTTCCATACTGTATCTGCATCCTTCTGTGTAGAAGGACGAATCGTGATCATGGACATAGGATAGCCATCCGGAACGGCCCAATCGGCATCATCAAAGAGACAACAAGACTCCTGTCATCATAGTCTGGTAGAGATTTTCTGCGTTTGGCTCGCTCACGCATAACTCGTCGCGATCTCCTGCGCAGCGCTGGCGCCTCCGGTGTGCTCGCGCTGGGCACGCCTGCCATTGCCGTGGCGGGAGGATTCCAGAATCAGCCGCAGCCTCCGCAGGTAAAGCCAGGACAGCAGCCACAGACCGAAGAGCAGGCAGCGCAGCAGTACCAGCGCGGCGTGGGCGTCTACATCAATCGGCCGCTCACACAGGTGTCGAAGCAGGCCGATCAGCTACTCGATGATCTTGAAGGGCGCGGCTGCGATTTCTTCTACAACGAAGCTCACCCGAAAACTGGATTAGTGCGTGACCGTGCGCCTGCCTTTGGGAGGTCCCTGGGCCGGGTCGCCAGCATTGCCGCTACAGGCTTCGGGCTGACGGCGATGTGCATCGCAGTGAAACGGAATTATCTGCCGCGGCTGCAGTGTGAGGAGCGAGTAGAGAAGACGCTTGCGTTTCTGCTGGAAGATTGCCCGCATGAGCATGGATTTTTGTATCACTTCATCGATATGGAGAGCGGCCAGCGTATGTTTGGCAGCGAGCTCTCGTCGATTGATACGGCGCTGTTATTGTGCGGTGTGCTGACGTGCCGGCAGTTCTTCGCCGGCAATGCGCGCATTGAAGCGCTGGCGACGACGTTTTACCGGCGCATTGACTGGCAGTGGATGCTGAATGAGGGCACAACGCTTTCCATGGGCTGGCTACCAGACCAGGGATTCCTGAAGCATCGCTGGGATATCTACTCCGAACTGATGACTATGTATCTGCTGGCCATCGGGTCGCCGACACACCCGATTCCGGTGGAAACGTGGAATGCGCTGCAGAGGCCGCTGGTGCAATTTGGCGGCATTGATTACATCAGCGGACTGGCACCTCTCTTTATCCATCAGTACGCACATGCGTGGTGCGATTATCGCGACCAGCGCGACCTGCATACAAATTACTTCACCAATTCAATTGCGGCGACACGCGTGCATCAGCTGTGGTGCATGACGCTGGGCGCGAAGTATCCGTGGATCGATCAGGATCTGTGGGGCATCACGGCATCGGATTCGCGCGAGGGATACCGCGTGTGGGGCGGGCCGCCGGCGATCGGGCCGCTTGATGGGACGGTGGTTCCATGCGCGTGTGCGGGCGCACTGCCATTCATGCCCGCGGAGTGCTCGCATGTGCTGCTGACGATGCGGCAGAAATATGGCGACAAGGTCTGGACGCGGTATGGATTTGTTGATGCCTTCAATCCCAAGGCCAACTGGTATGCGCCGGACATTCTGGGGATTGACCAGGGGATCAGCGTGCTGATGGCGGAGAACCTGCGGACAGGCTTTGTGTGGGAGCAGTTCATGAAGAACCGCGAGATCGCGCACGCGATGCGCGAAGTGCAGTTCCATCCCGATCCCGAGGCGAATTCCCAGGTATTGTGAGCGGGTACAGGGCGGTGCCCATTCAAGCTAAAAAGCCTGAATGGACATCGACAGCGAAAGCCGCAAGTTTTTGCCAGAATCAAACTTTAGCGGTCTTCCTTTTCATGGAAGAACCCTAGTTGTCTTCTTTTTCATCGAATTGGAGTAAAGTGCATATTTCAGCTTTTGGGAGAGGAAAGCCTGACGCATGGCCGAATTGGTGCCGCAATACAGATGGATCGAAGGGGATGGAAATGCTTTTGGGGCGCCGGGGCTTGAGCCTCGATGGACATCGAGCGCCAAGGATACAGTTGGGACGGCTTACTCCTCTTCGAGCCGCGCCTGGTATACGGTTTCGCATGGCATTCTGAACGAGGTTTACTACCCCACGATTGACCGCCCGCAGATTCGCGATATGCAGCTGCTGGTGACGGACGGCGAAACGTTCTTTCACGAAGAGCGGCGTGACATGCGGCACGAGTTCGAGTACATCGATGCCGATTCACTCGCTGTGAGAGTGCGCAATCATGACTATCAAGGCCGCTACACGGTCACGAAAGAGATCATTAACGACCCGCATTATCCTGTAGTGTTGACGCGGGTGAGGATTGAGGGCGACGCGGACCTGCTGCCGCGTCTGAAGGTGTATGCGCTGCTCTCGCCGCACATTGAAGGTGGAGGGATGGGCAATAGCGCGCGCATTGCCGATGTGGCCGGGAAGCGGGTGCTGATTGCGTGGAAGAACCACACATCGCTGGTGCTCTCTTCCGATTGTGGCTTTTCGCGTGCGAGCTGCGGCTACGTGGGCGCGAGCGATGGTTGGCAGGATCTGAAGCAGAATTTTCAGATGGACTGGGAGTTTGGCTCGGCGCTTGACGGAAACATCGCCGTAATGGGTGAGATTGATTGCGGCGCGTTCTTTCCCGGGCGGCAGGATGCTGCGGCACCAGTCGAGTTCACATTAGCGCTTGGTTTTGGCGATGGGCATCATGCAGGGCTTGCCGTAACGATGGGCGCCTTGATGAAGTCTTTTGATGAGCACCTCATGCGGTTCATCGAGCAGTGGCATCGCGCTGCCAGCCCGCGTGAGCTGGCAGCCTCTTCTTGTGACGGCGGACGGCTGATGCAGATCAGCCACAATATTATTCTGGCGCACGAAGACAAGACGTACGGCGGGGCTTTTATTGCTTCGGCTTCAATTCCGTGGGGCTATGCGAAGAGCGATGCGGACCTGGGCGGGTACCACCTGGTGTGGACGCGCGACATGGTCCAGAGCGCATCGGCGCTGTTGGCCTGCGGGCGCGCGGAGACGGCGCGGCGCGCACTGGTGTATCTTGCCTGCACGCAGCGACCGGACGGCAGCTTTGCGCAGAATTTCTGGATTGATGGGACGCCCTACTGGACGGGTGTTCAGCTGGATGAGGTTGCATTTCCGATTATCCTGGCGTGGCGTTTGTGGAAGCTCAACGGGCTGGGGAAGTTTCGTGTGATTCCGTTTGTGGAGCGCGCGGCGGGTTTCCTGGTGCGGTATGCACCAGTGACGCAGCAGGAGCGATGGGAAGAGGCTGCGGGCTACTCGCCTTCCACATTGGCTGCAGTGATCTCCGCGCTGATCTGCGCAGCAGACATCGCGCGTTCGCATGACTCGATTGAGTTGGCGCAGTTTCTTGAGGCCCAGGCAGACTGGATCGAGAGCCATCTGGAAGACTGGACGGTGACGAACGATGGCGTACTGCATCCAGAGGTAAAGCGGCACTACATGCGTATTCGTCCGCCGGAATGCGGAGACCCTTATGCGCATGAGGAATGCGGCGCGGAGTTGGTGCGCATTGCCAACGGCAAGCCGGGTGAGCGAAATGAGTTCGAGGCCCGCGAGATTATCGATGCAGGTTTTCTGGAACTGGTGCGCTATGGCGTGCGGCGCGCGGATGATCCACTGATTGTAGACTCATTAAAAGTCGTGGACCATGTTCTGAAGGCCGATACGCCGCATGGACCGTGCTGGTACCGCTACAACCATGATGGATACGGACAGCGGGACGATGGCGGGCCGTTCCTTGGTTATGGCAAGGGACGTCCGTGGCCGCTGCTTGCCGGCGAGCGGGCGCACTATGAACTGGCGGCAGGACGCGATGTGCGTCCGTTTATTACATCTCTCGAAAAGTTTGCGTCGACGGGCGGAATGCTTCCGGAACAGATATGGGAGGAGCCGGACAGGTACGGGCTTGAATTCGGAGGGCCTGCCGGTGCAGCGATGCCGCTGGTGTGGGCGCATTCGGAGTATCTGAAGCTGCTGCGCTCGGTGACAGACGGGCGGGTATTTGACCGCATCTCCGTGGTGGAGGAGCGGTACGGAAAGAAGAAAAAGAAAAGCCAGTTCGAAATTTTCAAGATGCGACGGCCTGTAAGTCGCATTGAAGCAGGCAAGACACTGCGGATTATTGCGCATGGCCACTTCAAGGTGGTCTGGAGCGCGGATGGATGGCAGACGAATCATCTTACAGGGAGCACAGCGGTTGGTTTTGCCGGGTCGTATGCGGACATTCCAACCAACAAGAAACAGACCGGCGCGATTTCATTTACTCTGTACTGGATAGAGGAAAATCGCTGGGAAGGCCGCAATTTTGAGGTCGTGATTGAGTAAACACGCACCTCGATCGGGTCTCCGGCGAAAGTAGCCTGCTTCTTTTTCCTTACGCATGGCATGGAGTGAGAATGGAAGAGTTGATTCTTGAAACGCCAGCCATCCTAACCGGACAATGAAATGAATTCTTTGGGAGCGTGAATAAGTTATGAGCGAACTCGATCAACTGTCTATCAATGCACTCCGTTTTCTCGCCGTCGATGCTGTAGATAAGGCTAAGAGCGGTCATCCAGGCGCCCCACTGGGCGATGCGCCGATTGGCTACCTGCTCTTCCACAAGTACATGCGGCACAATCCTGCGAATTCGCACTGGTCGAACCGCGACCGCTTCGTGCTCTCGAACGGGCATGCCTCGGCGCTGCTCTACAGCCTGCTGCACCTTTCCGGATACAAGGTCAGCATTGAAGACCTGCAGCAGTTCCGTCAGTGGGGATCGAGCACGCCGGGCCACCCGGAGCGCGGCGATACGGACGGCGTGGAAGTAACGACCGGGCCTCTGGGACAGGGGTTTGCCATGTCGGTGGGCCTGGCGATTGCGGAAAAGCACTTGGCGTCGGTTTACAACAGGCCGGGTTTCGATATCGTCGACCACTACACCTACGGCATCTGTGGCGATGGCGACCTGATGGAAGGCATCTCGCATGAGGCGGCTTCGCTGGCCGGCACGCTGGGACTGGGCAAGCTGATCTTCTTCTACGACGATAACCTGATCTCGCTTGATGGGCCGACAGAGCTTTCGTATACCGAAGATGTGGCCAAGCGCTTTGAGGGTTATCACTGGCATGTGCAGAAGGTTGCCGACGGCAATGATCTGAATGCGATTTCGAAGGCGATCGAGGCGGCAAAGGCGGTGAAGGATAAGCCGTCGCTGATTGCGGTACGGACAGTGATCGGCTACGGCAGCCCGATTGCGGGCACGAACAAGGTCCATGGCGAAGCGTTGAAGCCTGAAGAAGCAGCGGAGACGAAGAAGAACCTGGGCTGGCCTGAGGACAAGTTCTTCTATGTTCCAGATGAGGCGCAGAAGAACTGGGACACGATCAAGGAGCGCGGCGCGCAGTATGAAGCGGAGTGGAACAAGCTCTTTGCCGAATACGAGAAGCAGTTTCCGGAGCTCGCAGCGGAGTTTGAGCGCACGCAGGCCGGCGAGCTGAAAGATGGATGGGAGAAGACGCTGCCCTCCTTCCCGGTAGACAAGCCCGTGGCGACGCGTAATGCCGGCAACGCGGTGATGAACGCTTTTGCCAAGCAGGTGCCGGAGCTGATCGGCGGCGCTGCCGACCTTACCGCTTCGACCAAGACGATCCTGAAGGAAGGCGGCAATTTCCATGTCGATCCGAAGGGCGTAAATATCTGGTTCGGTGTGCGCGAGTTTGGAATGTGCGCCATGGTGAACGGGATGGCCGCGCACGGCGGGCTGATTCCTTATGGTTCGACGTTCTTTGTCTTCTCGGATTACTGCAAGTCGGCTCTGCGCATGGCAGCGATTATGCATGCCCACTCGCTGTTCATCTTTACGCACGATTCGATTGCGCTTGGCGAAGACGGGCCGACACACCAGCCCATTGAGCACCTGATGGCGCTGCGCGCGGTGCCGAAGTTCACGGACTTCCGTCCGGCGGACGCGAACGAGACGGTAGCTGTATGGCGGCTGGCGCTCGAGCGCAAGAGCCCGGCGTTCATGGCACTCTCGCGTCAGGATCTGCCCGTGCTCGATCCGCAAAAGTACGAGATTTACGAAGGTGTAAAACACGGAGCCTACATTGTGGAGAAGGGCGGCGACTCGCCCGATCTGCTGATTGTAGCGACAGGCGCGGAGCTATGGCCTTCGCTCGATGCAGCAGCGGCGCTTAAGAAGGATGGCCTGAACGTGCGCGTTGTCTCAATGCCGAGCTGGAAGATTTTTGAAGAGCAGAGCGAGGAGTATAAGGCCGCGATCTTCCCGGATCATCTGCCGAAGCTGGCAGTCGAAGCGGGCAGCCCGATCGGATGGTGGAAGTACGTTGGCCGCCATGGCGATGTGATCGGACTCGAGCGCTTTGGCGCATCGGCGCCGGGCAAGGTGGCCCTCGAAAAACTGGGCTTTGGCGCGGCCAGCATTGCTGATCGCGGGAAGGCCCTGGTGGAGAAAGCACGCAAGGCCGAAGCTGCGCTGGCGGGGAAGTGAGCCTATGAAGCTGGTAATTGCAGCTGACCATGCGGGCTTTCCCCTGAAGGAAGAAGTTCGCGGGTACCTGGAGCGCCTGGGGCACGAAGTTACAGACCTGGGCGCTTACAACACGGAGCCGTCGGATTATCCGGATTTTGCCGAGGCGGTAGGCAAGGCGCTGGCGGCCGGGCGGGCCGAGCGCGGCATCCTGATTTGCGGCAGCGGCGTGGGCGTGAATGTTGCGGCCAACAAGATGCCGGGGATTCGCGCTTCGATGTGCCATGACACGTATTCGGCGCATCAGGGCGTAGAGCATGATGACATGAACGTGCTGGTGCTGGGCGCGCGCATCATTGGTCCGGCACTGGCCTTCGACCTGGTTTCGGCGTATCTGAATGCGAGGTTCCAGAAGCAGGAAGAGCGTTTTGTACGCAGGCTGAACAAGGTCAAGGCGATTGAAGCGCGGAATATGCCGGAGAGTCACACCGTCAGATAAAGCACTACTGCACACAGGAGCGTCGATGACAACCATCAGTACGATTTTGTGGGATGTTGGCGGAGTCCTGCTGACCAATGGCTGGGACCACGTAGAGCGCGCAGCAGTGCTGACGCACTTCGGAGTGGACCACGACGCCTTTGAGCAGCGACATCCTGAGGCAAATGATGCATGGGAAAAGGGGTTGCTGACCGTCGAAGAATATCTGGCGAAGACGGTCTTTTTCGAGCCGCGCAACTTCACTTCCCACGATTTTCTCGAAGCGATGAAGGCGCAATCAAAAGTACTTGATGACAGCGCGCTTGGAATCCTTGACGATCTTGCGTCATCAGAGTCATTGGTGCTGGGAATGCTTAATAACGAAGCACGCGAACTGAATGACTATCGCATTGTCAATTTCAACCTGACAGATTATTTCGATGTTTTCCTGAGCTCATGCTATATAGGCATGCGTAAGCCGGATGCGCGCATGTTCGAGCTGGCTCTGGATGCGTTGCAGCGTAATCCCGATGAGGTGGCTTTTGTGGATGACAGGTTGGGAAATGTGCAGGTGGCCAACGAGGTGGGCATGCATGGGATCCGCTACCTAGGTGCAGAGAAGTTGAGAGAAGAGTTGACGGCGTTAGGCGTTTTTGAGGTGGGTGTGAGTTAAGCATTTTACTTTCCCATCCGTTCGTAAAAGACGCGAAAGGATGGACACTCTATGGGTCGCATTTAGACAGAGATTTTTCGGAGGAAAGTATGGAACTTGGCATCATCGGATTAGGGAAGATGGGCGGCAATATGGCCGAGCGCCTGCGTGAGGGTGGGCACAAGATTGTAGGCTTTGACTTCAGCGCGGATGCTGTGAAGCATCTATCAGACGTAGGCTCTGTGGGCGTATCGTCACTCGAAGCTCTGGTGAAGAATCTTTCCGCGCCGCGCGCGATCTGGATCATGGTGCCGTCCGGCGACCCCGTGGATGAGACGATTGCGAAGCTCGAACCCCTGATGCAGAAGGGGGATACGTTTATTGACGGCGGAAATTCGAATTACAAGGATTCGCAGCGCCGTCATGCAGCGCTGACCGCCAAGGGTTTCAACTTTGTCGATGTAGGGACATCGGGCGGTGTGTGGGGGCTGAAAGAGGGCTATAGCATGATGGTCGGCGGTGACAAGGAGCCGGTCGAGCGACTGCGCCCGATCTTTGAAACACTTGCTCCGGCAAAGGACAAGGGATGGGGGCACGTGGGGCCCGCCGGCGCCGGGCACTTCGTCAAGATGGTGCACAACGGCATTGAGTACGGCATGATGCAGGCCTACGCGGAAGGCTTCTCGATCATGGGGCACAAGAAGCCCTTGAACCTTGATCTCGCGCAGATTTCCGAAATCTGGCGCTATGGCAGCGTGGTGCGTTCATGGCTGCTGGATCTTACAGCGGAGGCTCTTGCGAAAAATCCATCTCTCGACGGACTGGAGGCCTATGTTGCTGATTCGGGTGAAGGCCGCTGGACTGTGGTTGAGGCAATCGATCTGAATGTCTCGGCGCCTGTGATTACGGAGTCACTCATCCGGCGCATCCGCTCGCGCGAAGACAATAACTTTACCGACCGCATGCTGGCGATTATGCGCAATGCATTTGGCGGACACGCGGTGAAAGCCGACAAGTAGGAGACAGTTATGGCGACGATGGAAGTAAAGATCGCCCCTGAAGACGTACAGGCGGCATCGCGGCGCAGTGAACGGATTCCCGATCCTGGAGTGGTAGTGATCTTCGGCGCATCGGGCGACCTGACCAAACGCAAGCTGCTTCCGGCGCTCTTTCACCTTGAGCAGCAGGGGCTGCTTCCGGCGGAGTTCGCCATAGTGGGCGTAGCGCGCCGTGATTTGAAGAGCACTTTTGCCGCCGATATGAAAGACGGCATCCTGAAGTTCGGAGGTGGCAAAGAGGGCGACAGCAAGATCGATAACTTCATCGATAAGGTTGAATACCAGGCGATGAATTTCGATGATGATGCGGGGTATGTGGAACTGAAGTCGCTTCTTGAAAAGATCGACAAGGAGCGCGGCACACAGGGCAACCGACTTTTCTATCTCGCAGTCGCGCCGGAATATTTTGCCGACATCATCAACCGGCTCGGCGAGCACGGCATGGCGCATCCAGAGAAGGGTTATGCGCGCGTCATTATCGAAAAGCCTTTCGGACACGATCTTGAGTCGGCCAGAGAGCTGAACGATGATGTGAACAAGGTCTTTGATGAAGGGCAGATCTTCCGCATCGACCACTATCTCGGCAAGGAGACGGTGCAGAACATCCTTGTCTTCCGCTTTGCCAACGGCATTTTCGAGCCGATCTGGAACCGCAACTACATCGATCACGTGCAGATCACCGCGGCAGAGAGCATCGGCATTGAAGGCCGCGGGCCATTCTATGAAAAGGCCGGAGCGCTGCGCGACGTAGTCCAGAACCACATGATGGAACTTCTCTCCTTCGTTGCGATGGAGCCACCGGTTTCATTCGAGGCGAATGCGGTGCGCGGCGAGAAGGTGAAGGTATGGCGCGCGATCAAGCCGATCCCGATTGAGAACACGGTGCGCGGCCAGTATGCGCTGGGCACCGTAGACAGCCACCAGGTGCAGGGCTACCGGGAAGAAGACCGCGTCGATCCAAACTCGACGACGGAGACTTTTGCCGCCCTGAAGCTTGAGATTGAGAACTGGCGCTGGGCGGGAGTCCCGTTCTATCTGCGCGCGGGCAAGCGTCTGGCAAAACGCGCGACGGAGATCATGATCCAGTTTAAGCAACCGCCGCTGTTACTTTTTGATCGTTCGGGCAGTGGACCATGCAGTGAGATCCAGCCAAACCTGCTGACCATCCGCATCCAGCCTGATGAGGGTATTTCACTGCGTTTCGGCGCGAAGGCGCCGGGACCGGATACGAACGTCTGCCCGGTGGTGATGGACTTCCAGTATGCGAGCGCGTTCGGCGTGAATTCCGCGAATGGATATGAGCGCCTGTTGCTGGATGGGATGCTGGGCGACCAGACACTCTTTGCGCATCGCGACGGAGTCGAGGCAACCTGGGCGCTGTATACACCGGTGCTGGAGGCCTGGGCGAAGGCGACGCCAAGAGATTTCCCGAACTACACCAGCGGCTCCTGGGGACCGAAGGCGGCCGACGGCCTGCTTGGACGCGACGGGCGCAAGTGGTACAGGATTTGAGCAAATAACTCCGGAAGCCGGATGCATGGCGAGAAAAATCTCAGTCGAATATCGCGTTTATGAAGGGCCGGGTGCTTTAGCGCATGCGGCCGCGGAACATTTCCTTAAAACAGCGCAAGAGGCCGTTACAGAACGCGGACGCGCGCGGATCGCCATTTCCGGAGGCAGTACGCCGAAGCGCACCTTCGAGCTGCTGGCCAGTCCACAGGAAAAATATCTGAAGGCGATGCCGTGGGAGCAGCTGGAACTGTACTGGGTGGATGAGCGCACAGTTCCTCCTACGGATAAAGACAGCAACTACCGGATGACGCGCGAGGCGCTGCTGGAGAAAGTTCCACTGAAGCCGGAGCAGGTCTTTCGTATCGAAGGCGAGCTTGATCCGGAAGAGGCGGCGGCGCGTTATGAATCGCTGATACGCACGCAGTTCCGACTGGAAGGCGCTGAAGTGCCGCGCTTCGATGTAGTACAGCTGGGCATGGGCGATGACGGACACACGGCATCGCTCTTTCCGCACACGGCGGCAATTCATGAACTGGGCCGCATCGTGGTGGCGAATCAGGTTCCGCAGAAGGACACGTGGCGCGTTACGCTTACATGGCCGGTGCTGATTGAAGCGAGCGAGGTCTTCTTCCTGATCGGCGGCAAGGACAAGACCGATCCTCTGCATCGCGTGCTTGAAGGGCCATATGATCCGGAGACGCTGCCGTCGCAGCTGATCCGCCCGAAGAGCGGGAAGCTGCTTCTGCTTCTGGATAAAGATGCGGCGGTGCAGCTGCCCGCGCCTGCTCCGGATGGAACAGGGAAACTGGAGATCGAGCGATGATTCTCGCCGGGGATGTGGGCGGAACCAAAGTCCACTTGGCGTTGTACGGGTTTGAGAATGGCGAGCTGACACATGTGCGCGATGAGAAATTCGCCGCACATCAGTTTGATGGGCTTGAAGCAGTGGTACACGGGTTTCTGGAAAAGAGCGGCAAGCCGGAGGTGACTGCGGCCTGCTTTGGTGTGCCGGGACCTGTGCGTAATGGCAGGCTGAAGCTCACGAACCTTCCCTGGGTGCTGGATTGCGCGGAGTTGTCGAGGAACCTCGATATCCGGCACTTATTTCTCATCAACGATCTTGAAGCCAACGGCTATGGCATTCCCGAGCTGCATCCTGAGCAGATTCTTGTATTAAGTGAAGGCGACGCGAGCGCGGTGGGAAATCGAGGGCTGGTTTCAGCAGGCACAGGACTGGGTGAAGCGATTCTGGTGTGGAATGGGAAGATGCACGTGCCCATGGCATCAGAAGGCGGACACTGCGATTTTTCTCCGCGCAATGATATTGAGATTGAATTGCTGCAGTATCTCCGGCGCGTGTTGAATGGCCGCGTGAGCTTTGAACGTGTGGTGTCCGGACTTGGGCTGCAGAATATCTATGCGTTTCTGCGCGATGAGAAGGGTATCGAGGAGCCTGCGTGGTTGAAGGAGCGGATGCATATCGAAGATCCGAATGCGGTGATCGGCGAGCTGGGCGAAGGCGGCACGAATGAGCTTTGCGCCACAACACTTGATATTTTTGTTTCGGCTTATGGAGCGGAGGCGGGAAATCTTGCGCTGAAGTCTCTGTCTACAGGCGGAATGTACCTGGGCGGCGGCATTGCTCCGAAGATCCTGAAGAAGATGCAGGATGGCGCATTCATGAATGCGTTTACGGACAAGGGACGTCTGAGCGATCTATTGGTACACATGCCGGTGCGCATCATTCTTGAGAGTCGCGCTGCCCTGATGGGTGCTGCAGCATATGCAGAAGCACGAGCGGCGGAGCTCAGCGGCCAATCCGTGCGTGCCGCATCCGTACAGTTTTCCTGAATCTATCGGTATTTTTGCTGCGTCTCTCTTTAGAGAGACCTATATGAAGGCTGCACGTTTCTATTCGAAATACAGTTTACTTGCTGTGATGCTTGCCGCGCTTCTTCTGGCCCCGCGAATCTCTTTTGCTCATGCAGTGCTGGTTGCGTCAACCCCTGTGGCGCATACGTCCGTCAAGGGTCCCGCAATTGCAGTTCACTTGAAGTTCAACTCAAGAATCGATGGGGCACATTCACGGCTCTATCTTGTGTCGCCAGATGGAAAAGTGCAGGCATTAATGCTTGAGCATCAGGATACGCCTGAGGCGCTGATTGCACAGAGTGTGAAGCTGGGTACAGGCCAGTATGTGATTCGTTGGCAGGCACTGGCGGCCGATGGCCACATTACCCGTGGCGAGATTCCTTTTACTGTTCAATAATTTCAGCTTTGATCTGGCTACTGAAAGATTTCGACCTGCTCTCAGTTCTGTTGCGCGCAGCAACACTGGCACTGGAAGCCTTGACCGTCGGCGGTGTGGCGTTTCTTCTCTTCGCGGCATTGCCTGGACGAATGGAGGTTGAGGACGTTGCGCGGTTGCGCCGCACAGCAAGCTGGAGCACTCTTGCTCTTGGCGTCGCGCAGGTTCTTTCCATGTCTATAAGTGCCGCGATCCTTGTGGGCGGCTCCGGATTCACTTTGCACGAAGTTGCTTCGGCTGATTTTTTTCTTCTTGGCAGTTTGCTGGCGTTGAGCGCCATGGTGTTACTTGGGATGCTGCGCGCTTCTTCGCGCGCGACGTTGATTTTCTGCGCTCCTCTTGCAGCGTTGGTAATGACTGCTTCTGTGGGCATGAGCCATGCTGCTGCGCGGCTGGACCATCGCTCTCTTTTGCTGGTGCTTACAGCGTTACATCATATTGGTACCGCCGCATGGATTGGGGCGATGCCCTATCTGCTGATCGCTCTCCGGCACGAGCACGACCAGCAGGCAGCGGCGAGATACACGCGACGGTTTTCTGCAATGGCGGTTGCGAGCGTCCTTATTCTGGTCGTCGGCGGTATCGGGATGGGGCTTCTTTATGTCGGGTCATGGCAGGGTCTCTATGGAACGACCTACGGAATCATGATGGCGGCGAAGGTATATCTGCTGCTGGTGATTCTGGGCCTGGGGGCGGGGAATTTCTTTCTGGCGCGGCAGGTGGAGCGCGCGCCTCGTTCGCTGCTGGTGAGGCTGCGGCGCTTCAGCGAGGCTGAGATTGGGCTGGGGTTCACGGCGATTCTGGCGGCTGCATCGCTCACCTCGCAGCCGCCAGCGGTCGATCTGACACAGGACCGTCTGACCAGGCATGAGATCGTGGAGCGGATGCGGTGGGTTGTTCCACGTATGACGAGCCCCGCTCTGCAGGTTCTTGCGCCGCCTACGCCGATTCAGGTCGCGATGCAGGATTCTTTGTTTACCGGAGGAAGCGCGAGCGATGCTAACGACCGCGCCTGGAGCGAATATAACCACCACTGGGCCGGGCTGATCGTGCTTTGCGCGGGAGCTCTTGCGCTGCTGGCTCGATCGAAACGGGTTAAATTGGCCCAGCATTGGCCGCTGCTGTTTATCGGCCTTGCAATGTTTATTCTTCTGCGCGCTGATCCGGAAAACTGGCCGCTGGGGCCGCGTCCTTTCTGGGCCAGCTTCTCCCAGCCTGATGTACTGCAGCACCGTCTCTATGCGCTGCTGATTACAGCGTTCGCTGTCTTTGAATGGGCGGTGGAAACGGGCCGCGTGACATCGAAAATTGCCTCTTATGTTTTTCCTCTGATGTGCGCTGCCGGCGGCGCGCTGCTGCTGACGCATTCACACGCGCTGGGAAATATCAAGGACGAGATGCTGGCTGAGATGAGCCACACGCCGATTGCTTTGCTGGGCGCGACTGCTGGATGGAGCCGCTGGCTTGAACTGCGGCTGCCGGAGAAGCGCGATTCGAAGATTGCGTCTTACGTGTGGCCGGTATGCCTGGTGCTGGTGGGGCTGGTGCTGCTGGATTATCGCGAATCCTGAACTGTCAACATAGTTTGCGATATGGTGAATACAGTAGTTCTCTCAAAAGGAAGTCTATGCCGCAACATCTCCGTACCCTCGCTGGGGCAGCGAGTCTCGCTCTGGTAGCTCTTCTGTCACAAAATGCAAAAGCGCAGCGTTTACCGCAAACCGTCCATCCGGAACACTACAGCCTGACACTTGCACCTGATCTTAAGAACGCTACGTTCACCGGCAGCGAAAAGATCGATGTGACGATTGTTCAGCCGGTCGACGCGATCACTCTGAATTCCGCAGAGATCAAGTTCCAGAGCGTGAAAACACAGCTTAAAGGGAAGACGCTCGAAGCTGCGGTCACGGAAGACACGGCCAAGCAGCAGGCGACCTTTGATTTCCATCAGAAACTGCCCGCAGGCCGCCTGACGCTGGAGATTGAGTACACGGGCATTCTGAATAACGAGCTGCGCGGCTTCTATCTTTCGAAGACAGCAAAGCGCAATTATGCGGTGACGCAGTTTGAGCCGACGGATGCGCGGCGCGCATTTCCTTCATTTGACGAGCCGGCCTTCAAGGCGACGTATGACGTGAGCCTGGTTGTCGATAAGAGCGATACGGCCATCTCGAATACGAACATCACTTCTGATACGGCAGGACCGGGCGAGGGCAAGCATACGATTCGCTTTGCCACGACTCCGAAGATGTCGACGTATCTGGTTGCGTTTCTTGTCGGGGACTTCCAATGCACGACAGGCGAGAGCGATGGTGTGCCGATTCGCGGCTGTGCTACTCCGGACAAGGTGGAGCTGACGAAGTTTGCGGTTGAGGCTGCGCAATTCGTACTGCACTATTACAACAACTATTTCGGCATCAAGTATCCGATGCCGAAGCTGGACATGATTGCGCTGCCGGATTTTGAAGCCGGCGCGATGGAGAACTTCGGCGCGATCACGTATCGCGAAACGGATTTGCTTCTGGATGAGAAGAACGCATCTGTGGGAGCGAAGAAGAATGTGGGGCTCGTGGTTGCGCATGAGATGGCGCACCAGTGGTTCGGCGATATGGTAACCATGCAGTGGTGGGACAACATCTGGCTGAATGAAGGCTTCGCCAGCTGGATGGAGAACAAGCCTGTGGCGGCGTGGCATCCGGAATGGAAGATTCCGGAGGACGTGGCGGAAGGACTGAACAGCACGCTCAATCTGGATGCGCAGCGCACGACGCGCACGATCCGGGCGAAGGCGGACACGCCGGATGAGATCAATGAGATGTTTGACGGCATCAGCTACGGCAAGGCCGGGGCAGTGCTGCTGATGGTTGAGAATTATCTGGGCGAAGAGACTTTCCGCAAGGGAGTGCACAACTACCTGTCGGCGCACATGTACAGCAATGCGACGGCGGAAGATTTCTGGAATGCGCAGACTGCAACGAGTCACAAGCCGATCGACAAGATCATGGAGAGCTTTGTGGCGCAGCCTGGCGAGCCGATTCTGACGTTCAGCGCGCCGCAGGGAAGCAGCGTTGCCGTGAGCCAGCAGCGTTTTTTCCTGAGTCCCAGCGCGAAAGCCGAGCGCTCGCAGTCATGGACGGTGCCTGTGTGCATGAAGACCACCGGCTCGCAGAGTGATTGTCCAGTGCTGGCTGCAGCGCAGCAGTCGCTCAAGACGCCACAGTCGCAGTTCTTTTTTGCGAATGCGGGAGGCAAGGGCTACTATCGCAGCTCCTATCCAACCGATATTTACGCGAAGATCGTGGATGGCGTTGAGAGCGGGTTGACTCCGGAAGAACGCATCGGCCTGCTGGGTGATGTGTGGGCACAGGTGCGCGCTGACAAGATGACCGTGGGCGATTATCTGAACCTTGCTGCAGCGGTAAAGGATGACACCAGTGCGCCTGTGATTTCCACTGCGTTGAGAGCTGTTACCACGATCGATGGGCAGATTGTGTCGACTGATGACGAACACGAGGCGCTGGCTGCCTGGGTGAGGAAGAACTTCAAGCCGGCGTATGAAAAGGTGGGCAAGCCTGCATCCGGCGACAGTCCGGAAACGAAGGAGCTGCGTGCTGCTTTGTTTGGTGCGCTGGGAACGCTGGGCAAAGACCCGGATGTAATTGCAGAAGCAAAGGAGCTTGCTCAGAAGTATCTCGCAGATCCATCTTCAGTTGAGCCGACACTGGCGCAGACTGCAACTGCCATCGCGGCGAGGAATGGCGATGCTGCGTTCTTCGACCAGCTGCAGAAGACTTATGAGTCGTCTGCAAATCCGCAGATACAGGATGGTGCGCTGCGTCTGCTGGGCGCATTCAAGAATGCTTCGCTTGAGCGCCGCACGCTCGACTATACGGTGTCTGGCAAAGTGAGGAACCAGGATGCTGCGCTCGAATTGCGGGCTATGCTGCAGGACCGTGAAACGCGCGATGCGGCCTGGCAGTACATCCAGCAGAACTGGGACAAGGTGCAGGCGCAGCTGACGACGTCGATGGGCGCTTATCTGGTTGGCGCTACGAGCAGCTTTTGCAGCGCCGATGCGCGTGACCAGGTGGAGAGCTTCTTTGCTGCGCACAAGGTTCCTGCATCGGAGCGGGCTTTGGCGCGGGCGAAGGATCAGATCAATGACTGCATTGAGCTGCGCGGCGCGCAGGGGCCGAAGTTGAAGGAGTGGATTGCTTCGCAGAAGTGATGCTTTGTGGTCTCAGCGGGTACAGAAATAAACTGCAGGTCCTTCCGCTCCGTCTTCGGCTCCGATCGGGATGACATTCATTCTTCATACAAGAATGTTGCTGGTGAAGACGCGGGAGATGCCGCGCAGGGCTTGTTTTTTCGGCAGGGTGCTGTCTTTGTCCGGGAAGAAGATTTCTCCCGTGCGTTGGGTTTGTGCGCGGTAGTACCAGCGGGTGAAGAGGCAGAGGTGGTCGGAGATGGTCTGACTGCCGGCTTTTGATTTTGCTGCTGCCTGGTCGAGTTCGTTCAGTACGGTTTCCAGTCTTTCCTCAAGAACATCACGCGATACGGTCTGCACGGGTGCGACTGTGCTGTCGTCTGCGCCCAGGGGGACGGCCTGCATCGCTGTGGGAGCGACGTAGAGGGAAGTCGATCCAGAGCGCTCGTTGTGGAGTCGCATGCCTTGCACGGAATAGAGCGCTGGGCCAGTGAGCGTTCCGCGAGAGAGAAGAAAGATGGCGACGGAGTCCGGCTCGGCGGCGGGTTGCAGGATAAGCGCGCGCATCCCGGAGAGCTGCTGGACTGCGGGAGATGCGAGGGCGGCAACTGCTTCGACTTTCTGAAGTTTGGTGTGAAGCTGCGCGGCTTTTTCGAAGTCCAGATCGGCGGAAGCGGCGTCGCGTTCGGTTGCCAATTTTTCAATCAGGCTAGCGCCGCGGGTTTCGAGAAAGGCGCGGACGTTCGCTGATTCTTCGGCGTAGCGTTCGTCGGTGCAGCCTTTGAAGCAGGGAGCGAGGCACATCTTCATCTCGGAGTAGATGCAGCCGGGAAATGCGGGGTCGGGGTGCAGCTCTTCATGGCAGCGGCGCAGGAGGAAGAGGTTCAGCATCTCGTCGGCGAATTTTTCTGCTGCGGCGCGCGAGGGGAATGGGCCGAAGAACTGATCAGCGGCTGATTTTGTAATCTTGTTGGTTACATATACGCGCGGGTAATGGTTCTCGAGTGTCATGCGCAGGAAGTGCGGCGAGCGCAGGTGCATGCGCTTCCGCGTTGCTTCTCCGAAGATGCTTACCGATGCCTTGTAGAGCAGGAGAAGCGATTCGAAGTCGGAGCCGGTGAGCGAGTATTCAATGCGCGCGATTTTTTCTGTCAGGCGCAGGCGCTTCGATTGCGTCGGGCGCGCGTCGAGGAAGCGGCTGAGACGGCGGCGGAGATTGGGCGTGCGGCTGATGTAGGGCTCGGCGCGTTCATCGGTGGCGAAGAGCGCGAAGACTCCGGCCTGCGCGGGGACCTGTGACAGCGCGGTTTTGGGGTCTGCCGGGTCGAAGGTGATGGAGTGCGCTAGCATGGATTTATCAAGTTACGGAGTTGCGCGCCTCAGCTGGTAAAAAGCAGGTCCTTCGCTGCGCTCAGGATGACAACTCATAAATATTTGCCTTATACAAGCATTATTCTCCGGCGATGGTCATGCCTTCGATGCGCAGGGTAGGCGAGGCTACGGAGCCGCGGAAGACGAGGTCGCTGCCGATGGCGGTGATGTTCTGGAACATTTCTTTCAGGTTGCCGGCGATAGTGATTTGCTGCACGGGATAGGTGAGCTCGCCGTTTTCGATCCAGAGGCCGGAGGCTCCGCGCGAGTAGTCGCCGGTGACCATGTTTACGCCCTGGCCCATGAGCTCGGTGACATACAGGCCGCTCTTTACTTCGCGCAGAATTTCTTCTGGTGCTTGCCTACCCGCTTCGAGAAAGAGATTGCCGCAGCCGATTCCGGGATTGCCGGCGAGGCCGCGCGTGGCGTTGCCGGTGCTGTGCATATTGAGCTTGCGCGCGGTGTAGGTGTTGAGCAGGTAGGTTTTGAGCACGCCGTTTTCGACGATGACCTTGCGGCGTGTGGGCAGGCCTTCTCCGTCGAAGGGCGACGAGCCGAAGCCGCCGATGATGGTTCCGTCGTCGATGACGTTGACGGATGGGGCCGCTACCTGTTCGCCGAGTTTTCCAGTGAAGAAGGATGCTCCGCGATAGATGCTGTCGCCATTGGCGGCGTCGAAGATGGCTCCGATGAGGGAGCGCGCGATCTCCGGCGCGAAGATGATGGGCACGCGCTGGGTGGGGACGCGGCGCGCGTCGAGTCTTCGCAGTGTGCGGCGCGCTGCTTCTGCTCCTACGGATTCGGGTGAGTCGAGTTTGCTGAGTGTGCGCGCGGAGGAGTACCAGTAGTCGCGCTGCATCTCGCCGTTCTTGCCGATAGCGATAGGGACGGTCGAAACCGAGCACCAGGAGCCGCGGTATTCGCCGGTGAAGCCGCGCGAGTTCGCGAAAGCTTTGCGTCCGGTGGTCGCGCTGAAGCTGCCTCCGTCGCTGTTCTGGATGCGGGTATCGGCGGACATGGCGGCTGCCTCACCGCGGCGCGCGTACTCGATGCGCTCGGCTGTGGGCAAGGAATAGACGTCATCGTGATAGAGCGCGAGGTCGGTGTCGAGCTTGCCGTATTCGCCGGTGTCGGGGAGTCCGGCGAAAGGGTCTTCTGATGTTACGCGGGCGAGGGCCAGCGCTCCGGAGATGAGGTGATCAATGCCTTCCGGAGTGAAGTCGCTCGATGATGTACTGGCGGCGCGTTGTCCGATGAAGACACGCAGGCCGATGCCGCGCGAGCCCGATTCTTTCAGCGTTTCGACCTCGCCGAGACGGACGGTGGTCGAAAATTCGTCGCCTTCACGGATGACTGCCTCGGCATCGGTGGCTCCGGCGCGCAGGGCTTTGGTCACGATGTCGGTGGTGAGTTGCTGGAGGTCGGTGGTGAGGTCTGCGGCTGTTGTCGGCATTGTGTGTGCTTATTTTAATTTAGTGTGATCTCCTCTTGATTTTGCGGCTGTGCTGGAGCAGGGATTTGCTGTCTATAGTGTTGTGGGTGGCGGGTTGTAAGGTCTGGTCATCCTGCGAACCTCCCACGTTAGCTCCGCCTTTGGCTCCGCGAACATGGGGCACCCATGTTTTGGCCTCCGCTGCCAAAGGGCTGTCGGATTTGGCTATTTCCTTCATTAGTTTTGTGAGGGCTATTTCGTAGCCTTCGATGCGGGTGAGGGATGATAGGGAACTGCAGGTTCTTCGACTGCGCGTGCTTTGCACGCTCCGCTCAGAATGACAATCTGAGATTGTTCCGGTCGGGATGACAATTTTTTCTATCTCTGCTTCTGGTATTAGCTGTGCTGGCGGGTCTTCCTTCTTCACTGTGAAGTAGTGACAGATGCCGCAGCGGCAGTCGGGGTGATGCGGTGAGTCGGACTGACGCTCTACGCAGTACCGGCACTCGCAGCCGAAGGCGTGTCCCTCGGTGTCGTGTGGTTCATAGAGAGTGTGAGGGATGGCCACTTCCTGTCCTTCCTGGGTGAGGACGACGCGGTCGATGGTGTCTTCTATCTGCCCTGGATCGAGGGTGTGGGTGTCTTTGGGCAGGCTCCCGGCGGCGATCTGGATGCCGTAGAGGCAGAGACCGGCGATGCGTTTGTCGATAGCGCCGGAGATGAGGGCATTCAATACACGACTGACGGCAAGAGGGATGGCGAAGCGGTCTTCAAGAGGCGGGAGCTCGATGCTTTCCGACTGCTTACGCTGAGAGTAGTGGTAGAAGCAGAAGTCGTAGCCTTCGATGGCGTTGGCGCGGCAGCGTCCGCCGCTCAGGCGAATGTGACGGCAGTATCGGATCATGTGTAGACCCCTCCCCCCTGTTTTGTACGGGGATTGTTTGTTTTCAGTGGTTTACGGTGAAATTTCTGTACGGAGAATCTTTGTTTTCAGTTGGTTACGGCAAATAGCTCAGGGTGCAGCGTGCAATACCCTGATTGAGCTTTGGTTTGTGTCAGTTACAGCGAAAAGCTTTACCGCCCTTCGGCTGCGCTCAGGGCAGGCTCCCGGACGCAGAGTTCCGCTGAGGTTCGCAGAGAATTTTCACCATCCTTCACTTTCGCTCAGGACAGGCTCCGAGCAGAGGACACAGAGAGTCGAAGAGAACTGCAGGTCCCTCCGCTTCGCTTCGCTCCGGTCGGGATGACAAATTTATCGAGCAATTAGAAAAGGCATGGCTTTTTGGGCCATGCCTTTTTCATTTCTGCTCTTATATTCAGGATAGCAAATTCGGGGGTAATTGCCTGCGCTTTGGCTTGAGACTTATCTGCTTTGGATTGTTTGGGTTATGTGAATGATGGTTACTTTGGGGACTTGACAGGGGTTTTGAGCCGGGGCTGAAGCCCCCCTTATTTCTCATCCTTCATTCACCGGGCTGAAGCCCGGTGCTTCTACCCGGGCCTTGCTGTGCAAGGCGAAAAGCGCACCTGCGGTGCGGGTCCTTCGACTTCGCTGCGCTTCGCTCAGGATGACAGCGCGTTGGAGTAAGGCTTAATTGCCGGTACCGCCTACGGTCATGCGGTCGAGTTTTATGGTTGGCATGCCTACGCCTACGGGGACGCTCTGGCCGTCTTTGCCGCAGGTGCCTACGCCTTCGTCGAGCTCGAGGTCGTGGCCGACCATGGAGACATACTTCAGTGCTTCGGGACCGTTGCCTATCAGCGTCGCGTCGCGCACCGGGGCGGTGATCTTTCCGTCTTCGATGAGATAGGCCTCGGATGCGCTGAAGACGAATTTGCCGCTGGTGATGTCGACCGATCCTCCACCGAAGTTGACGGCGTAGAGGCCGCGCTTGACGCTGCGCAGGATGTCTTCGGGTGAATCTTCACCGGCGAGCATGTAGGTGTTGGTCATGCGCGGCATGGGGATTTCCTGGTAGCTTTCGCGGCGTCCATTGCCGGTGTACGGCATGTTCATGAGGCGCGCGGAGAGCTTGTCGCTGAGGTAGCCTTTGAGGATTCCGTTTTCAATGAGCACGGTTTCCTGCGTGGGCGATCCTTCGTCATCGACGTTGAGCGAGCCGCGACGCGAGGGCATGGTTCCGTTGTCGACGACGGTGACTTTGGGGCCTGCGACCTGGCGGCCGATCAGTCCGGCGAAGGCTGAGGTCTTTTTGCGGTTGAAGTCGGCTTCAAGGCCATGGCCGACGGCTTCGTGCAGAAGCACGCCGGGCCAGCCGGGTCCGAGGACGACTTCCATTTCGCCTGCGGGCGCAGCGACAGCTCCGAGCTGCAGGATGGCCTGGCGCGCGGCTTCGCGGGCAAAGTGCTCGGGAGTTTTCTCGGTGAGGAAATAGCTGATGTCGACGCGTCCTCCGCCACCGGAGGTGCCGCGGGTGGTGTGCTGGCCGTCATTGGCAAGGACGAAGATGCTGAAGCGCGCGAGGGGCTGGGTGTCGCTGGCGTAGGTTCCGTCGGAGGCGGCGATGAGGATGTGCTTGAGCTCGTCGGAGTAGCCGGCGCGCACCTGCTTGATACGCGAATCATAGGCGCGGGCTGCGCGGTCAGCGCGCATGACGAGGTCGAGCTTGGTGGTGAGTTCGGTATCGAGCTCGGCTGCGGGAATGGGGTAGAGATCGGGCGCGGGCGTCTCTTTGAATCCGGCGACGGGCTGCTTTGCCGGACCGCTGGCGATAAGGGCGGCCGTGCGCGCGGCATGCAGCAAACGCTCGGCGGAGAGATTGTCGGTGTAGGCGTACCCGGTGCGCTCTCCGGAGACGACGCGGATGCCGCAGCCGGCGCTTACACCCTGGCTGGCGGATTTGACCAGCGACTCGTCGATGCCGATGGAGGTGGCGGAGACGGACTCGAAGTAGAGGTCGGCGTAGTCGCCGCCGGCGGAAAGGGCCTCGCCCAGGCAGCGCTCGAGTACGCGTTCGGAAAGACTGAATTTTTGAAAGAAGTAGCGTTTGTTCGCGGCGCCGGAAGTGGTCATGTGTGATTTATTTTAGGCTTCCGGTGCGGCGGGCAGCAAACGTTTCGTCGATGCGTCTGCAGCGTGTCGCCTCGTAGAGCAAACGCTTTATCTGAAGATCGCAGACAGAGCGGTTGCCGGGGAAGTAGGCTTCTCGCGCATCGGCTTTCATATCTCGGCGAGATCGTGTGGTCGTACGTCCTGCGAACCTCCCACCCTTTCGCAAAAAGCGCGAAAGGATGGGGCACCCATATTGTGACTACCGATGCAAACTGAAACCAAACGTGCTGATAGGAGGAATCTGTTGCCATGAAAAAGACTGTTCTATTGCTGGCTCTAGTGTTGAGCTGTTCTGCGTATGCGCAAAGCAAGCCGGACCAGAAGCCGCCGACGCTGAGGAGCATTCTGCTGGAGGAGCTCAAACAGACGCACAACCAGAAGGACTGGTTTGTGCCAGCCAATGTTGCTGTTGCCGGGCTGACGGCAGAGCAGGCGAACTGGAAGGACGGCAAGGGGAATCATTCTGTGGGACAGCTTGCGTATCACCTAGTCTATTGGAATACGCGGAGCCTGGAGAAATTCAAGGGCGAGCCGCAGGCAAAGTTCAGCGGAAATAACGATGAGACTTTCGACAACTTCGACAGCAAGAAGTGGAATGAGACGGTCGAGCAACTGGATGCTGTCATGACGGAATGGGAGAAGGCGGTCGAGACAGCGGACGATAAGAAGCTGGAGGAATGGGCTTCGACGATTGGGAAGATCAGCCTGCACAATGCGTATCACATCGGGGAGATGGTTCTTGTTCGCAAGGAGCAGGGGGCGTGGAATCCGGAGAATGGGGTGAAGTAGGTTTTCGCGGCCAGGGCTAATAGAAACGACGGAGGAATGTCCTGCGAAACCTCCCAGGTTAGCTTCCCCACCCCAGCACACGAACACCGCGCGTACTGGGGACCCCGGCTACGCGAACCTGGGGCACCCGTGCGATGGCCACCGGTGCAAGAAGCAGATTCTTCCACTTCACTGCGTTCAGTGTCAGAATGACAACCTGAAAATTTTCCACTCAGGATGACAGCATCAAAGCGAGGGTGCGCGCCTATGAAAAGCGTGTGAATCCGAATATGATTACGGAGGAAGGCTGCGCAGAGACCCCAGGTGAACCCCCAATACAGCATCGTCATTCCGGCTTACAACGAAAGCGCGCGCATCGGAAATACTCTTAGCCAGGTTCTGGAGACTGTCCACAGGAACAATTGGAATGCCGAAGTGCTGGTCGTGAATGACGGCTCGCGCGACAACACTGCGGCGATCATTCAATCCTTTTCTGCGCAGGACCCGATTGTGAAGCTGATTGAGAATGACGGCAACCGGGGCAAGGGATACAGCGTGCGCAACGGGATTCTGCGTGCCGCGGGCGATGTGGTGATGTTTACCGACGCCGATCTTTCTGCTCCCATGGATGAAGCGGAGCGGCTGTTTGCGGCGATCCGGGATGGGGCGGATATTGCCATCGGCTCGCGCTGGCTCGAGCGCAAGCGGCAGACGATCCATCAGCCGCTTTACCGGCAGTTCTTCGGGCGGTGCTTCAATGCGGTGACGCGGCTGGTGATGGGGCTTCCGTTTGCGGATACGCAGTGCGGCTTCAAGGCCTTCAAGCGGCAGGCGGCGCAGACTGTCTTTCAGCTGCAGAGGATTGAGCGGTGGGGCTTCGATCCGGAGATCCTGTTTATTGCGCTCAAGCGCGGCTATACGGTGCGCGAGGTTCCGGTGACGTGGGGGCATGATGAGCGCTCGCGCATCAGCTATCTGAAAGATGGGCTGAAGATGCTCGAGGAGCTGGTGTTCATCCGGTGGAATGCGCTTACGGGCGTGTATAGCCGGCCGGTCAAGGAGCTTACTTCGCAGATTCCGGTGGCCAAGGGGTAGTTTCGCCTGGTTGGATTTGTGGTCCAACTCTTTTGTCGAACGACAAGATATGCGTCCTGCGACCCCCCAGGTTAGCTTCGCGAACCTGGGGCACCCATGTGGGGGCTAACCCAAATACCAAAAAATTGCGGTCACGTTAATGCATTTACTGAAAGTAAAAAGCGCCCGTGGGGGCGCTTTTACTTTCTGCTTAGCAGTTTCTCTATGAGGCCGAGGCCAAGGCTACAGGCTCCAGTTTCTGCCGCGTCGGAACAAAGCGCCGGGGGACGAGTCGAACTCCCGTTCCAGGTTCGCGCTCAATCTGGAACTGGGAGGAACAATGCCCGCACAACCAATAGTGCTCCAGCCGGCGGGATGCGTCCGGGCATTCCCCAGTCACATCGAAGACGAAAATCCGGCCGTCGCGCAGATAGTGGAGAGGCTTTGCACACTCAGGATTTGCGCAGTTATTGACCATAGAACATCTCCTGAAACTGCGCCTGAAACGGACGATGCCGTTACAGGTGCGAGTGGGCTGTTGGGATTGGCTGGAGTGGGGATTCTCCAACTGTGTTGTTTCGCTTACATAAATTGTGATGCTACGTGATGAAAGGAAGGTGTCTCAAATGGTAAAAAATGCAGAAATTTCGGTTTTTTATGGGCAAAATTTGCGGGCCTGCGGGTAAGTTTGGGAACAACCCAGGTTAGCTATGCGAACCTGGGGCACCCGGCGTGGAGTCTACGCGGAGGTGCGCCGAGGAGAGTTTCTTTCGCCCAATATGGAAACTCAAACTTATCAGCCCCGTACTGTTTCCCGGCGCTCCGTAAAATGGCTGTGAGACAATAGAATCTCGTTCAAATCAAGAAAATCCAGAAAGATATGCCATTTTTTCGCTCTTTTTTTATAGGTCTCTCCCGTAATTCATCCTTGAGAAAATTTTCGGAACAATCGGCCATGGGCCGGAAGATGTCCTCGCGCTTTGTTGCGGGAATGGACATTGAAGAGGTGCTGCGCGCGGCTGAGTCGCTGGAGAAACAGGGGATTGCCTCGACGCTGGACAGCCTGGGGGAGAACGTCTCGACTCCGGAAGAGGCGCACCGCTCCGCAGAGGTCTATCACCGGCTGATTGACGCCATCGAAAGCCGGAAACTGAATGCCAATGTGAGCCTGAAGCTGACGCAGATGGGGATGGACCTCGATCCGGGGCTGGCAGAGGGAATTGTGGCGGAGCTGGTGCAGCATGCGGTGGCCGCCGGCACTTTTGTCCGAGTGGATATGGAAGGCAGCGAGTACACGCAGGCTACGATCGACATGGTGCGCCGTATCCATGCCGCGCCCGGCAACCGGGGGCATGTGGGGATTGTGATCCAGGCGTATCTGTTCCGCAGCGCCGGGGATATCCGGACATTGACGGACGAGGGCATCCGCATCCGCTTGTGCAAGGGCGCGTATCAGGAGCCGGCGAACCTGGCGTTTCCGGAAAAGAAGGATGTGGATGCGAACTTTGTGAAGCTGATGCAGGAGTGCCTGACCAGCGGCATTTATCACGGCATTGCGACGCATGACGAAAAGATGATCGAGGCGACGAAGCAGTTTGTGCGCGAGCGCGGGATTGATCCGGCGTCGTTTGAGTTTCAGATGCTGTATGGAGTGCGGCGCGATCTGCAGAAGGCGCTGGTCCGGGAAGGCTTCAGGATGCGCGTCTATGTTCCTTTCGGAGCGGAGTGGTATCCCTACTTCATGCGCAGGCTGGCGGAGCGTCCGGCAAATGCGCTGTTTCTTGCGAAGAACCTGCTGAAGCAGTAACAGATGGCTTCTGTTGGAGCTGGCGTGCGCTCATCGCGGGAATAGCTCAAATTGCTCAATCGCGACCTTAGGGGCTACCAGCGTATGCCGCCTCTCTGGGAGCAGGGATATCGTAATCCGGTCAAACCTGTGAAGCGATGTGTGAGCAGGAACGGAAAACTGGAGCGTTTCGTGCTGTGGCAAGGATCTGGTTGAAGCAGGACCGGCGATAGATTTCTGGCCGAGGCTGAGGATGGGTTTGCCCGGCAAAGTTGAATCCGTTAAGAAGAGCGCCATGATGATAGCTCCAGGCTCGTCGTCACGGTTTTCTATCTCAATCTGAATTTCGCGGCAGCGCGCCAGAGGGATGCTTGCGCCAAGATCCTGGTGCGCTTGCATGATGAGGGGAATCGAATTGTTTGACTTAATGTTGACGGAGAGTGGCGTGCCATGGGCCTTATGGGCCATTGGGCCGGGTCGAATGTCGGGCGGTTGCAGATACCAGTAAGGACCATCGAAATGAATCAGAAGTGGGCGTGATTTTTTCGGAGGGAGCAGCGATCCGGCATCCGAGAAGGGAAAAATCAGCTTTTTCCTTGCAGGCGGCGGCAACAGAATCACACTTTCATATCCATAGCCTGGGGCCAAAGCGGGTGATTTAATTTTTACGTTCTTTTTCGAGATCGCAGTGGTCAATGCGCCGATGGAAGCAAACTGGTTGTGATGATCGACGCTGTCGAGCATGGCCCAGAGGGTCACAATGACCGCCGGCAACGCTGTCAAGGCAAGTCTCCATACAGCACGCTCACGTTCTACCTTGCTGTCGAATGTCGCACCCGGTGTGAAGCCCCATTTCCAAGCGAAGAGAAAAGTACCTGCGGCTCCCAGGGCGCTGGAGGCCAATGTGGAACCGTGAAAGAGAGCATAGGCGGATGCGTAGATACATAACGCAATCACAAGGCCGTGTGCTTCGACCGGAGGTTGATAGATCACCGTAGCGAAGAGGTCGTTTTTTCCTGGTCCCAAAGAAGACAAACCAGCATGAGCAGGTGCGAGGATGAATGATGCTATGCCGCGTAAACCTACAGCCAGCAGTACTGCGCCCACAATCGCGGTGAATGGCGCAACTGGTGAGCCTTGGAGAGACAGGAGCATGGCCGAGGGTGTCCACACCCAGGCTGCCGAGCAGATGAGAGCGAAGAGGCCAAACGATAGAGGAGCATCGACCCGGAACGGGCTGGACGATCGATTCCAGTAAATCCAGGCTCCGGCTGCGCCGCCCAGCAGGCCAAACAGCACATAGATGAGCGCTCGCACGAAAAGCGAAGGGAGCGAGAGCGAATGGGACTCGGGCAAGCGGCAAAGCAGGTATGCGGTTATCAAAGAATTCAACAAGCCGGCGGCTACGACGAGGATGAAGAACTGCTTCATGCTCCATGCATCCAGACTGTCGTCAAGCGTCATCGCGCTGATACGAGACAGGGAAGCCGCTCTACCTGATATGGCAGGAATTGATGATGTTTTTTGAGGACGCGGGATCGCCTGCCATAGGGCACAAAGCAGAGTCACGAGAAACGGTACACGTATTGCATTCGCCCACAGCCTTACGTCCAGGAGCTCTCCCAGCGGAGTCATCGTGCCGCGATTGACTCCCAGGCCAGGAAAGAAATAGAGGTTCATCACGACGAAGGTGGCTACGTACGCGGGAAGAAAGACGAACGCCGGCAGCACAAACGCGCGTGTAAGCTGCGATCTGGTAAAACGCTTCGTGAAATGTGGATGGGAAACGAAGTAGAAGAGGACCCCAGCCCACAGAAAGATCACGTTCAGAGCCAGAAAAACTGCGATCGACACCAATACATGGCCGGGATTGTGCATGATTCGTTCCTGCAGAGTTATCCAGGCAGGAGCAAACATGGACCAGACAGCGGAGAACGCTACGACCAGCTTACGATCGCTGAGATACCTGAGCCATGCAGTCGCGCAGGCGGCAAAGACCTGCCGCCAATACCACCCGTTGGAGCGGCCGGCGCGAAAGTCTTCGAGGAGATCGCCGGCGAGCGCTTCATTCTGATTGCCAGGCGCCAAGTGCTCCAGCATCCATGTAGCGAGCCGTGGAGGTTCGTAGCGCGTCATGTGCCCTCCTATTTCAAGGCGGGGAGTGTCTGCCACAACTTCGTCAGCACGCGTCGCGTCTCCTGGACCTGATGCAGGCCCTCTCTGGTGATCCGAAAATAACGCTTTGCTTTTCCACCGCGTTCAGGGGTTGGATTGCCGAGACTGGATGTGACGAGATCCTTCGCTTCAAGGCGTTCGAGAGCCGCATACACGCTGCCTACCGAGACGGTTCGCCCCCGATTCGCTTCGAGTTCACGCGAGATGGGAACTCCATACGCCTCGTCACCGAGATGAATCACGGCAAGAAGCAGCATGAGCTCAAACTCTCCGAGATAGCTTCGCTCCGGCATTAATTCAACAATAGCGAAAAAATCAGCCTGCTGTCATCTGCTAATGAAAAATCATAATGACGCCTTCTAAGTAATGGGCAAACAGAGTTATTCGGCTGGAGGGGGCGCGTTCCAGGGTTCGCGGATTTCTTCGAGCAGGGAGATGAGGGTTGCGAGTTTCTCGTGATCGACTTCTTTGAGCAGCTGCTTTACGTGGTCATTGACGAGGGGGTCGAGCTGCTTGAGGAGGTCGAGACCTTCGGGAGTGATTCTGGCGTAGATGACGCGGCGGTCTTTGTTGTCGCGACGGCGGCGGATGAATCTCTGTTTCTGCAGGCGGCCGAGGAGGCGGGTGATGTCGGGGTCACTGCTGATGAGGCGCTCTCCTATCTCAGAACATCGCAGGCCGGGTTCGCCCGCGCCCCTGAGAATGCGGAGCACGTTGTATTGCGTCGGAGTGACGCCTGCGAGCTTGAAGAACTGCTGCGTCTGATGCTGGAGACGGTCTGCAGTGCGGCGAATATTGAGGAGCGCTTCCTCTTCGATGCTTACGAAGGGGCGCGTCTGCTTGATTTCTTCCTGGAGCTTGCTGACCATAATTATCTATAGTGTAGTGAATGGCGCCGGGTGGGCAGCCTGTATCGGGAATCATAAGCCGGATAGTAGATGTATTCCAGCCCTGCTTAATCGTTTATGCGCCTTGTTGTTCAATTTTTTTCCAACCTTTCTGGTGCATCTATCGTCGAAAGAGTACAAGCAATACTGTATCCTTACCAGGTTAAGTTAGACGGAAACGCCTGATTTTTATGCAGCTATCGTTGAAGCGCACACACAACCTGATCTGTTTCAGTATTCTGCCCGTGCTGCTGCTGAGTTTCGCGGTCAATGCGCTGCCGCATCGCGCACGAGCTTTTCACGCGCGCGTATCGCATCGCGTCGTTCGCACGGGCTCCCGTAACGGAGAAGCCTGCATTGCAGACCAGCATACTGCAGGGCCGATTTCTCTTCATAGTCATGGAGAGCATCCGCAGCAAAGCTCTACGCCGGCGGCCGTACTGCCTGCACCTGCTCCGCGACTGTTTGCTGCTGCAGGCTCTGTATTGTTGCCGCGAGGCGGCATTGATCCTGATATAAGGCAGTCTGCGTTTGATTCTTCCCGCCTTCGCGGTCCTCCCGCTGTCTCGTCTCTCTAATTCCATTTTCTGACATTGCGGTGTTTGCATAAGCCGCCCTCCCGACGTCGTGTACGCGCATGCGAGCGCATACGTGTGCGCCGTCGCCTTTGCAAAAACATTGGAGATTGAGATGGAGTCCTTAGTACAAGGCTACGAGTACTTCCGTGCGGAAGTGTTTCCGCAACAGAGACTGTTGTTTGAAAAGCTGGCTTCCGGACAGCAGCCGGAAGCGCTGTTTCTTACCTGCTCGGATTCGCGTGTGGTGCCTGACATGATCCTGCAGACGCGGCCCGGAGATCTGTTTATCTGCCGCAATGCAGGCAACATTGTGCCTCCGCATGGAGAGATGCTGGGCGGCGTGTCGGCAACGATTGAGTATGCGGTATGCGTGCTCAATGTGCCGCACATCATTGTCTGCGGGCACTCGGACTGTGGAGCGATGAAGGCTGTGGCGGGCGGCGGTCATCTGCATGACATGCCGAATGTCGCAGCTTGGCTGCGCTATTCGGAATCAGCAAAACAGCTGGTGCAGCATGCGCTGCCTTCGCATGCAAGTTCGTTTGAGCGCCTGAGGGCCATGATCCGCGCGAATGTGGTGCAGCAGCTGGGACATCTGCGCACGCATCCATCGGTCGCTGCGCGCCTGCAGAGTGGGCAGATCGTGCTGCATGGATGGACTTACGACATTGCCCACGGTTCGCTTGAAGCATTTGACGCAGAGCAGGGTCGCTTCGTGGTGCTTGAGCGGCAGCGCATTCCTAAAGCCCTGGAATGGCCGCGGCTGGAACTGTAGCGAAAGAGGAGACGAGGAGAACTATGCTGAAAAACTGGGGAAAAGATCTATCTGCTTCGCTCGTAGTGTTTCTGGTGGCGCTGCCGCTGTGCATGGGCATTGCCATTGCATCAGGATTGCCGCCGGCAAAGGGTTTGATCACCGGCGTGATTGGAGGCCTGGTCGTTGGTGCTCTGGCCGGATCGCCGCTGCAGGTGAGCGGTCCGGCTGCGGGTCTTGCAGTCGTCGTTTTTGAGCTGACGCAGAATTACGGCGTCTCTGCGCTGGGGCCGATTCTGATGCTTGCCGGCCTGCTCCAGCTTGTTGCCGGATTGTTGAAGCTGGGGCAGTGGTTCCGCGCTATCTCGCCGGCGGTGATTCACGGCATGCTTGCCGGGATTGGTCTGCTGATCGTGCTGCAGCAGTTTCACGTGATGCTCGATCATAAGCCTAGCAGCAGCGGTCCGGCGAATTTCATTGGCATGTTTACGGCTGCATCGCACGATATTTTTCCGCTTGACGGCAAAGGCGAAGAACTTGCCCTGCTGCTTGGGCTGGTGACGATTGCCGTGATGGTGCTGTGGCATAAATTCCGTCCGGTGAAGCTGAAGCTGTTGCCGGGTGCGCTGCTGGGCATTGTTGCTGCGACTACGCTGGCGCAGATCTTTCACATGCCGGTGAAGCGCGTCGATGTGCCATCGAACCTGATGACGGTGATCGATCTGCCCAGCCTAAGCTCTTTGGGGAATACGCATTGGGGAGCGCTGCTGACCAGCGCCTTCGTTGTGGCTTTCATTGCCAGCGCGGAGACATTGCTCTCTGCCGCCGCGGTCGATCATATGCAGTCGCGCGTGAAGACGAACTACGACCACGAGCTGGCTGCACAGGGAATCGGCAACATGCTGTGCGGCCTGGTGGGAGCGCTGCCGATGACCGGCGTCATCGTGCGCAGCTCGGCCAATGTGCAGGCGGGTGCGGAGACGCGGCGCTCCGCGATTCTGCATGGCTTGTGGATCCTGCTCTTCATCACTCTGCTGCCCGGAGTTTTGACGATGGTTCCCATATCAAGTCTTGCCGGAGTACTTGTCTATACGGGGATCAAGCTGGTGAACATCGAAGAGATCAGAAACCTGGGGCGCTTCGGGCGCGTGCCGCTGCTGATTTACGCGGCCACGCTGCTGACCATCGTGGGTAGAGATCTGTTGACTGGCGTGATGGTCGGCGTCGGGCTTTCCGTTCTCAACCTGTTGTGGAGAGCGACGCATGTGAACATCCACATTGAAGACGGCGAATACGAAGGACACAAGCGGCTGGTTCTGGAAGGCGCGGCAACCTTTGTGCGCATTCCTAAAATCTCGGCGGCTTTGGATCAGGTGCCTGCCGGATCTGTTGTGCATGTGGATGCTTCAGGGCTGCATCATGTGGATCATGCATGCCTTGAGCTGCTGGAGCGCTGGGTGGAAGACCACAAAGCGCAGGGAACACGGATCGTCCTGGAGTGGGAGCATCTGCAACGGCGTTACTGGCAGCGGCTGCCTGAGAGGCCTGAGGAGGCGTGAATGAAGGCGCCATCCGCTGTGAAGCGGATGACGCTATTGTCTGGCACAGACACGTCTACGTTTGCGAGGGCTAAAAGCCCTCGCCTGCCTGATGTCTTTGCCTACGCTTTATCTCGGCTACTGCTTGATGAGCTCGATGTCGAGCTCTACTTTCACATCATCGCCAACTACCGAATCGCCGGATTTGAGATTGCCGTTCCAGGTGAGGCCGAAATCCTGGCGGTGGATGGTTGTGGTGGCGGAAAAGGCGCGGCGGGTCTTGCCGTATGGATCGAGCTGTTCCTTGCTCGGTCCTTCAAGAGCGAGGGTGACGGACTTAGTGACTCCGTGGAGGGTGAGGTCGCCGGTGAGCTGGAGCTGTCCGTTCTGGCCCGACACGCTCCTGCTGACGAAGGTCATCTGCGGGAACTTTGAAACATCGAAAAAGTCGGGGCTCTTGAGATGCTGGTCGCGCTGGGCGACGCCGGTGTCGACGGTGGTGATGTCGATGGTCGCATTGGCGCTCGACTTGGCGATGTCCTTCTCATCGAAGGTCAGCGTTCCATTGATGTTGCCGAAGCGTCCGTGAACGTTGGAAATGCCCATGTGCTTGACGGTAAAGTCGGCTTCGCTGTGGGCGGGGTCGATCTGCCATTTGGATACCTGTCCGTGGGCGGCAGCGGCCAGAGTCAACAGCGCGGCAAAGGCGGCGGTCCTGCTGAGTGCTTGCATGTGATCTTTCTCCTGGCCCTCCTGATGGTGTAAGGAGGCATTTTCTTAGATACAGCAGGAAATTATTCGTTGCAACAAATATTTTTGGAACCCACTCTACAGCCTGGTCTGGTAGTCTCCTGATTTCATATGCAGATACGCTTTTTCTCTCACTTTAAAAATCTGACTTCTGCCCAGCGGCATGCGTTTATCGCTTCATTTCTGGGCTGGTCGCTGGATGCGTTCGACTATTTTCTGCTGGTCTTCTGCATTTCGGCGATTGCGGATGACTTTCACACGCGCGCCTCGGCAGTGGCTGAAGCGCTGTTTTTAACGCTGGCGTTCCGGCCGGTAGGGGCGTTTCTTTTCGGCGCGCTGGCGGACAGGTTTGGGCGGCGGCCTACGCTGATGGTGAATATCGCTGCGTATTCGATTCTGGAACTAGCGTGCGCCTTTGCGCCCTCTCTGCATGTGTTTCTGATATTGCGCGCGCTGTTTGGAATTGCCATGGGCGGCGAATGGGGTGTGGGCGCAGCGCTGGCATTTGAGACATTGCCGACGGAAGGACGCGGCTTCTTTTCCGGGCTGCTGCAGGAGGGCTACGTGGTTGGATACCTGGTGGCTGCGGCTGCCTATGCAATTTTCTACAAGATGTTTACGCACCTGATGTGGCATGGGCAGGCGGTGGGCTGGCGCGGGTTATTTGTTCTGGGAGCGCTGCCGGCGCTGCTCGTTTTCTATATCGGCGGCAAGGTGGAGGAATCGCCGGTGTGGCGCGAGGGACGCGAGCAGAGGAGCAGGGACGGCGCATCGAGTGCGGGTCTTGGCGGTCTTCGACAGTATGCTTTGACATTTCTTTTTCTGGTGCTGCTGATGACGGGCTTCAATTCGTTCTCGCATGGCACGCAGGATTTATATCCGACATTTCTGCAGAAAGATCATGGGTATTCGGCTGCGCTGACGGGGGCGGTTGCGATTGTCTACAACATTGGCGCGCTGCTGGGCGGGATATTGTTTGGCGGGATCTCGGAGCGCTTCGGACGCAAGCGCGCGATCATTGGAGCGGTGCTGCTGTCATTGCCTGTGATTCCATTGTTCGCGTTCGGCGGATCGCTTTATCTACTGGCGGCGGGCGCGTTTCTGATGCAGTTCATGGTGCAGGGCGCGTGGGGCGTAGTGCCGGCTTATCTTACCGAGCTTTCGCCGGGGCCGGTACGCGCTACGTTTCCCGGGCTTGCTTATCAGCTGGGGAACCTGCTGGCTTCGCGCAACGTGGTGGTGCAGACGAAGGCTGCGGAGCACTACGGAAGTTATGGTGGAGTGCTGGCGGCGACTGTGCTGATTGTCGCCATTTATCTGGCGTGCGTGACCACGTTTGGCAGGGAAGCGAAAGGCGCGGAGCTGTCGGCGGAGTGACTTTTTACAGGCAAAGGCGGTAGCGGCATTTCCTGCGCTGACCAAGGGCGAAGCCAGGGTATTCGGGAGAGATGTCGACGGTTTCGATGTATTCGGCTCCGGCGAGCACGCAGCTGCGGCGTGATGCGAGGTTGTCGGGGTCGCAGGTGATCCACAGGGGATCGAGCTTGAGCTCGTGCGCTAACGGGAGAAGCAGCCTGACGGATCTGGATGCGTAGTGTCGTCCGCGGAACGGCTCATGCACGGCGTAGCCGATGTGTCCTGCATAGAGCTCGATGTTTCTGGTTGTTTCCGTGCGCAGGTTGATTCTTCCCATGTCTTCGCCGGTGTGCGCGTGGACTATTCTGAAGAAATAAGCAGGCACCTGATGGAACTGGTGCGGAGCGATTTCCGCGAGAACCAGGGTCAGATCGTCGTCACGTAATGTTGTCATGCTTATGAAGTTCTTATATATCCTTTGCACTGTCTTTGCAGGCTGGGGCATTGCATGGAGTTGTGGATCCGAATCGCATAGCTTTGTATGGATTGCTTGTGGTTGTGATTGCAGGGATTTGTTTTCTTTTGTGGGTGATCTTTTGTTGGGACGGAGAGCAGCGAGGCAGGCATCGGCGGCGGTGACTATAGCGCCGCTGTCAGGAATTCAGTGCAGGAGAAAGGAAACTGCAGGTCCCTCCGCTTCGCAGTCCAGAACGCAAAAAGAATGCGTTCTGGACTACTCCGGTCGGGATGACAAATTATAGGTAGCGCTTCCGCCCAAAAGAATAAAGTTTATAAATTGCCGCGCGCGGCCTGCTCGCGTTCGATGGCTTCAAACAGCGCCTTGAAGTTGCCTTTGCCGAAGCTGCGGCTCCCTTTGCGCTGGATGATTTCATAGAAGAGCGTGGGGCGGTCTTCCACGGGGCGCGTGAAGATCTGCAGCATGTAACCTTCATCGTCGCGGTCGACGAGGATGCCAAGTTTTTCGAGCTCCTGAATTGGCTCATCGATTTTGCCGACGCGGCCTTCTAGCTCGGTGTAGTAGGAGTGCGGGACTTTCAGGAACTCGACGCCCTGTGACTGCAGCTGCGAGACGGCGTGCAGGATGTCATCGGTAGCCATGGCGATGTGCTGCACGCCGGGGCCGTGGTAGAACTCGAGATACTCTTCGATCTGCGATTTTCTGCGGCCTTCTGCGGGCTCGTTGATGGGGAACTTGACGCGTCCGTTGCCGTTAGCCATGACCTTGGACATGAGCGCGGAATACTCGGTCGATATGTCCTTGTCGTCGAAGTGCTGGTAAAGCGAGAAGCCCATGACGTCGGCGTAGAAATCGACCCAGCGGTTCATCTCATTCCAGCCCACGTTGCCGACCATGTGGTCGATGTAGAGCAGGCCGACGGGGCGCGCGCGCGAGTCTTCTTCGACGGCGCGGTAGCCGGGCATGAAAGCTCCGTTGTAGCTGCCGCGCTCGACGAAGGTGTGGACGGTATCGCCATAGGTGGCGATGCTGGAGAGCTTGACGACGCCGTGCTCGTCGCGCAGCTCGAAGGGCTCACGTATGCTGCGGGCGCCGCGCTTGGTGGTTTCCTTCCAGGCAAGCTTTGCATCGTCAACCCAGAGGGCGACGTCGTGTATGCCGTCGCCGTGGCGGTGGATGTGTTCGGCAATTTCGCCGTCGGGACGGAGCGGCGTGGTGAGCACAAAGCGGATTTTGCCCTGCTGCAAAACATAGGAAGCACGGTTACGCACGCCTGTTTCCGGGCCGGAGTAAGCGACGAGCTTCATTCCAAAAGCAAGGCGGTAATAGTAGGCGGACTGCCGAGCATTGCCTACGTAGAATTCAACGTGATCTGTTCCATTGAGAGGAAGGAAATCTTTCTGCGTTTGCACTTCAGGGTGCGCAAGAGTGGACATCGAGGATACTCCCAGTTTCACTGAATTAGACGCGTCTGCCGCGCGCTCCGTTTACCGGCCGAGCGCTATGGCGACCCATTAACATATACCCTGAGGAGCATGATTGGCCAGTGCCCGGAGGAACGATAAATGTCGTTGAAAATCACAGATCGCGACGTGCTGCTGGTGATCGACGTGCAAAACGATTTTTGCCCGGGCGGAGCGCTGGCTGTGCCGCGCGGAGATGAAGTGGTGACTGTGGTGAATCGCATGATGCAGCGCTTCGATCATGTTGTGATCACGCAGGACTGGCATCCGGATGGGCATCTTTCTTTTGCATCCGTGCATCCGGGCAAAAAGCCTTTTGAGGTGATCCAGGTTTCCTATGGCGACCAGACGCTGTGGCCCGACCATTGCGTACAGAGAGGCAACGGCGCGGAGCTCCACAGCGGACTGGATGTCGAGCGAGCGGAGATGATTCTGCGCAAGGGTTTCCGGCGGGAGATCGATTCGTACTCAGCCTTTCAGGAAAACGATCGCGCGACGAAGACGGGTCTTGCGGGGTATCTGCGCGAGCGGGAAATAGAGCGCGTCTTTGTTGCCGGACTGGCTTATGACTACTGTGTGCGCTACTCGGCGGTGGATGCGCGCGCGAATGGATTTGATGCTGTTGTTGTGAAAGATGCCTGCCGCGCAATCGGACTGGGAACATCGATCGAGGAAACGCGGATGGATTTCAAAAATAGCGGCGTCGAAGAGATCGATACTCTCGTATAAGGAATTCATAAAGAGGTATTCATTTCAAGGCCTATTTCAGGTAGTTCCGTGAATGACGGATAAATTTCACGGGCGCTTCGTTAAATGACTGTGACACACCTTTCTTCTTAAGCTCTGCTTGAGAAACCTAGCCCTACCTTCAATCCAGTCAAAAAAGATTTCTTACTTCGCGGAGCAGGCGAGCCAGTGTTTGCTCACGCGCTGTTGTTCCTGCCATGTCGTGAAGAGCGCGACAGGATGGGACACCCACATGAGTCGGAATAAAAACAGCTGGCCTTGGAAGGGATAGTTCCAGGCATTTTTCGAGGAGGTAAAGATACATGCAGTATGGCGTGCGCAAGTTTCTTGCGTTTCTTTTGTTCTCTACTACTTTGTTGCTATCGCGACTGACGGCACAAACAGGCAATGGCGCGATTGCCGGGACCGTTCAGGATACAGCCGGGGCGATTTTCGTGAGCGCAAAAATCACGATCGAGCCTGCAGGGAGACAAGTTGCTACAGACGACCAGGGCCAGTTCCGCATTTCAAATGTACCTGCCGGTACATATACGCTGACGGCTTCGTATGTGGGCTTCGGTTCGTATACGACGACAGTGAATGTTACTGCGGGGCAGACAGCGAACGTTGCTGCGATGCTTCAGGTGGGGTCGGCGGCCGATACGGTCATGGTCACGGCGCCGCGCCTGCAGGGAGAAGCGGAGGCCCTCAATGTAGAGCGCATGTCGGCGGAGATTGTCCAGGTGGAACCGGCGGGCGTGATCACGAGCCTACCCAATACGAACATTGCCGATGCTATCGGGCGGTTGCCCAGCGTATCTCTCGAGCGAGATGAAGGCGAGGGCAAGTATGTGCAGATTCGCGGCACGGAGCCGCGTCTTTCAAACCTGACGATCAACGGCGTGAATGTGCCCTCAGTGGAAGTGACGGTACGTAATGTGAAGATGGACGCGATCCCATCGAATGGAATCGAGCGCATCGAAGTGTATAAGACGCTGGCATCTGACCAGGATGCAGATGGTGTGGGCGGCACGGTGAACCTGGTGACTCCGACGGCACAGGACAAGCCGACTTACGCGCTGAATGGTACGGCCGGCTACAATCCGCTGCAGAACGGCTTCTGGCGCGGAGGCTTTGATGGAACCTTCGGCCAGCGTTTTGGTCCGGGCAAGAAATTCGGCTTCCTGCTGGGTGGAACGTGGGACCGCACCAATCGCGGCATCGACGATCTTGAACCCAGCCAGGCAGTGGGAACGCTGCCCAATGGAAACAATATCGCTTATGTGAATAGCGAAGACATGCGCTCCTACGAGTATTACCGCACGCGCTATGGCTTTGTTACCGGGATCGATTACAAGTTCACGCCTACGATGACGGCTTATCTGAAAGGCATGTATGCGGATTTCCATGACTTCGGCGAGGTGCGGGTGTATACGCCGAATGCAGGCGCCATTACGGGAGCCAGCGGCTCCCAGATCACATTTGACAACACAGGTTCGTGGCAATATCGCCACTATATTCGCCGGCCTGATCAGCAGGTGTTCAGCTTTTTAACGGGCGCGCGGCATGAACTGTCCAAGGATCTGATCACTTACGACTTTGCCGTATCACGCGGGCACAACATCGGCGGGCAGGACTTTCCAACGACTAACTTCAGCGGACCAGGGGCGGTGACGTTCACTCAGGATCTGAGCAATCCTTACCGGCCAAAGTTTATTGCGACAGACGGCACGAACGGCTTTGATCCCACGCAGTACACGGTGAGCTCGTCGAATACGGGAATCTATCATGCCACGCAGGTTAATATTCAGGGCTCGGCGTCGCTTGCGCATAACTACACGCTGGGCGGGCATCCCAGCACGTTTTCTCTGGGACTGAAGATTCGCAACTCCTACTCGACGCAGCGCGAGAACGATACGAGCCTGGGCCTCGCAACGGATAGTAACGGTAACACTGTTCCGAGTCCCTTTACGCTGTCGAGCGTGTTGAGTAACTATACGAATCCGACGTACTACAACAAATCCTTTGCGATTCAAGGGCAGGCGTATGGCCCTACTTCGTCGTACGGCAAGATACAGAGCGCTGTAGTGGCTAATTTGGGCGCTTTCACAGAAGATATTGTGGGCGATTCGACGACATATGATTCGGCATTCTTCAATGCCGATGAGCGAATCACCGCCGGTTATTTGGAAGATGTGGTTTATTTCGGGGATGTGCGTCTGCAGGGCGGCGTGCGTTTCGACGCGGGCAGCACGCACTTCTTCGCCAACACCATTGACAACTCCACTACAGGGCCATGCTTCAAAGACCCCGCCAACGTGACCTGCCCCGGAGCAACACCGAACCGGCAGGATGCAAGCTATTTCAACGCGCTGCCCAGCATTGCCCTGCAGTGGCAGTTCCAGAAGGACTCGAACCTGCGTGTGGTCTACGCCCGGGGACTGGCGCGGCCCAACATCGGAGACCTGGTGCCGGCAACGGTGGTCGATCCCAACCAGACTCCTTATCCCACGGTTTCGACTGGCAATCCCAATCTTGTGCCTACCTTGTCGGACAACTTTGATGTGCTGGCGGAGCATTACTTCCAGCCGCTGGGCATTGTGCAGGCCGGGTATTTCTTCAAGGAGCTGCATGACCCGATCTATCCGGTGGCAACGCTGCTGAACAATTACAACAATACGGGCAGGACATACCAGCTGAGCCAGTCCATCAATGGGCCGAACGCGCATATCCAGGGATTCGAGATGCAGTGGGAACAGCGTTTCTCGTTCCTTCCTGGACTGCTGAGCGGATTTGGCGTGAACGCGAATTACAGCTATACGGCTTCGCAGGTCACTTTTCCTGCGGGCTTTGACGGCGGCAGGACGGATCATCCGCAGCTCGACCGGACGTCGCCGAACGACTACAACTTCAACCTGACGTATGACAAGGCGCGCTTCTCCGGGCGCTTCGCCATCAGCCACAATGATCCGAACATTGCAGCCTACCAATGGACGGCTGGAAGCGGCACGGCCAGCGATCCGATTCTTGGCTTGAAAGGGCCGACGGGCGACAATTACTTCTACGCGCACACTCAGTTCGATGTGCAGGGAAGCTATCGCCTGTACAAGGGATTGCAGGTGGTGGCTTCGGGACTGAACCTGAGCAACGAGGTCTTCGGCTTCTATAACGGGAGCGGGATCTATCCGGTGCAGAGGGAGTATTACCGGCCGACAGTTTCGTTCGGCTTGCGCTGGAAATTGTCAGAGGAACAATAGGAGGCGCAATCGATTCATTCTGATATGAGGGTGGAGTTGTTCTGCAGTTCTCCCTGTATCCAGAAACTAGTTGTTCTTTTCGGGGCTGATTACAACGGTTTGAAAGCTGGCCAAAGGAGGTGCAGGCGGATTTTCGTTTACAGCTTGCTTGGGTTGATGGCCTTTCTCAACGGGTGTAGGCTGATGGCCACGCTCTTCGCGCACCGAGGAAGGCTGGTGACCGTCCTGGACTTTAAAAAGTTTTTCAGCAGGCATATCAACCCTCCACAAACTCGATTATAGCTATTTGATCAGCCGCGATCCATATGCCTCGTTTTGGACCGTCTTCCGAAGGATTTTCACCCGACGGGTTTATGGTTTTCTCAAGATACAAGTCACCGGTCTCTCCTGCATCCCCAGCGAACGAGTTAATACCAAATAAACCATAGACGCGGCCTCCGTCCTTCATCGTGACATTTACCCATACGGGGCCTGTTTCAGAGAGCTTGTAGTCCCAGGCGGTAGTTGTATGGCGGGCTGCATGAAAACCAAGCCAGTCAATAAATCGAGCACTCCAGCCACGCTGGCGAAATTGTGCTGTTAGAAAAGCCGCAATCGCAGGAGAAAGAAAAACAATTAAGAAAATAATGGAAGCAGCGATGGCTTCATGAGTCTCGTAAAACTTCTTGCGATAGCAGAGATAAATTAACCAAGACCAAAATGCATTGTTGATGCTGCTCAATGTAAAGAATTCCAGGAATCGAATATTTTCTGTGTCTGCTCTCCGAGGAATTAAGGTGGCATATACAGCGGACCAAACGAACCCAGGCAGGAGAAATGTAAATGTCCAGAGAATTGCTTGCAGGCTATCAAGCTTCATGAAAGCACTCTAATCAGAAAGGCTTGCAAAGCGAAGAGATTAAATGATTGAGATGGTTACCAATGGGTTTTTACCCTGGATAACTTACAAATCTATGACCATTGACATGCCTGTTGTCTGGTGCGATGCTCAAGAGTTTTGGAGTATTGCGTCATGAGCCCTTCTACAATGCGTCTGCAGGTTGCCGAACCTTATCTGATCCAGCAGGACTGGAATGCCTATACGCCGGAGCAGCACTCGGTGTGGGCGGAGCTGGTGCGGCGGCGCATGCCTCAGCTGAGAAAGCATGCGTGCGAGGAGTATCTGGATGGCTTCGAGCAGATCGGGCTGCGCGAGGATACGATTCCGAATCTGGCGGAAGTGAACAAGCGGCTGGGGGCGCGCACGGGATGGAATGCGACTCCGGTGAGCGGTTTTCTGCCGCCGGATGCTTTCTTTGAGATGCTGGCGGCGCGGCAGTTTCCTACGACGACATATCTGCGCACGCGCGAGTCGATCGAGTACACGCCGGAGCCCGATATCTTTCATGACGTCTTCGGGCATGTGCCGATGCATGCGCATCCGGTGTTTGCAGATTTCCTGCAGCAGTATGGACGCGTCTGCGCGGGGCTGATGCATGACAAGGACAAGCTCGAACGCATGGGGCGGCTCTTCTGGTTTACGGTGGAGTTTGGCGTGATCCGGCAGAAGGGTGAGATCAAGCTGTATGGCAGCGGGCTGGTCTCATCACATGGGGAATCGACGCATGTGATCAACCATGTATCGGGCGGCGGGCCGGAGATTCGCGACTTCAATCTCGACCAGGTAATGAGCCAGGAGTTTCTGGTGTCGGAGATGCAGAAGGTGCTGTATGCCGTTGAGTCGTTTGATCAGATCTATGAGGCGGCGCAGGAGGCGGAGCGGCGGCTGATGGCATAGCTATCCAAAACCTGCCTGAGGGAATCTAAAAGACATGCGGATGAACGGCAAAGGTCCGGGCTGGGTGATTCTGCGGCAGGTTACCGGGTATGCATGCCTGGTGGCCGGTGTTCTTGGCTGCATTCTGCCGATTCTGCCGGGGATTCCGTTCCTGTTTGCCGGACTGGGGCTGCTGGCAGTGGACAGCCCATGGGCGGCGAGGCTGCGCGACTGGCTGCTCGAGAAGGTGCGCAGGAAGAAACCCGCGAGCGTTCCAACGCGGGAAGAAGTCTGATGCTGCGATAACTTTTCGCAGGATTGTCACATATCTGTTGCATACTGGAATTTTGGAGGGAAGTCCTTGCCCCGCATCCACTTCCAGCAGCAGCTGGCTGAATTGAAAGACAAGATTCTGGCGATGGCGGCGCTTTCGCAGCAGGCCCTGGAAGCGTCGGTCGATGCCTACCTGCAGCGCGACCTTGGCCTGTGCCAGTTTGTGCGCGATAACGAGAAGGCGATCAACTCGGCGGAGCGGGAACTGGATGAAATGGCCTACGATCTGCTCGCCAAAGAGCAGCCGATGGCCATCGACCTGCGCTTTATCCTGGCGGTCATCAAGATCAATGGCGACCTGGAACGCATTGGCGACCAGGCGATGAGCATCGCCGTCCGCGCTGCGGAATCGATTGAAACTGATCCGGTTGACCTGCCGATTGACATTGAAGTGATGCGGAGCTGCGCGGCACGCATGATCCGGACTGCGCTGCAGTCACTGCTCGATGCGGATGCGCAGATCGCTGAATCAGTGCTGGCGATGGATGACGAGATCGACCGCATGAACCGTATCGCTCATGAAGAGCTGATGAAGTTTATCGAGGCACATCCGGAGCTGAGCCCGCAGGCTCTGCAGGCCATTATTGTTTCTCGCAACCTTGAGCGTATTGCCGACCATGCGACGAATATTGCGATGGATGTGATTTTCTGGGTGCGCGGAGCGGATGTGCGGCACCAGTTGAGTGCCGCGGTGGATTGAGCTTCTTCGTTTCTACCTGCGCTATTGCATGATCCTGTGAACCTACCACGTCATCCTTTACTTCACTTAGAGGGACGTGGGGCAATCCTTATCGTTATAGCTACCGAGGCGAACTGCGGTCGTTGCTCCGCAACGATTCGCAGGAACGTTTCGACTCAGGTTGAACAGGCCTCTTCTTGTTCCTGCGGGTCCTTCGACTCGCGTGCTGCGCACGCTTCGCTCAGGATGACAATTTCGGGTTGGTTACTGAACCACCTTGAAGTCGGCGCTTTCGGTGGCCTGTGAGCTGCCGCCGATCCAGATGGTATAGTTTGTAGGCTCGATGACTGGCTTTGCTGCTTCGTTATAGAAAGACAGTTCCGGGAAGCCCAGGTCGAAGGTGATGGTCTTTGATTCGCCCGGCTTCAGGGCGACTCTGGAGAATCCTTTCAGATTGCGCACAGGCTGTTCGACACTTGCTCCAAGAATGCGAACGTAGCATTGCACGACCTCGGTTGCTTCGCGCTTGCCGGTATTTGTAACTGTTGTGGTTGCAGTTATCAGCTTGCGGGCATCCTGGCGATTGGCTTCATGCAGAGGCAGCGATGGACGCGACAGCGTCACCTTGCCGTAAGCGAAGCTGGTGTAGCTCAATCCGAAGCCGAAGGGGTAGAGTGGGGCATTGGGCACGTCGATATAGCGGGAAAAGAAGCGCGAGTTGCCGCCAGGAGGCTGCGTGAGGTCGATGCCCGTCGGCGGGCGTCCGGTGGGGAACTGGTTATAGTAAATCGGTTCCTGGCCTACGGCGAAGGGGAAGCTGATGGGCAGCTTGCCGCTGGGCGAGACGTCTCCATAGAGAACGTTGGCGATGGCGGAGCCGGCTTCGGTTCCCGGGAACCATGCCTCTACGATGGCAGCGACGTGCTGCGCGGACCAGGTGAGGACGAGCGGGCGTCCGGAGAAGACGAGCAGCACGACGGGGCGTCCGGTTGCGACGACGGCTTCGAGCAACTGCTGCTGGTTGCCGGGAAGATCGAGGTGCGCACGCGAACCGGCTTCACCGCTCATCGCGCCGCTTTCCCCTAATGCGAGCACTGCGACGTCTGATTGCTTCGCGGCCTGCACGGCTTCGGCAAAGCCTGAGTCGGAGGTTCCCAGAATGTCTGTGCCCTTGGCGTAGAGAATTGTTCCGCCATACTGTTTGGCGCGGTCTTCGAGTGCGTGCCGGATGGTGATTACATCTTTGAGCTCCGGCCCACCGCTCCATGAGCCCATCATCTCGCCGGGGTTATCAGCGAGCGGGCCGATGAGCGCGATCTTGTGCGCCTGCTGCGTAAGCGGCAGCACGGGGGATTCGTGATCACCGTTCTTCAGAAGGACTAAAGACTCTTCCGCTGCGCGGCGCACCAGCGGGCGGTGCTCCGGGACAGCGGCGGCGACTTCTGTTCCGCGCGCGTAGGGATGCTCGAAGAGGCCGAGCGCGAACTTGACGCGCAGCACGCGGCGGACAGCTTCATCGACAGCAGACATGGGGACCTGGCCGGTGCGGATCAGCTCAGGCAATTCTGTGTCGTAGTAGTGCGACATCATATCGACGTCGACGCCGGCGAGAAATGCTTTGCGCGTTGCATCTTTGGGGCCGAGCGCGATGCCGTGATTTTCGAGCTCCATGACGGCGGTGTAGTCGCTGACGACGAAGCCGTTGAAGCCCCATTCATCGCGGAGAATTTTCTGCATCAGGAATGAATTGGCGGAGGAGGGCGTGCCGTTGAGCGCGTTGAAGGCGGACATGATGGTGGCCGCGCCTGCCTTCACGGCTGCTTCATACGGAGGCAGATAGATCTGCCGCAGACGGATCTCCGACATGTCGGTGGTGTTGTATTCGCGGCCGGCTTCTGCGGCTCCGTAGGCGGCGAAGTGCTTGACGCTGGCGGCGACGCTGTCGGGCTTCGAAAGGTCGTCCTGCTGGTAGCCGTGGATGTAGGCGGCTGCCATGGCTGCGCCGAGATAGGGGTCTTCACCGGCGCCTTCCGTAGTGCGGCCCCAGCGCGCGTCACGCGAGATGTCGACCATGGGCGAATAGAACCAGCGAATGCCCGCGGTGGTCGCTTCTTCGGCGGACATGTGGCAGAGCTCGGTTACCAGCCCGGGATCGAAGGAAGCGCCGAGTCCCAGCGGCTGCGGATAGATGGTGCGGTAGCCGTGGATGATATCCGCGCCGAAGAGCAGAGGAATGTGCAGGCGGCTTTTTTCGACAGCGGCGCGCTGGAAGGAGTTGGTGTGCTCGGCCCCAACGGTGTTGAGCATGGAGCCGAGTTTTCCTTCCGTAGCCAGCTGCATGGCGTCGACCTTGGTGCGCGCTTCAGGGTTTGCGGCGAGCTGCGCGGCGGTTGCGGAGGCGTATCCGGCATCGTTGTACTGGACGAGCTGGCCGAGCTTCTCGTCGAGCGTCATCTTTTTCAGGAGCTCGTCGACGCGGCGTTCGATAGCAGGGGCGGCAAGCTGGGTATTCGAGGGTGGAGTAGTGCTACGACGGCTGTTTTGCGCGGTGGCGGAAGTCATGAAAAACGCGGCGCATGTTCCCAGTGCAGCCATACTGCGAAGAAGCGAAAAGTGCAAGACGTTCTCCTGTAGAGTCAGATGCGGTGGCTCTTATGGCATTTTATTTTTTTCCGGGATCTTTTGCCTGATGGCAGGGAGAAGTCCGGGCCTAAAGGCCCTTTTCCTGCAGGCATTTATTTCCCCGGGCTGAAGCCCGGGGCTTCTACCTCTTCAAATCCGATCCCACTCAGGCCAGGACAGTTACTGCTGGATTTTGTAGTCGGAGGCCGGGGTCTTGGCGCTGACTTGTTGCGGTGTCGGGAGTTGTGATTTGTCCCATCCTCCGCCGAGGGCCTGCACGAGCTGCACGGCGGAAATCATTTCCTGTACCTGCAGGGTATTCAGCGTGACCTGGTTGCTCAAGAGCGTTGTCTGAGCGGTGAGCACGTCGACATAAGGATCGATGCCGGTGTCGTAGCGGTGCGTTTCCAGAGTGAGAAATTCCCGCGACGATTTCACGGCTTCCTGCTGGCGCAGAATCTGCTGCGAGTTGATGCGGGTGCCGGACAGAGCGTCCTCGACCTGCTGGAAGGCAGTCAGAGTGGTCTGGCGATAGGTGGCGAGGTTGGCATTGTAGACCGCCTCATATTGATGCAGAGCCGCGCGATAGAGACCGCCGTCGAAGACGATCTGCGATGCCGAGGGGCCGATGGACCAGAAGCGGCTGGGCCAGTCGAAGAGATGCTTGAAGAGCGAGCTTTCAAATCCTCCGGTAGCAGAAAGAGTGACCTGCGGGAAGAATGCTCCATAGCCAATGCCGATCTCGGCGTTTGACTGGGCAAGGGTACGCTCAGCAGCGGCGATGTCCGGACGGCGCTCGACGAGCTGAGAAGGCACGCCGGTGGGAATCGGCGGCGCGGTGTAGATCATCGGCTTTACCGGGATGGAGAAGTCGGTTGCTATTTTGCCGAGCAGCACGGCGATCGCATGCTCATATTGCGCGCGCGCCAGACCTACATTGATGGCGGAAGACTGGGCGGACTGCAGTGCGGTGCGCGCCTCGACTACGGAGATGTAATCGCCCGTGCCGGAATTGTAGGCCCCTTGCGCGATGTCGAGGGTCTTCTGATCGTAGGTGACGGTATCGTTCAGGATGACCTGAAGCTGGTCCTGTCCGCGAATCTCGAAGTAGAACTGGGCAAGCGAGGCCTGCTCGGTGAGCTTCTCGTTCTCAAGATCGGCAGCGCTGACCTGAGCGGCATACTGGGCCTCGTGTACCTGGTTGCGAATCTTGCCCCAGAAGTCCGGAACCCAGGAGACGTCGAGAGGCGCGGACCACAGGGTGCTGGTCTGGCCGGTGTTAGCGGTGCTGGAATTACGCAGGTTGGAGGAGCTCCTCGAGCGGCTCCACGAAGGATTCGCGGTGATAGTAGGCCAGTACTGCGCACGCGCCTGAGCGATGAGGGTGCGCGCTTCCATGAAGTTCTGGAAGGCGATCTTGATGTTCTCGTTATTGACGTTGAGCTGCTCTTCGAGCGCGTTGAGCTCGGGCTCGTTGAAAATTTCCCACCACTTGCCGCGGATCATCGCGTCCTGGGGACTCGCGACTTTCCAGCCTTCGGCGTCCTGGAAGTTGACGGTCGATTCCTTGTAATTGGGCGCGGCAATGGCTGGCGGCGCGGGCGCATGGTAGGCCGGGCCAACGCGGCAGCCGGCGAGGAGGGCGACGAGAGACAGCGCACCTGCGGCGAAGGACGTTTTGATTCGGGTTGGATGTTCGAGCGTAATCATACAAATCCTTATGAGGCGGCTTCTCCTGCTTCGGAGCGGAAGGTATCGTGGTGCTTGCCCATGACGCGGAGACGCCAGCGGTCCATCGCCAGATAGATAACCGGCGTGGTGTAGAGCGTAAGCAACTGGCTCATCAGCAGGCCGCCGACGATGGTAATGCCCAGAGGGCGGCGCAGTTCGGAGCCTGTTCCGGTACCGAAGGCCAGAGGCAGCGCGCCACAGATGGCGGCCATGGTGGTCATGAGAATAGGACGGAAGCGCAGCATGCAGGCTTCAAAGATGGCGTCGCGGGTGTTCTTGCCTTCCTCGCGCTCGGCCATGAGAGCGAAGTCGATCATCATGATGGCGTTCTTCTTCACGATGCCGATCAGCAGGATGATGCCGATGATCGAGATGACGTTCAGGTCCATGTGGAAGAGCATGAGCGCGAGCATGGCTCCGACGCTGGCGGAAGGCAGAGTGGAGATGATGGTGAGCGGGTGCACGAGGCTCTCATAGAGAATGCCGAGCACGATGTAGACGGCCAGCAGAGCTGTGGTGACCAGCACCGGTTCCGAGGCGAGAGACTGCTGGTAGGCCTGCGCTGTTCCGGCAAAGAATCCGCGCACAGTGGCGGGCATGCCCAGGCGAGTCTCCATCTCTGTAATTTCCTGTGTGGCCTGGCTCAGCGACATGCCGTTCGCCATGTTAAAGGACACGGTGACGGACGGGAAGAGGCCGGTGTGGTTCACCTGCAGCGGGGTCGTGCCGATCTGCGGCTTCATGATGGTGCGCAGCGGCGAGATGGTGTTGAGGCCCGCGTTTGGAGTTGTGCCTGAGCTTGTTGTCGAAGTGCCGCCGGTCGGCGTGAAGTAAATATTGTTGAGCGCGGAGGGGTCCTGCCAGTACTGCGGGGCGACTTCCATCACTACGTAGTACTGATTGAGCTGCGTGTAGATGACGGAGACTTCCTGCTGGCCGAAGGCCTGGTAAAGCGACTGGTCGAAGGACTGCGCGGTCTGGCCGAGGCGGGCTCCGGTGACACGATCAAAATTGAGCATCGCCTGGAGACCGCCATTCTGCTGGTCGGTATTCACGTCCTGCAGTCCAGGCAGCTTCCGCATGTTCTCGAGCAGGATCGGTCCCCAGTGGAAGAGATCCGGAATGTTGTCGGACTGAATGGTGTACTGATAGAGAGCGTTGCCGCCGCGGCCGCCGATGCGGAGGTCCTGCGAGGGCTGGAGAAAGGCCGAGGCTACGGGCAGGCGGTTCATTTTGGGACGCAGGCGATTGATGACATCCATGGCGCTGACCTTGCGCTCTTCCAGCGGCTTGAGGGCAACGTAGATAAATCCGCCATTGCTTGAGCCCTGGCCGCCGGTGTAGGCGTTGGCATGGGCCACGGCGGGGTCGGCCTTGATGATCTTCATGAGTTGCAGGATGGAGAAGTTCATAAAGGGGAAAGATGCATCCTGCGGTCCCTGCACGCCACCTACTACGGCGCCCGTGTCCTGCTGCGGGAAGAAGCCCTTGGGAATGCGGACGATCACAACCACGTTGAGAGCGATGGTGAGCCCGAGCACGATCAAGGTGAGAGCAGGATTGTCGAGCACCCATTCGAGCGAGTGGCGGTAGATCGAGAGCATCCAGTTAAAGAAGCTCTCACTCGTGCGGTAGAACCAGTTGTGTTTCTGCTCTTTTTCCGGATTGTGCGCTTTCAACAGATGCGCGCACATGGCTGGAGTGGTGGTCAGCGATATGACCATCGAGACGATGATGGCGGTGGAAAGCGTGACGGCAAACTCACGGAAGAGGCGTCCGACGATGCCGCCCATCATCAGGATGGGAATGAAGACGGCGATCAGCGACATGCTGATGGAAAAGACGGTGAAGCCGATCTCCTGCGCCCCGACCAGCGCGGCGTTCAGCGGAGACATGCCGCTTTCGAGATGGCGGGTGATGTTTTCCATGACGACGATGGCGTCGTCGACAACGAAGCCGGTGGCGACGGTGAGCGCCATCAGCGAAAGATTATCGAGGCTGTAGTCCAGCAGGTACATCACAGCGAAGGTGCCGATGAGCGACACGGGAACGGCAACGCTGGGGATGAGCGTGGCGCGCGGGCTGCGCAGAAAAACGAAGACCACCAGAACGACGAGCACGATGGAGCCGACCAGAGTCCGCTCGACATCGTTGACAGAGGCGCGGATGGTGGTGGTGCGGTCGAGCACGATGGTGGTGTGGATGCCTTTGGGCATGACCGCCTCGAGGAACGGTAACTGGGCGCGGATGCGGTCGACGGTCTGGATGATGTTTGCGCCCGGCTGGCGGAATACGATGACGAAGACGGCGCGTGTTCCATCCATGTATCCGGCGGTGCGAAGGTTCTGGGTGGAGTTGACAACGTCGGCGACATCAGAGAGGTGAACAGCTACGCCATTGTGATAGCCGACGATCAACGGCTTGTATTCATCGGCCTGCGAAATCTGGTCGTTGGTGATGATGTCGGCGGTAACAGCGCCATCGGAAAGCTGGCCGCGCGGCTCGTGGGTGTTCTGAGCGCTGAGCACGGTCTGGACATTACCCAGCGTCAGGCCGAAGCTCTGGAGCTTATTAGGATTGACTTCAACGCGCACGGAAGGCGTTGCGCCGCCGCCGACGCCTACCTGGCCGACACCCTGAATCTGCGAGAGCTTCTGCTGCAGGATGGTGGAACACAGATCATAAAGCTTGGTGACGTCGTATTTCTCTGACGTAAGACCGAGGATCATGATGGGCGAGTCAGCAGGATTGACTTTGCGATACGACGGATTCGATGGAAGATTCGCGGGCAGATAGGTGCGCGCCGCATTGATTGCGGCCTGCACGTCGCGCGCGGCGCCGTCGATGTTACGGCTGAGGTCGAACTGAAGCGTGACGTTCGTGCTGCTGAGCGAGCTCGAAGAAGTCATCTCCGAGATGCCGGCGATGTGGCCGAGCTGCCGCTCGAGCGGAGTGGCGACAGAGGCTGCCATGATCTGCGCGCTCGCTCCGGGGAGGCTGGCGGAGACGCTGACGGTGGGGAAATCCACCTGGGGCAGCGGGGACACGGGTAGCACAAGAAATGCGACGATGCCAACCATGGCCACGGCGATGGTGAGCAGCGTGGTGCCTACAGGCCGCTGGATGAATGTCCATGAGAGGCTCATGACTGCTCCAGCGCGGGCGATGAACCATCCGTGGACACCGGAGTGTCCGAACGTTCCGATGGGCGTTTGCCGGTGAGTTTCTGAGCTATCCGGTCAAAGAAGATGTAGATGACCGGCGTGGTGTAGAGAGTAAGTATCTGACTGAGCAGCAGACCGCCCACCATGGCGATGCCGAGCGGACGGCGCAGTTCCGATCCGAGGCCGCTGCCAAAGGCGAGAGGAATCCCGCCGAGGAGCGCGGCCATCGTTGTCATCATGATGGGGCGGAAGCGCAGCAGGCTGGCTTCGTAGATGGCGTCAGTGGAATTCTTGCCATGGTCGCGCTCAGCTTCGAGCGCGAAGTCCACGATCATGATGCCGTTCTTCTTGACGATGCCGATGAGCAGGATGATGCCGATGATGGCGACAACGCTCAGGTCCTGGCCGAAGAGCATGAGCGCGAGCAGCGCACCGACCCCGGCAGAGGGCAGCGTGGAGAGAATCGTGACGGGATGAATGAAGCTCTCGTAAAGAACACCGAGCACGATGTAGACGGTAACCAACGCGGCGAGAATCAGGAGGGCTTCATTGGAAAGCGAGTTTCTGAAGGACGCGGCTGTTCCCTGGAAGTCGGCTTGAAGGCTGGCAGGGAAGTGCATGTCCGCAGCGGCCTTATCAATCTTGTCGATTGCGGTTCCGAGAGACGCGCTAGGCGCGAGGTTAAACGAGACTGTTACCGAAGGGAACTGGCCCTGATGGTTGATGGCGAGCGGTTCGGTAATCATAGACGCACGCGTGAATGCGTTGAGCGGCACGGCAGACGCTGCGCTGGACGAAGATGTTGTGTTCGACTGGGCGCTTGTGGCTCCGGAAAGCACGGTGTTTGGAGAAGTCTTTACGCCTGAAGACGGGGTATAGCGTACTGATGTGGTAAGCGCATTCGAACCTGCTGCAGGCGACGCCGATGAGGAGAACGATGCAGCCGCGGAGGCGCCGCTTACACCTGAGGAGGCGCCGGACTGCACGAAGAGGTTGCCCAGGTTGTCCGGATGCTGCGCCCACTGCGGAGCAGCTTCGAGAATGACGTGGTACTGGTTCAGCTGCGTGTAGAGCGTGTTGATCTGGCGCTGCCCATATGCGTCATAGAGAGTGTTGTTGATAGTGGTAGGCGTAATACCCATGCGCGACGCAGTGGCGCGGTCGATGATGAGCGATACGGCGCTTGCGCCGGTCTGCTGATCGGTGGCCACGTCTTCAAGCTCAGGAAGCTTCTTGAGCTCGGCGACAAACTTGTCGGTCCATGCATTGAGCTCGTTGGAGTCGGGGTCTTCCAGCGTGAATTGATATTGTGTGCGGGTGACGCGGTCATCGACTGTGATGTTCTGGACCGGCTGCATGTAGAGGTGGATCCCCTGCACCTGATCGAGGTTCTTCTGCAGCCTGCGGATCACGTCGGCGGCGCTCCGATCGCGGTCCTCGAGCGGTTTGAGGTTGATGGAGATGCGGCCGCTGTTGAGGGTGGTGTTGATTCCGTCGGCTCCGATGAAGGAAGACAGAGACTGAACTGCCGGGTCCTTGAGGATCACATCGGCGAGCTGCTTCTGCTTCTCCGTCATGGCGCTGAAGGAAATCGACTGATTTGCCTGCGAGATGCCCTGGATGACGCCGGTATCCTGCACCGGGAAGAAGCCTTTGGGAATGATGATGTAAAGGAAGATGGTCAGGGCGAGCGTCCCCAGCGCAACCAGCAGCGTGATGGTCTGATAACGGAGGACGACCTTCAGCGTGCGTCCATAGAAGGCGATCATGCGCTCGAAGACACGCTCAGAGACGCGGTAAAATTTCGTCTGCTGCGACTCCGGATTATGCCTCAGAATGCGCGAACACATCATCGGAGTCAGCGTCAGTGAAACGACCGCCGAGATCACGATGGTGACTGCGAGCGTGACGGCGAATTCGCGGAAGAGGCGGCCTACGACATCACCCATGAACAGAAGGGGGATGAGCACGGCGATGAGCGAGACGGTCAGCGAAACGATGGTGAAACCGATCTGCCCGGCGCCGGTGAGGGCGGCCTTCATGGGAGGCATGCCCTCTTCGAGATAGCGCGAAATATTCTCGATCATGACGATGGCGTCATCCACGACGAATCCGGTGGAGATGGTGAGCGCCATGAGAGAGAGGTTGTCGAGGCTGTAGCCCAGGGCGTACATGACAGCGAAGGTGCCGACCAGAGAGAGCGGCACGGCGACACTGGGAATGATGGTGGCGTACAGATTGCGCAGGAAGAGGAAGATGACCAGCACCACCAGCCCGATGGTGAGCATCAGCTCGAATTCGACATCCTTGATCGATGCCTGAATGCTGGTGGTCAGGTCAGTGACCGTCTGGACTTGTACTGACGCCGGAAGATTGGTCTCAAGCTGCGGCAGAATTTTCCGGATGCCATTGACGACATTAATGGTGTTGGCGCCCGGCTGACGCTGAATGTTCAGAATGACGGCAGGCTTCTGGTTGATCCACGCAGCCTGCTTCGAGTTTTCGACGCCGTTGACGACGTTGGCGACATCTTTGACGAAGACAGGCGCGCCGTTGCGGTAGGCAACGACGACATTCTTGTAGCCCTCTGCCTCGGTGATCTGATCGTTGGCGTCGATCTGGTAGTCCTGGCGCGGTCCGTCAAAGTTGCCCTTGGCGGCATTGACGCTGGCCTGAGTCAGAGCAGTGCGCAGGTCCTCCATGTTGAGGCCGTAGGAGGAGAGCTGGACGGGATTAGCCTGAATACGGACTGCGGGTTTCTGGCCGCCGCTGATGCTGACCAACCCCACACCGCTCATCTGGGAGAGCTTGGGAGCGAGGCGGGTATCGACCATGTCTTCGACCTGCGAGAGCGGGATCGTATCCGAAGTGATGGCCAGGGTCAGAACCGGCGCGTCGGCCGGATTGGTCTTGCTGTAAATCGGCGGCGTCGGCAGGTTGGAGGGCAGGAAGCTCTGCGACGCGTTGATGGACGACTGCACCTCTTCTTCAGCGACATCAAGCGCGAGAGTGAGGTTGAACTGGAGAACGATGACCGACACGCCGCCGGCGCTGGTCGAGGTCATCTGGCTGAGGCCCTGCATTTCGCCAAACTGGCGTTCGAGCGGGGCAGTCACGGTGGTCGCCATCACATCCGGACTTGCGCCCGGATAGAAGGTGAGCACCTGGATGGTGGGATAGTCGACCTCCGGCAAGGCGGAAATCGGCAGTTGAGTGAAGGCGACAATGCCCGCCAGCAGGATGGCCGCCATCAGCAGCGAGGTAGCGACTGGCCGCAGAATAAATGGGCGGGACGGATTCATGGCGCCTCGGGGCCTTCGTCGGTCGAGGAGGTTGTCTGTATGGCAACTTTAGAGATCACGATCGACGAGCCGTTCTGCAGCTTTTCAAAGCTGCTGTTGGCTACCACATCGCCTGCCTGAATGCCTTCAACTGCCGTGTTGCCCTTGTCGGATACTCCGGGCTTTACGGTGCGCATTACGGCTTTCTTGTCCTGGATGAGATAAACGAATGCCGTGTCGCCATTGTGCTGGATGGCCGATGAAGGAATGAGGACCTGGTTATCGAGTGTTCTTACCAGAAGGCGCGTATTGACGAACTGATTGGGGAAGAGGACATTGTTCCGGTTGTCGAAGTCCGAACGCAGCTTCACGGTGCCGGTGGTGGTGTCGATCTGATTGTCTATAGTGGCCAGCTTGCCGGTTCCAAGAAGCTTCTGCTGATCGCGGTCCCATGCTTCCACGGACAGCCTGTTGCCGTGACGCATTTCATCGATGACTTGGGAGAGGCTGTCTTCAGCCACGGTAAAGATAACGGTGATGGGCTGAGACTGGGTGATGACCACGAGCGGTGTCGTGCCGCTTGACGTTACCAGGTTTCCCGGGTCGACGAGGCGAAGGCCCACACGTCCGGTAATTGGCGAAGTGATGTGGCAATAGGCCACCTGCACCTGGTCGTATTTCACCTGGCCTTCATCATTTTTTACCGTGCCTTGATCCTGCAGGACGATTTTTTCCTGGTCCTCAAGCTGCTGGCGCGGGATGGCATTGTTCGACCAGGCCTGCCTGTAGCGATCGAGGTCCATCTGCGCCTGCGCGAGAAGAGCCCGGTCGCGTTCGAGCGCGCCTTCGGCCTGGGCAAGCTGTGCTTCATATTGGCGCGCGTCAAGGTCGATCAGCGGATCGCCCTTACGCACGAGCTGTCCTTCACGATAGTGCACAGCGGTGATGACACCGGTAGCCTGAGCCGTGATGGATGCGGTATAGACCGGAGTGACAGTGCCAATGGCATCGAGATAGACGCCGATACTGCCCTGTTTCGCGGTCGCGGGAACCACCGAGGCGGGCCCCTGCATCATGCCGCGGCGGCCGCCGCCACCACCATGAGCTCCACCACCGCCACCCTGCTGAGGCTGATTGTGCTGGTTGATAACCCAATAGAACAGGAGCCCGAAAAGCAGGAGTATGATCGCCCAGACCCATAAACGGCGCGGTTTCCGCGTGGAAGCAGGCGTTTGTGACGGCGGTTGCGGGTCCGGTGTGACAACAGAAGCAGACGGTGGCTGAGTCATTTTGTAAATTTGTCAGTCAGTGATGGATTTAGAAAACCTGTTCGTATGCTGAGGGATAATCCCGAAAGCGAAACCATTCCGGAGTTTATCACCGTCACAATAGATTTTAGTAAAGCCTAAGGTATCGGACCTGGGGTCAGAAGATACGTCGGGCAGGCGGAGCAGCATGAAGCAAAAACCAAGGGGCCCCGCTTCTGCAGGACGCTCACTTATGCGACGGTTCAACTGCATAAATAGTTGCAACGACCATGAAGTGATTTCATCGAGCTGATTTCCGAATGGAATACGTAAATAAAGCGATGGCTATCAGTTACAAATTCCGGGGATATGAAACAGAAGAAACAAATATGATGTCAGTAATTTCATGCGAATGATGCTGAAACGCGTCGCCCTTACTCTGTTTCTGGCGCTGGTTGCGGTCTATGCCGGAGACTGGTCTGTCTACCTTTATCGCTCGGCGCACGGTACGGCGACTGATTCGGTCCAGGTCAAGCAGTTTCTCGATATCAAATTGAAAGGCCAGAAGGACGAATTTGACTATCTCGGGCTGCAGCAGGTGGAGTGCGCACGGAGTTTGTTTCCGCGGTCGGGTGACGATCCCTGCTGGTGGGTACGGCGACATGCGGAGAAGTGGACCAGAGCCATGTAAGTGCTCTACCAGGGCTGGTTCTTCCAGAGCAGCGGCACGTAGTATTCCTCCAGATACCACGAAGCAAAGAAGAGAATTGCTATGCCGGCCAGCGCCCATAAGAAGAGACGCACCGGCGGAGTGGACATCAGTGCTTGAGCGGATTCGGGTTCAGCCTGTGCATGCAGGGAAAACAGAAGTCCGCTGGCAAAGCAGACACAGGCAGCAAGGGCAATCCTGAGCAGGGCCATGGTGAGGCGCTCTTCCCATCGGCTTCCCGGCACGAAGAATGCATCGAGCGCGACCGGATAGAGAGACAGGATGCTCAGGAAGAAAGAGAGCGCTTTGCCGAGTTCGAGAAGCATTGCCGGCTCCGTTCCCTATTTTATTCCTGATGGCTTTCAATATTCCTTTGATGAGAGCAGGGATTTGAGATTCAGCAGATGCGCGGCAGCTGTTCGCCGATCTGTGCGGGAATGACGCGGTGAGAGCCGATGCGTGTGCGCGCTACCAGCATGCGCGGATGTTCTTCGGTGGCGCGTCCTATGATCACTGTGTCTTTTCCTAAAGGATGCGCGCGCATTGCGGACAGCACGCGATCTACAGCTGCGGGATCGATAAATGCCGCCATCTTTCCCTCGTTCGCGACGAAGAGCGGGTCGAGTCCCAGCAGTTCGCAGGCTGACTGTACTTCGGGCCGGACGGGCAGGCTGGCTTCATCGATCACGATGCCGACATTTGAGGCTTGTGCAATTTCGTGCAGCGTTGCGCCGAGACCTCCGCGCGTGGGATCGCGCATGGTGTGGACTGAATCTCCGCCAGCATCAAGCACTGCGGCTGCGAGGGTGTTGAGCGCGGCGCAATCGCTGATAATCTGCGATTCGAATTCCAGGCCTTCGCGCACGCTCATGATGGCCATGCCGTGATCGGCGATGGTTCCGCTGACGATGACGGCATCGCCGGGCTGAACGCGCGATGGGCCGATGTGGACACCATCGGGAATGACGCCGATGCCGGCGGTGTTGATGTAGCAGCCGTCGCCGTGTCCTCGCTCGACTACCTTAGTGTCGCCGGTAATGATCTGAACACCGGCAGCCTTTGCGCTCTTGCCCATGCGGTCGACGATGCGCGCGAGGTCGGCGATAGGGAAGCCTTCTTCAAGCACGAAGCCCGCGGTGAGGTACAAAGGGCGCGCGCCGCTCATGGAGAGATCGTTGACGGTCCCGTTGACGGCGAGGTCGCCGATCGATCCGCCGGGGAAAAATAAGGGCTGGACGACGAATGTATCGGTCGAGACAGCGAGGCGTCCGGAGACGGGTGCAACCACAGCCGCATCGCCCAGGTTGGCGAGCACATCATTCTGGAATGCGGGCAGGAAGAGATGCTCGACAAGCTCGGAGGACAGTTTTCCGCCGCCGCCGTGTCCCATGACGATTGCGGGATAGTCCTGCAATGGCAAAGGGCACGACCATTGAGAAAAATCCGGCTTCTTTGTTTCAGGCATGCACCAGCTCTTCCGGAGTGATGAAGCGCCCGTAGTTGTAGTAGGCGGCGCAGGCTCCTTCGCTGGAGACCATGGTTGCACCGAGCGGATGGCGCGGCGTGCATTGCTTGCCGAACGCGGGGCATTCATTGGGCTTGAGCGCGCCGCGCAGCACATCTCCGCTATGGCAGAGAGGCGATTCGACGGCGTGAATTTCCGTGACGGAGAAGCGATGCTCGGCGTCGAATTCGCGATAGGCGGGACTGAGGCGCCAGCCGCTTTGCGGGATCACTCCGATGCCGCGCCATGCGCGGTCGCAGACTTCGAAGACTTCAGAGAGGAGCTTCTGCGCTTCTTTGTTACCCTCAAGAGTCACGATGCGCTCATAGGCGTTGTCGACTGTGCTTTCACCTCTCTCCAATTGAAGGAGCACGCGGCGCAGACCTTCCATGATGTCGAGCGGCTCAAAGCCGGTGACCACGATAGGCACATGATATTTTTCGGCGATGGGTGGGTACTGCCAGTAGCCCATCACGCTGCATACGTGTCCTGCGGCGAGGAATGCCTGCACGCGGTTGCCTTCCGATTGCAGGATGGCTTCAATCGCGGGGGGCACGAGGACGTGAGAGACAAGCATGGAGAAATTGCGGATGGACTGGCGGCGCGCCATGTGGACGGCCATGGCATTTGCTGGTGCGGTGGTTTCGAAGCCGACGCCAAAGAAGACGACTTCCTTGCCAGGATTCTTCATTGCCAGCGTGACGGCATCGAGCGGTGAATAGACGATGCGCACGTCGCCGCCTTCGCTCTTGATGCGGAAGAGATCTTTCTCTGTTCCGGGAACGCGGAGCATGTCGCCGAAGGAGCAGAAGATCACATCAGGACGCGATGCGATGGCCAGTGCACGGTCGATGACTTCAAGCGGCGTGACGCAGACGGGGCAGCCGGGGCCGTGCACCATTTCTACGTTTTGCGGAAGAAGCTGATCGATGCCATTGCGGATAATGGAATGGGTCTGGCCGCCGCAGACTTCCATGATGGTCCATGGCCGCGTCACAATCTGTTTGATCTCTCGCGCCATTTTCGTTGCCAGCTCTCCATCACGAAACTCAGTGAGGTATTTCATTGTGGAGGCGCCTCCTTTGTCGCTTCTTCTGAAGGGCCGAGCTCTTCTTCGAGCAGGCCCATCTCGCGGAACGTGGCCAGTGTCTTCTGCGCGGATTCTTCGTCGATCTTTGCCAGAGCGAAGCCTACGTGCACGATGGTGTAATCGCCGACGGCGATGTCGGGGACATAGGCGAGGCATACGTCTTTGACGATGCCGCCGAAGTTCACGCGGCCCATGTGGATGCCGTCCTTCTCCATGATTGCTTCCACGCGGCCGGGCACTGCAAGACACATAGTGGCTTTCTCCTTAAGCTGCGGTGCGTTGATCGTTCGACTGTTTAAATTCTGTTACGTCCCACAGCGTGACGCGGTTGTTTCCCGAGTCGGCGACGGCAAGGCGTCCGTTATGCAGCCAGATTCCATAGGGCCAGCAAAGCGAGTCGTGCGCAACTGCTTTCCATCGATTCTCGCCATTTGCGCCGAAGTGGTTCTGTCCGAGGACATGATCGGCGGCGTGTCCGCAGCCGGATGTGGGGAGCTGATCCCAGATCAGGATGCGGTTGTTGGCGGTGTCTGCGACTGCGAGGCGGGAGCCTTCGAGCGCGAGGCTGTAGGGGAAGCGAAGCTTCGCTGGTCCCTGAGCTATATATGGCAGCTCGGCAGCGCTCGAGAAGTCCGGTTGGCCGAGTACGAGCGAGGCATCGCTGTCCTGTTTGGGGAGCAGGGACCAGCCGAGAATACGGTGATTGCCGGCATCGGCAACCAGAAGGCGGTTTGCATCGCCTGCGATGGCGTGCGGCCAGCGGAAGGAACGCGCGCCGACATTTCCTCCTCGATTTTCTTCTCCGGTGGTTCCGGATTCCTGGCCGAGAATTACTTCCGCGGGTTGGTTTGGTTGTGGAAGGCCATGCCAGCCAAGCACGCGGCGATTGCCGGTGTCGGTGATCCAAAACCAGTCGCTTGTGAGGCCGATACCGTATGGCCAGTAGAGAGACGTGGGCGAAGGTAACGGCTGCCCGCGATTTGGTTCGACTGCAACTAAGTCTGGCTGGCCGATAGCATAATCGGGATCGACGCTGCTGTTTGTTGGCACCTGATTCCACACCAGCACGCGATGATGCCATGCATCGGCGACAATCAGTCGGCCTTCGTGGATTAGAACGCCGGTGGGCAGATGCAGCAGCTTTGGGCCTTCGCTTGAAAAATCAGGCTGGCCGAGCACGAAATACGCCGGGCTTCCATCATCTGCGGGAATGCCGCGCCACAACAGGATGCGATGATTGCCGCTGTCGGCTACGACGAGCCATTCGTCGTTGAAGAAGACTCCGCGAGGCGCGTAGAACTGCGACGGCGTGGGATGTGCTGCGGGCAACGCCAGTCCGCCGGGCGAGTAGGCTCCTAACCAGATGGGCTGCTTCATGAAGCGATCCTCACGATGACGCGGCCTTTTTCCATGCGCAGGGGCAGGGCTTCAAGCTGCGCTTCGGGCACGGTGAGGCATTCGCCATTGGTGCAGTCGTAGCGAAAGCCATGCCACGGGCAGGTAAGAACGCCGGTTTCGGGATCGATTCTGCCGCCATCGAGCGGCATGCCGAGATGCGCGCACTCGTTGCGGAAGGCCTGCAGCTTGTTGCCGAAGCGTACGATGAGGATGCTGATACCTTCCACATTCCAGCGGAAGGGCTCGGCTTCGATGACAGAGGAAGCGGTGGGACCGATGGCCCAGCCCGGCTCCACGTGCGGAGGCGATGACAGCGCGTCGAGAGGAACAAAGCCGGAAGGTTCGGGCTCGTTGGGAACGACCTCAACGGTTTGAATCTGCGGCAGGTGTTCGCGCAAGGCCTCTTCTACAGTGTTGCGCAGCGTGACGGCGGACATGGAGCATCCGTTGCAGGAGCCGGAGAGGCGCACGAAAACTGTATTCGGAGTCACGTCCATCAACTCGACATCGCCGCCATGCGACTGCATGTAGGGGCGCACGATTTCAAGCACGCGCGAGACGCGGGTGCGGAGGTCTTCGCGCACCAGTCCGTGCATGGTGAACAGGGTGTAGACGGCCGGATCGTCAACCAGCTCGAAAAGCAGCTCCTTGCCGTGAACGTCTTCTTTCAGGTGCTGCACGATGCGCGTCAGTCCGAGTTTATGCAGCTCCTCGATTGCCTTCTTCAGCGCCAGCGCGCGCGCCTGCGCGTCCTCGGGCAATGCGTGTACGTCGGCGAGCGCCTGGTCTGCCTGTTTGGCCAGCTGTTCGAGGCTCGAATTGGCGGGTGTTACAACGGAGGTCACGATGGGTCCTCAATCTGCGCTGGCGGGCAGCGGCTGAAAGCTTGCGTGCTGCTCCAGGCACTCGACGGTTTTTTGATAGAGCAGCTCCATGAAGACGGCCTTGGCTGAGGCGATCAGAAATTGCTCTGTTGTCTGATTCGGGTTCGGCTGCAGGCTGGGAGCCGGCCTTGATCCCAGCGCGCGAAGAATGAAGCTTGCTCCGGCACTGTCATGGAGCAGGAAGTCTTCAAAGACGGCGTCGACGAACCGATCGAGCCAGATGCCCTCGCCCATGCGGTTTTTGCGCAGACGATTGAGCGCCTGCGCTGCGCCTTCATTGCGCTGCTCGAGGCGTTCGACGTAGCGCTCCACGGCTGTCTGTAGCAGGACATCGAATTGTTGCCGCTCGTAGAGTTCCATGGTCAGTCGCGAGCCTCCTCGATTCTGCGATTGATCTCGGCAGTCAGCTCCAATGCAGAGGCGGCCATGTCGGGTTCTCCATGCCAGTGAAACAGTTTATGCGCCTCGTTCAGTTTTTCAAGTGACGGCTGAAAAATGCCCAGATGCGCGAGTGCGTTTGCCTGATTGGCGAGCAGCCGCGCATAGGCGAGCGGATCGAGCGCCTTGTTGCGGACTTCCAATAGCTCTTCGTAAAGCTCGACTGCCTGCTGCAGGTTTTCTTCAGGATGCGAAGTGGGCAGGTATTGCAATGCGTTGGCGAGGTTGAGTTGTGCCGAAGACCACATCTCAGGATGTGTGTCGCGGCGATAGACTTTCAGCGCTTCGCGCAGGCCCTGGATGGCGATTCCCATGCGCAGGTGGTCGCTGGCGTCCTGTGCGGGCAGAGTGAGAAAAGTGAGAGCGAGATTGCACTGGGCGAAGGCGTAGAGCTCGGGCAGATACTCAAGGCTGAGGCCGCAGCGGATTGCCTCCTGATAGGTTTTGGCCGCTTCGAGCAGTGGCCCGCGACGGCCTTCTGCCGAAGACTGCCAGGTAATTCCAAGGTTCAGCCATAGCTCCGCGCGCAATGAGATGAGCGGCGTATCGCCGGCGAGCTGAAGCGCTTCTTTGTAGCGTGCAATTGCTTTTGCGGGTGATGTCTCGCGCTCGATGGTTGCGAGCTGATGCAGGATTTGCGCGGCCAGCAGTGGTGAAGTTTCGCGGGAATATGTGATGGCCTCTTCAAGCAGAGAAGCGGCTTCGCGTTGTTCGTCTCTTTCGAGATACCAGGTAGCTGCGGTCAGCAATGCCATGGCGCGCAGCTCTGCGTCCAGAGATTCGGCATCGGGCACGGAGCTTGAAAGCCCGAGCGCGTATGCCGCGGCATGCAACAGGGGAAGCATGGGCTCGGGCAGCTTTTCGATCAGCGATTGATATTCCGCTGCGCTGGGCTCCAGCACGAAACGGTTCCACTGGTCGATGGCGGTGTTTCCCTGAATGCTTTGCCTTGCTTCTTCGAGATGGCCATTGATTGCAAGCTTGTAGAACCGCCAGTCATCTCCGACAGAAGCTGCTGCGTCTCCTGACATCAGCGCTGCGAGTGCTGTCTGATTGCCTGTTTCCGGCAGCAGCAGAAACGAGACCGGGAAAGAGAAGATGCCGACGGGCTGTGGACGGACCTGGATGGACGGGATGGCGAGAATTGTTGTCATGAAGTGGAACCACCGAATCTCTGGCTTTTCAGGTCGCGGTCGGCCGTGCGCTCGATCCACGCCGCGGCGATGCGTGCGCGCTCTGCCGAAGAGTAGTCGGCGATGCGACGCCGCTCTACATGAAATGCGTCTGAGCTCTCCGTGAAAAAGCCGAGATCGAGATACACAACCCAGCGTCCCTGCTCCAGCTCGACTGTAGCTCTGGCGGCGATGGCGGGCTGCAGCTCGTCCTTTGATCCAGAAACCGTCGGTGATTCGGAAACCGTTGGCATGCGGAAGGCGGCGCGCAGCGCTCCGGCGCGTTCATCCCAGAATGCGGGCCAGACGCCTGCCTGGGTGTTTTCTGGAAGGTAAGGGGCAGCGAGGAGGCTTCTGTCTCCGGCAGGATTGCGCTGCTTCAGCAGCAGGCCGCCGGCGGCGGCGCCGCGTGTTGGAAGCATCCAGAGTTCATCGCCTTTGACCATCAACACCAGCAGATCGTTCGGGAAATATTGTCGGGCCACGTGCGCAGGGAGAAGCAGATAGCCTTGAGCGTTGTAGTCGATCTCAATTGGCACCTGCATGAGCGTGGCTCCATTGAGCAAACAGCAGTTGTTCCAGCTTTCCGAGAGCGCGATCCACAGCAGGTGATAATGGAGCGCCGAATTCGAGCTGCGCGGCCTCGATGAGGAACACCGTAACGTTTTGAGGATACTCCTCTTTCAAGAGCCAGCGCGCAAAAGCGAGCGCGTGGTCCCAGCGGAATGAATGGAGATTGATGCCGGTAAGCGGAGGCAGCTGCTCCAGCTCCACTCCAGGAACCTGAAAGATTGCGCCTGGTTCGGAGCCGCTGGAACATGCATCGACCAGCACTACCTCCGGGACGCCGCGCATCTTGAAGGCAACGTCCATGCCTCCTGTGCCGCCATCAGCGCAAAGCACCCTTTCCGGGAGTCCCCGTTCCCACAGGCGCCGTACAAACACCGGGCCGGCTGCGTCATCCCCGCGAAGTAGATTGCCGCAGCCGATCACCAGTGTCTGTACCGGGCCCGTAGTGGGGAGAGCTGACAACATCCGTTTACATACCTTCGCCCATGCGGAAGCGCGCGAGTTCCTTGCCTGTCTTCTCGTCATAGGTATGCACGGTGCAGACGAGGCAGGAATCAAAGGAGCGGGCGACATGGCCCATCTCTACAGGGTCAGTCGGGTCCGTAATGTGAGCGCCGATAAAAGCCTGCTCCATCGGACCGTGAGTGTTCTGGCTGTCCTGCGGGCCGATGTTCCAGGCGGTCGGCGTGACCACCTGATAGTTCTCGATGCGGCCGTTCTTAATGACAATCCAGTCAGAGAGCGAGCCGCGCGCGGCCTCGGTCGATCCGAAGCCCTTGCCTTCCGCATGCTCGATGGGCTTGGTGTAGAACTTGTCGTGCAGATCAAGCTGGTCGAGCCATTTCCGCGCGAGCTTGTAATACTTGCAGGCTTCATGCATGCGCGCCATTACGCGAACTAGCACGCTTGGGCCTGCGGTCTGCACTGCATTGAGGAAGAGCGGGTCAAAGTCCTGGTGAGCGGCTGCGTCGGGGCGTCCGGCAACGACCTGCCGTGACAATGGGCCGGCTTCGAGCGGAAGAAAGCCCTTGCCATGGACTTCGTAACGGGGTGACTTTGCCCAGCTGTATTTGCCCTGCTTGCGGCCTTCTTCGGGATCGATCGGCTCGGTCACGCCTTCCCATGGATGCAGGTAGGTGCTGCCGCGATAGAACGAGTGCGCCGTGTCTTCACGCACATCCAGATGATTGAAGTCGTGGAATTCGCTTCCATCATAGACGCCGGAACGGTTGATCAGAGCAGCGTTACGTCCATCGACTGTGGGATTCTCGTAAAGCTCAGGCTGGAAATATGTGCCGGTGGCGAGATACGCGCCGCATCCGCCGCCGAACTTGTCGAGACCGACGCGCTTGCCGAAGCGCAGAAAGAGCCCGCAGTCGGAATTGCGCTGGCTGTCGTTCTCGTCGGCCCACTTCCACACATCGTCCCATGTCTTGTTTTCGAGCCATCGGTCAATGGAGCAGCCCAGCCACTTGCCTTCGAGCCACTCGCGCTTCCAGTAATCGAGGATCGAGATTGCGCGCGTGACATCAGAGAGCGTGGGTGCGCACATGACGCCGCCGGGAATCATGAAGCTCGAATGCGGCCACTGCCCGCCGAAAATCGCATAGACTTCAACCGGCTTGCCGGACAGCGTTACTCCGGGCTCATAGCTGGTTCCTACAAACGGAGTGAAGCGGCGGACCACTTCGTCATATTCCTCTGCCTTCGCATAGTTTTTATTGGTCAGGTCGATGGCGAAGAGGGCGTAGAACCAGCGTGGGATCGACTGCAGAGTTTCGCACGCCTGGGCTATGTTACGCACCAGGGTCGCATTCTGGGGAACGTGCGTGCTCCACGCTGTGTCGAGCGCATAGACTGCCTTGTAGAGATGGCTTCCGCCGCAAATACCGCAGATACGCGGCGTCACGATCAGGCCGGCCTGCGGATCTTTTCCTTTGAGGATGATTTCAAAGCCGCGAAACATGCTGGCTTCGGTCCATGCATCGGTCACAACGTTGTCGCGCACCGAGATTTTCAGATCGAGATCGCCTTCGACGCGGCCCAGAGGGCTGATGTGTATTTCCGATGCCGGGGTAACGGTAGCTGCCATAAATGCTCCTCTGTATTTCTGTCCGCTCCTAAACGACGAACATGTCTTCTTTCGCCCATTTCGGCGCAGCAATACGTGCTGCTGCTGCATGCGCCATGTAGGTGACGTGGTCGGTGCCGTTGGGCACTTCTTTGGGGATGGTTCCGCTGATCTTCTGTGTCTTGAATACGGTTCCGGGCTTCAGGTCGTAGAACGGAAACTCAGGCTCAGTGCAGCCGGTGCAGGGCATTCCGGCGCGCGTTTTGGAAGACTGGCGGTTCCACAGGATGCGGTTGCAGGGCGAGTGGGTGAGAGGACCGCGGCAGCCCAGCTCATAGAAGAGGCAGCCGGTACGCGTGCCCTGGCCGAACTCGATGGTCGACTGCTTGTATTCAAAGAACTGAACGCGGGTACAGCCGGTCTGCGTAAATGTTTTGAAGAAGGTCTGCGGGCGCTGCAGGTCGTCGAGAGCAATGTCTTTCGCGCGGCCTGAAGCAATCGCAACCAGGATCTGCGTCACCCAGTCAGGATGCGACGGGCAGCCGGGGATGTTGATGACCGGCAGTCCCCACTTCGAGCGGAAATCGGCGCCGAGGAAGCCGCCCTGCTTGCGCTTGAGATACTGCAGACCGAGGTTGTCTACAGGATTCGGCTCGGTGGCGGGGATTCCTCCCCAGCAGGCGCAATCGCCGATGGCGACGACGGCGCCGGCTTGGGATGCCAGCTCCTTGACCCAGTCCTTCATGGGGCGCTCGGCGAACATGTTGAAACGGCCGGAGCCGTTCGGGCCCATGATGACTGTGCCCTCAAAAACGAAAATGTCCAGTGGCTTTCTGCCGCTGGACAAATCATTGAATACCTTCTTTGCGTTGTCGCCCATTTCCATTCCGAGCGACGGGTGCCAGAGGACGTCGATTCCGAAGTCAGTAACCAGATCGCATGCGCTTGGTTCTTCCGCATTCAGGAACGACATCGTATTGCCGCTACACGCTCCGCCTTGCAACCAGAGCAGGCTCGCCATAGTGATTCTCCTTGGACGCCGGGCTTACCTTTCAAGCCCAAGTGCCGATTATTCTGCCCGGGCACAAACATGCTCAATAGCAAAATCTATGTATTTTCGGGGATTTCAGTGAAGGGATTCATTGCAAAATTGCAAATACGGTACTAAGAACATCTAAAACCCCGGCAGTGAGCATGAGAGTTACACTCAAAACGAATGAAAAAGAAGATTCTGATTGTATTTATCCTGGCGACCGCACTAGCCTCGACCGTCGCCGCGCAAGACATCAAAGAGTTTCTCGGCCGTTGGGACATGACGGTTACTCCCACCTCCGGCCAACCCTATCCGCAATGGATGGAGCTTACGGATAACGGAGGCAAAATCGAAGGCCGCGTTCAGCCAAGGGGCGGCGCGTGGCGTCCGATCGTCGGCGCCCACATGGAGTCGGGCAAATTGATCGTGGATGTGGGTGAAGCGCGCCCTGGTTCGGAAATCAGCTGGGAGCTTACTTCCTCCAGTGCAGATAAGCTGACCGGCATAGAGAAGCGCGGCGACGCCGGCGGTCCGATGCTCGCTGGCGTGAAGGCGCCTTCGCTTGACCGGCCAATGCCGAAGAAGTGGACCAAGCCCAGGCCTCTTTTCGACGGCAAAGATCTTAAGGGCTGGGAGCCGATTGGGAATGTCGAGAACAACAAATGGGTGGCGCGCAATGGCGAACTGGTGAATGACAATCCCGAAATCCCAGGGCAAAAAATCCACGGGGCTGCCAATATCAAGACCACAGAAGAGTTCCAGGACTTCAAGCTGCATATTGAAGTGAACTGCCCGGAAGGTGGCAATAGCGGCATCTATCTGCGCGGCCGCTATGAGCTGCAGGTGGGTACTGAAGGAGGCAAGCTCCCGTCACATGAGATGGGCGCGATCTACAGTTACTATCCCCCGCCAGAGGGCTCGGAAAATGGTCTCGGAAAATGGACGAGCTTCGACGTCACCCTGGTCGGCAGACATGTGACAGTGTTGCGCGATGGCAAGATATACCACGACAACGTCGAGCTCCCTGGCCCGACCGGAGGTGCTCTTGACAGCAATGAGGCCGAGCCAGGACCGTTCTATCTGCAGGGGGATCACCACGGCGTCATCGCTTACCGCAACATCACCATTTCCGTTCCGAAAAAATAAGGTTCCGTCTTGAGATGGGCGGCTGCCTCTCTTGCTGCCCGTCGTGTTCGCCTGGACTGTCTGCTCATGAGTGAATTGGCGATTTACCACTCGCCGCGTAGGCCCTAGCGAGTCGTCTGGCAAAGATCACTTGCCCAACAGAGCGGTGAGACACCGAGAAGGTTCCGGAGACAATCCGCATTCCTCCTGCCCCTGATGCCAGCGCCATAGCCCTTGCCGGCTCGCCCCTCCTGCGCAGAATATCAATCAGCGCAGGTGTCAAGGTTCAGAGATCAGGGAACAGAAATCAAGAATCGCAAAATTCACACTTGACATTGACCAGACAATACACAACCATAGGGTTGTGGATAATCTGGGTACAACATTTGCGGCTTTGTCTGATCCAACCCGCCGGGCAATGATCGAACGACTCTCCCATGGGCCTGCCTCGGTGCATGGATTGACGGAGCCGTTTCGACTGTCGCAGCAGATGATTTCAAAACATATTGCCTACCTGGTGCGGGCGCGGATTGTGATCAAGACGAAGCGTGGACGAGAGAGTGTATGCACGCTCAGGCCGGAGGCGATTAAGACGGTCAGCGACTGGGCGATCAGCTATCGCCGATTCTGGGAAGAGAGTTTCGACAAACTGGATGTAGTCGTAAATCAAATGAAGAAAGAGGAGGTCAGAGATGACAGAAAACACGGTTAGCGAAATTGAGCGGATGGTTGTCACAAGAGTTTTTGATGCCCCACGCGAGTTGGTTTGGAAGGCGTGGACAGACCCGAAGTACGTGATGCAGTGGTGGGGACCGAAGGGCTTTACTGCGCCGGTTTGTGAGATGGATTTTCGCGTTGGAGGGAAACTTCTCTGCTGCATGAAGGCGCCGGATGGGCAGGAGTTCTGGAATGCGGTTGAATACCACGAGATTGTTCCGTACGAGAGGATCGTTTCCCTGATGTACTTTTCGGACTCGAAGGGAAACAAGGTCGACCCTGCACAATTAGGAATAGAACATGAGGCTATAGATGGTGCGTACGACGTGACCATCTTTGAGGATCTCGGGAACGGCCAGACGAAACTCACCTTCATTGGAAATGAACCCATGGAGAGCGCGAAAAATAGCGGCCAACTCGAGGGCTGGAACCAGATACTCGATAAAGTTGCCGCGGTTATTGCGGAGCTGGTGCAGGCGAAATAGGAAGTTGACGTTTTGACGATCGTCATGCGCGAGATACAGCTGAGGCTGGCGGCGAAGGCTTGGTTAGAACAGGCTTTTCGCCGCTCATCCGAATAGTCGCCTTTCCGGACAAGCGACCCTTGGCTCAACTGTTGACTTCAGGGCAATGCACTCATTAATGCAGTTTCCATGAGTGCCTCGGCGATTTAGCATCGATCCAGGTTCATCACTGACGAGAAGACCTCCGTTATGGAGACGAGCTCCCCGGACCGCCGCTTGTAGACCTTCGACCACTTCAGTCGATGCACAGCCGCTGAGAACGTACGTCAGCCCGGAAATTGGATGCGGGCACACAGATCAGGCTTCGATGGGGGGCTTGGGAAGGACCACGAGGCCGCGCTGGGAGGCGGCGCGCACCAGTTCCATCTGCGTGTGCACATCGAGCTTCTGCATCAGGTTGGCGCGGTGCCGCGTGGCGGTATGCGGGCTGATGGAGAGGATATCGGCGACGGCCTGGGTGGTGTGGCCATCCACAATGAGCTGCAGCACTTCGCGCTCGCGCACGGTGAGGTCGATCCGCTCCATCTGGCGGTGCTCGACGCGCTGCAGGTCGATTGAGGGGCTGACATACTTTCCGCCTTTTGCCACGCGCTCTAATGCGCCGAAGAGCTCGTCGTCCATGGCCTGCTTCAGGACGTAGCCAAGCGCTCCATCATGCAGCGACTGGGCCACGAACTGGTCATCGTCGTACATGGAAAGCACGATTGTCTTGATTTTCGGGTGCTGGCGGGCGATGCGGCGTAATGTTTCGAGGCCATTCAATCGCGGCATGGATAAGTCGAGGATGGCAATGTCTACCTCAATGCTTTCGAGGCGGGCCAATCCCTCTTCGCCATTGTTTGCCTCGGCAACGATATGGTAGCGGTCATCTGCTCCGAGCAGCGCGGCCAGGCCACGCCGTACGATGGCGTGATCGTCGATGAGGATGATGCGCAAGGGCTTCATTGACGCGGAACCTCGACCCGGATGTGCGTGCCCTCGCCGGGAGTGGAATCGACCATCAGCACGCCGCCGAGCATTCCGGCGCGCTCTTTCATGCCGAGGAGGCCGAGACCGCGTCCGGTTGCAGAAGGATTGAAGCCGCAGCCGTTGTCGCGCACGCTCAGGCAAACCCTCTCTGCATCGCAACGCAGGTCGAGAGATGCATTCCGGGCGTTCGCATGGCTTAGAACATTGGTGAGCGCCTCCTGCGCGATGCGATAGAGCGCGATTTCACAGGACTGAGGCAGACGCGGGTCGAGGCTGTCGAGCGTGGCCTCTACGTCGAAGCCTGCCCTGTTTTTGATATCCGATACCAGCTGACGCAGCGCTACTTCGAGGCCGAGCTGGTCCAATGTAGGAGGCCGGAGCCAGCGCGCGAGGTCTTTGAGTCGTATGGTTGCCTGGTTCACCTGATCGCGCAGGTCGTCGAGATCGTGACGCAGCGTGGTATGCGCGGCGGGAATTTGCCGTGCCGCTACCTGCAGGGCGAGCTTGATGCCGATAAGAATCTGGCCGGCTTCGTCGTGCAGCTCGCGCGAAATGTGCTGGCGCTCTTCTTCAAGGCGGTTGACGTGGTTTGCCGATAGAGCGCGCACTTCCTGGTTCTTGACTTCAAGCGCCTTGAGCAGCTGCGCGTTGCGAATGGAAACCGCGGTGACGTTCGCCAGCGACTCGAGAAACGCAGCTTCCTGCCATGTGAACGGTGACTGCGGGATGGAACGGTGCAGCTCAAAGAAACCGATGACGGCATCGGCCTGGTCTTTGATGGGGACGCACAGTGCCTGGCAGACGGAGAAATCACGAACCAGTTCGGGGTCGGCGAGTGGATCACCGGCATAGTTGTTCGAGAGGTAGGGGAACTCGTTCTCCATGACGAATCCGGCCAGGCCTTCGTTGAGCCGCCAGCGTCTTTCCCAGTTGTGCCAGTGGTTCCGGCTCCAAAGCGCGTCACACACCATTTCGGCGACGCCTCCGACGGACTGCACGGCGAGCCCGGCCATGCCGCCATCGGCTTTCAAAAAGAGTCCGGCATTTTCGACCAGCTTGCGTACCAGGTGCACGGGATCAAGATGCTGGTTGATGGCGGCGCTGAAGCCCAGAAGCATCTCAAGCGAGCGCGACCACTCGCTCAGCCGGTCGAGCAGCCGGGCGCGCTGCACGCCTAATGAAGCAGCGAGCGCCAGCGTCTCCAGCGCGCGCACATCTTCCTGCGTGAAGAATGCTCCGCCTTTGCGGTTGGTGACTTCGATAAATGCAAGGACATTCGATTGGTGATTCAGCACGGGAACGCAGGCAACATTGCGTACTTTGTGCCGGGTGGAAAAATCCACTCCAAGATTGGGATCGAGCCGGGAGTTGTGGCAGACCATGGACTGCTGTGTTGCCACCACACGCGGCGCGAGTCCGCAGCCGGGGCCGGTTTTCAGCTCGACGGGATAGATGTATGCGATGTCCAGATTTTCGCCGGAGCCGGAATCAGTGCTTGCGGCATTCGCCTGAGCGACGATCGATCCGTATTCCAGCACGCCTACGGTTGCGCGCTCGGCCGAGGTGGCCTGCATAGCAAGGCTCGCAAGCGATTGCGCCAGCGCTTCGGTGTCCAGCTCTTCGACGGCGGTTCGGGCTGCGGCGCGGAAGACATCCATCGTGCGGGCCTGAGCGCGGTTTTCATGAGTGAGCCGCGCGACTTCGCGCCGCAGGCGCTCGATCTCCTCCGCCATGGCAGCGGACGAAAGACTGTCGCTCTCTGCGAGGTCGATGGTTTCCAGCTTCATGAAGAACCAACGCCGGCCTGTTGCTGTGCGAATCGCGCCTGGGTGAGGAATTTCATCCAGGCATCGAATCCTGCGCCAGTCTTTGCCGAGGTCTCAAGGATAGCAATTTCAGGGCGGATTTCGCGCAGGTTGTTTTGCGCCAGCTCAAGGTTGAAATCGCACGCCTGGGCCAGATCGATCTTGGTGATGACGGCAACATCGGCGGAGTTGAAGATGGTCGGGTACTTCAGGGGCTTGTCTTCGCCTTCGGTTACCGAGAGCAGGGCAACGCGAATCTTCTCGCCCAGATCGTAGGACGACGGGCATACAAGGTTGCCGACGTTTTCAATGAAGAGATAGTCGAAGTCCGAGAGCCGCCATCCTTCTAAATGATTGCCAATCATTTCTGCTTCAAGATGGCAGCAGCTGTGCGTGTTGATCTGGCGTACAGGTGCGCCACTTGCCGCGAGCCTGCGCGCATCGTTGTCGGTCGCGAGATCGCCGACCAGCGCGGCGGGATGCTCTCCGGTAAGGCGCAACTCGCGCAGTGTGCGTTCGAGGAAGGCCGTCTTGCCTGTTCCCGGGCTTGAAACCAGATTCAGCACCAGCACGCCTGCGTCCTCGAATCGCGCGCGCAGTCCAGTGGCCAGCTCGTCATTCTTCTTGAGAATACCCTTCCGCAATTCGACGATGCGTGTGGTCATGCGTCGGTCTCCTCGATTTCAAGCGATTCTATTTCCAGCTCGCGGCCCTGCCGGATGTCGCCGCTGGGTGTTCCGCATTGGGGACAGCGAAAACGCTGCACGCCTTCGAGTTCCACCAGCTGATCGCATGGCGCGCAGTAAATTATGACGGGCAGCTTTTGAATATCGAGGCGGGAGCCGGCAAGAATTGTGCCCTGGGTCACGATTTCGTAACCAAACTGGAGCGACTCTTCCACGACTCCGCTCAATGCGCCTACGCGCAGCCGGACACTCTGGATGTGTCCAGGCTGTTTTCCGGCGAATGCTTCCGTCACAGTGGTTACGACGCTTTGCACAATCGACAGCTCGTGCATTTAAGCCATCTTACGCCCGAAGTAGCGGCTCATTTCAACCAGGATGTGCAGGCTCTTCTGCACGCCGGGATCTTTGAGCATCTTCATCAGGTCAAAGACGCCGTACTGTTTCTGCTGCGGCGCAGCTTTGGCCGCGGTGTAGCTCTCGACTGCAAGCTGGCCCATTTCGGCGAGCGGCTTGACGGTTTTGGGGTCGAAGAAGCCGGATTGTGAGAGCAGCATGCCGGCTTCGGTAAGCTCAGATACTTTGTCGAGCAATCCGCTGGCAACCAGTTCATGGCCAGCCTGTACCAGCTGAGGCAGCTCAGACGCGACGAGCTTCAGCTGTTCAGGATCGATGCTCGAAGCCGCATTCCGGAGATCTCCTATGCTGTCCGAGATCGAATCGGCAACTGCGTCGCCTCTGCGCAGGAATTCATCGAGCGCTTTTACAGTGAAGGCGACAAGGTCCAGTTTGTCGAGGAGCAGCGCGAGGTTTTCGATGATGCGCGGGTCGGCAAGGCGATCGAGCAAGCCCGACCTGATCAGCTGGTCAAAGGACGGCGAGTTGGCGACATCGGCCATCTTCGTACCTGCATTCGCCAGTGCCGGCAGCTTGCCGATCAGGTCGGTGGCGTGGATGCTGTCCTGGCTGCGAAGCTCTTCTACGCCTTCGGAAATATTGTCGGCGAGCTCGGGGCCGCGATTCAGAAAGCCGGTCAGCATGTCGATGCTGCTTGAGATGATATCCAGGCGATCGAGCAGGCGGTTAAGCGAATCTACCGTACGCGGATCAGCGAGCCGCGCCTGCAATTCTTCCTGAGGAGAAAGAGAGACGGTTCCCATAACGATGACACACCTCTTCTGCGGGTCAAGTATGAACCTTGGAGATGGCGTGAGGCTATGGCATGAAGTTGCTATTCCTTGGCTGTGATGGCGGGGTTCCATTGCCGGCAGCTATGCTCGGTATGCATGGATGGTATCGTTCGCCGACGCATTCGCATTACCGGAGTTGTTCAGGGTGTGGGCTTTCGGCCTTATGTGTATGCGACGGCGGTGCGCCATGGGCTTGCGGGTTTCGTAGCGAATGATTCTGCCGGCGTGCTGGTCGAAATCGAGGGTAGCGTGTCGACGGTTGCTGATTTTCTTCGCGCTCTTGGGGAAAATCCTCCGCCGCTTTCGCGTATTGAGTCAGTGCAGACGACTGAAATTGAGGCATCGGGTGACGAGGGCTTCACGATTCAGCACAGCCATCCTATCGCCGGAGAAAACACGCCGGTGCCGCCTGATATTGCCACGTGTCCAGATTGCCTGGAGGAACTTTTCGATCCTCGAGACCGCCGCTATCGCTATCCCTTCATCAACTGCACCAATTGCGGCCCGCGCTTCACCATTATTCAGGGCCTGCCTTATGACCGGCCGTTGACCACCATGGCTGGTTTTGCCATGTGCGAAGCGTGCGCGCATGAATACCATGACCCGCTGAACCGCCGCTTTCACGCGCAGCCCATTGCCTGTCCGGAGTGCGGGCCCAGGCTTTTTCTGCATCCGGGAAATCTTGAAAGGGAAGCGGCGCTGCTCGAAGCGAAGCGCCTGTTGTATGAAGGGGCCATTGTAGCTATCAAGGGGATCGGCGGATTTCATCTTGCCTGCGATGCTACGAATGATGCGGCAGTGCTGGAGCTGCGACGCAGGAAAGGCCGCGTGGGCAAGCCGTTCGCGGTGATGGTTCCTACGCTTGAGAAGGTACGTCTCTATGCCGAGGTTGCGCCAGGCGAAGCGCAGATTCTCACCGGGCGTGAGCGCCCGATTGTTTTGCTGAATCGCCGGAAAGATGGTGGCGGCAAACTTTCTGAGTTTATCGCGCCGGGGCAGACGCAGCTTGGGTTCTTTCTGCCGTATTCTCCGCTGCATGCACTGTTGCTGGATGAGACTCCGCTGGTGATGACTTCCGGCAATCGCTCAGACGAGCCGATTGTGCGCGAAAACGACGAAGCACTGGAGCGGCTGGCAACTCTTGCCGACGCATTTCTTCTGCACAACCGCGATATTCATGTGGTTTGCGATGACTCCGTTGTTCGTGTGTTTTATCAACAGGAGCTGCCTGTTCGACGTTCGCGCGGTTACGCTCCTCTGCCTGTCCCTCTATCAGTTTCGGGGCCTGCGGTCCTTGCCGCCGGGGCAGAATTGAAAGCGACATTCTGTCTTACGCGTGGTCAGCGTGCTTACATGAGCCAGCACATCGGCGACATGGAAAATCTCGAAACGCAGCAGGCTTATGAACGCGCGCTTGCACAGATGCGCCGCCTCTTCCGCATTGGGCCTGAGGCGGTGGCCTGTGATCTGCATCCCGGTTATCTCTCCAGCCGATGGGCCAGCGAGTTTGCGGAAACGAATCATCTGCCGCTCGTAAAGGTGCAGCACCATCATGCTCATGCTGCCGCGCTGATGGCTGAGCACGGCATTCCTGAAGGCAGACAGATCATTGCTGTTGCCTTCGACGGTACAGGGCTTGGAACCGATGACGCTATCTGGGGTGGGGAGATTCTTCAGGCTGGATATAGTTCGTTCACGCGCCTTGGACATTTAAAGTATGCGCCTCTGCCCGGCGGCGACAGCTCGATCAAGAAGCCATATCGCATGGCCCTGGCGCATCTTTACGCTGCAGGGCTTGCATGGGATGAGGACCTGCCCTGTGTTCGCGCCTGCCCTGTGAGCGAGCGCCGCATCCTCCTGCGCCAGGTATCGCAAGGGTTGAACAGCCCTCCTACTTCGAGCATCGGGCGGCTCTTCGATGCGGCTGCATCCCTTATCGGACTCAGGCATGAAGTGAGCTATGAGGCGCAGGGCGCGATGGAGTTCGAAGCGATTGCTGCCTGCTGTGATACAGCTGACGCCTATGAATTTGCTCTTGATGATGAAATGATCTTCGATCCCGGTCCAGTATGGAGGAGCATGATCGACGACTTGAAACAGGGAACTTCTGCTTCGATCATTGCCGCCAGGTTTCATCATGGAGTGACTGGTCTGATTTTGCGCTGCTGTCAGGTTGCTCAGGCGCAATCCGGATTGAATACTGCTGGGCTGACCGGCGGAGTTTTTCAGAACGTCCTTCTAACAAGGCTTGCGATGAAGGCCCTAATGGACGCAGGCTTCGAGGTGCTGACCCATCACATTGTTCCGCCCAACGATGGAGGACTGGCGCTGGGGCAGGCAATTGCAGGCATCAGCATTCTCAATGCTTCTGCATAGCCTGTTCGGCGAGGGTAGAAACTTGTGCCCGCATCGACTACATATTCGTTCTCGTGCCAGAGAAAGGGCCAGGTGGCGATGCGCTCGCCGTGCTGGATGATTTCAATGACGCCGGGTTTCTGGTCGAGAATGACAGGATGGAAGGTGCTCTGACAGGCGATAACCAGTTTTTATGACGCGGATGGATGATAGTAATCCGACAAACTACAGCTCTCATAACCAGATAGTTATTTCCTTGTAGGAAGCGGTTGCAGATCAATTAAGCGTGCATTCAGCGATGACTACATTCCTCGGGATAATTCTTTGATGGCGTGAGAGTAAATCCTTCTTAAATAGAAGTTACTGATCTAGTAACTATCCTATAAAGAGAATTAATTTCGGGTAGTATCTCCCGGATTTTTTCTTGACTAGTTTTGCATTCCTCTTCATATTACTTTGAAACAAATTTAACAAGGTTGTTCTGTCTCCGCACCGAATCAGTTGCCGGAAGGGGCACGGGCGATCGAAGTGTATTCACGTGCAATTCCGGCGAGTCTGTTTCTCCAGTGCAGGCGCATGATTTGTATTCAAAATGGCATACGGCCTGTTCTCGTGAATATCCCGCAAGAGTTGGATTGCGGTAGTGCAGTTTCGTTGTTTTTCGCTTGTTTCCCAAGCCGGCTTTAGAAGGTTGTCTTTTGCAGGTTTTCGACTTCCTGTCCCTATGCTCCGCTCCTGGAAACGGGCATCGGGATTTCTATTTTCCCAGACACACCCAGGCTTCGGCCCGGGGAAGAACACAAAAAAGAAGTCAAGTTTCAAAGGGGGTGGATGTCATGACAAGGATGAAATTATGGTGGCCGACGCTCGCAATGCTGCTTCTGGCATTTCTATGTACAGGAGCAACCTCTGCGCTGGGCCAGGCCACGAACACCGGTACCGTAGTGGGAGTAATTACTGACCAGAATGGCGCAGTTATTCCCGAAGCCAACATTACCTTAACTGACACGTCGACAGGCGCAGCGCGAACGACGGCAACGAATGCTGATGGGCACTATGTATTCGTGAACACTCCTCCCGGAAGCTATCAGATCTCGGTCGAGAAAGACGGCTTCTCGACTGCCAAGACCACGCAGACGGTGAGTGTAGGCACGCAAACTACGGCAAACTTCAAGCTGGCAGTAGGCGCAGCAGCACAAACGGTCATTGTGCAGACGACAGGCGCAGAGCTGCAGACCCTGAACTCGACGGTGGGCAGCACGGTCCCGCCGGCTGCTATCAATTCGCTGCCGAGCCTTGGGCGCGACGTCGATACCTTTGCCACACTGCAGCCGGGCGTCAGCCCTGACGGCAGCGTCGCCGGAACAGTCGTCGATCAGGCCACCTTCCAGCTGGACGGCGGCAACAACAGCAACGATATGGACGGCAGCGGGAACGTATACACGAATTCCTATGCCGGCGACCCCACGGGCGGCGTTTCTGGCGCTTCTTCTTCCGGCGTGATGCCTACGCCAGCAGACAGCGTGGAAGAATTCAAGGTCAACACGACGAACCAGACAGCGGACTTCAATAACTCTTCGGGCATGCAGGTCGAAGTCGTGACCAGACGCGGCACCAATCAATGGCGCGGCACGGTTTACGAGTACTACCTTACTAACAGCTTCAGCGGTAATACCTGGAGCAACAACCTGACCGACACTCCGCGTCCCAGCTTTCACTACAACCGCTTCGGGGCTGCAGGCGGCGGGCCTATCCTTCCCAAGGAGATATGGGGAGGGAAGACCTACTTATTCGCAAATTACGAGGGATACCGCTATCCAAACTCTGCAACCTATGAGCGCTCTGTCCCGTCAGCAAACATGCGTAACGGTATCGTTGCGTTCAACGGCACAACCTATGACCTCAAGTCTCTGGATCCACGCGGCATCGGCATCAACCCGCTGGTGCAGCAATTATGGAATACCTATGAGCCGGTGGGAAATGATCCTGGTTGCACCGGCATATCGGGAGCCCGCTGCGATGGCGTGAATGAGGTTGGATACAAGGCGAACGTTTCATTGCCTCAAAACAGTAATTTCTTTGTCGCACGCATCGATCATGACTTCGGGCAGAAATGGCACTGGATGAGCAGCTACCGCTATTACAAGCTGGAGAACGCTTCCACAGCCCAGGTAGACATTGGAGGATTTTTCTCCGGAAACAAGCTGGGGACACCTGCCTCATTGGCCCAGCGTCCGGTGCAGCCCTGGTATTTTGTCACACAGCTGACCACAAATATCACGACCAACACCACCAATGACTTTCATTACAATTTCCTGCGCAACTTCTGGTCGTGGTCTACAAAGAACGCGCCGGCGCAGTTCAGTGGACTTGGTGGCGCGCTCGAGCCTATGGGTGAGTCAGGGACCGGCGTGCTGGCTCCATTCAACGTCGATACCCAGGACATTCGCCAGCGTTTCTGGGATGGGCAGGACCACACCCTTCGCGACGACATCACGATGCTGAAAGGCAACCACCTGCTGAACTTCGGCGGCCAGTACCAGCATAATTTCAACTACCACACCCGTACCGACAACGGCGGCGGCATCAACTACACCACAACCTATCAGCTGGGCGATGGGAACGGCGCGGGCCTGGTCGATCTGTCGTCTCTGTCCGGCTATCCCACCAGTACTACTGCCACTCGCGTGGCCGCGGCCACGATGGGAATCGTGACGGATTCACAAGTCGCCTACACGCGCTCGGGAAATAACCTGCAGCTGAATGCTCCGCTTACACCGGCTGCGGATAAGGTAACGATTCCGTATTACAACGTCTACTTCAGCGATACCTGGCATATGAAGCCGTCGTTCACACTGACCTACGGCCTTGGCTGGGCGCTGGAAATGCCGCCAACAGAAGCCACCGGCAAGCAGGTGGAACTGGTAGACGCGAGCGATCAGCCGATTGACATACAGGCTTATCTGGCGCGCCGCAAGGCATCTGCTCTGATCGGTCAGGTCTTCAATCCGATTGTTGGATATGCTCTCGTAGGCAATACAGGCAAGGGACTGAAATATCCATACAACCCGTTCTATGGTTCCTTCAGTCCGCGCGTAGCAGCGGCCTGGAATCCCACCTTCGATACCAGTACATGGCTGGGCAAAGCCTTCGGCGGGAACTCCACGGTCCTTCGCGGCGGTTACGGACGCATCTATGGGCGACTGAACGGTGTCGACCAGGTGCTGGTGCCGCTGCTAGGCACTGGTCTGATCCAGCCGGTGCAGTGCACCCGCGCGCTTTCGAGCGGCGCCTGCGGCCCGGATACGCCAACCGCAGCAACTGCATTCCGCATCGGCGTGGATGGCAACACTGCTCCCCTGCCAGCGGCCAGCGCGACGCTGCCACAGCCTCTCTATCCGGGCATCAACGATGTTTCGGCAGCCGCAGGCGAGGCTCTCGACCCGAACTTCCGTCCTAATGTAGTCGACTCCATCGACTTCACCATTCAGCGCCAGCTCGGGCCGAAGATGATGGTGGAAGTAGGTTATATCGGCCGCTGGATTCACCACGAATATCAGCCAATCAACATCAACGCTGTTCCTTACATGATGTCGGCTGGCGGCCAGCAGTTCCAGTCTGCCTATGCTGCCATCGAAAAAGCATTGGGCTGCACACAATCCGCCGCAGGGTGCGGAGCAAACGTGCCCGCCGCCACCATCAATAAACAGCCCAACCCAGCTTACGGAAACTTCATCAATGCACTGGCTGCGCAGCCGTTCTTTGAGAGCGCGCTTGCAGGAACCGGTTATTGCAACGGAACGTTCTCGAACGGGAGCGGTGCTTATGCAAACTGCACTGCAGCCGCGGTGGACAAGGAACTGGGTAACTTCGAAGCACAAAAGGTCTGGAGCATGTGGACCGACATGGACAACGGCGGGTTCAATTTCGGCCGCAGCATGTTGAACACGCCAATTCCCGGCTCTTCGATCGGCTCCAACGGGCAGATCTCAGGCGGTGTAGGAGTCAATGCCAGCCTGGGATACGGCAACTACAACGGCGGTTTCATCAGCTTCAGCACGCATGACTGGCATGGTCTTACCACCACGCACAACTTCACTTACAGCAAGGCGCTGGGCACTGGAGCTTTTGTACAGGCGACCAGCGAATATACAGCCAACGATCCCTTCGACCTGGGCAAGATGTACGGTTTGCAGGGATTCCAGCGGAAGTTCGTCTATAACTCATTCCTCGTCTGGGAGGAGCCGTGGTTCAAGGGCCAGCAGGGCCTTGTCGGGCGCCTCGCAGGCGGCTGGATTTTCTCTCCGATTATGACCGTTGGCAGCGGCGCTCCCCTGTATTGCAATACGCAGACGAACGCGCAGAGCTTTGGTTCAGCGGATGGCGTCAACTTCGCTACCAATGAACAATGCGTCTTCACCAGCCCATATAAAGGCGGCAATTCTGCGCATTATGGTGTGGCTGGCGGGACCGACAGCTTCGGAAACGATGTTGGAACATCTACAGCGGGTTCCGGCAGCGCGGCTGTCAACATGTTCAAAGATCCGGTGGCGGTCTTCAATCAGGTCCGTGCACCGATCCTTGGCGTCGATACCAAGAACCCCGGCGTTGGGCCCATCTACGGAATGCCTTACTGGAACGTGGATATGAGCCTGCAGAAGAACCTGAGGATCGCGGAGCGGCTGGCTTTTGAATACTCCATGATCTTTACGAATATCTTCAACCACAACGTGCTGCACGATCCGAGCTTCGATATTTCTAATCCATCCAGTTTCGGTGTTATATCGACGCAATGGAATACTCCACGAAAGATTCAATTCGGCTTCCGTTTCCGATATTAAGCCGGATGGAATTATTCTTTGGCCGGAGGCGAAATGCTTCCGGCCATCGCCTTGTCTGCCAATGACGGGAGGTCATTCAATATCCTGGCCTTCCCTGAAAATATTTCAATGCATCCTTAAGGGGCCACACTTCATGCGTCTGTCTACTGCTGTTATCTGTCTCTTCGCCCTTACTGCTCAGGCTGCCGATACGGGGCACTCTCTGCGCGGATACACCACGGAAAGCTCGGCCACGGAAGTCCAGTGGGAGCAGAAATTCCGCGGCATTCCTGAACCCGATCGCATCCGCGAGAGCATGCGCCGTCTGTCGGCGCGCCCGCATCACGTCGGCTCTCCTTATGACAAGGACAACGCCGAGTGGCTGCTGGCGCAGTTGAAGTCCTATGGGCTGGATGCGCAGATCGAGACCTTCTCGACGCTCTTTCCCACTCCGAAATCACGCTCACTCGAACTGCTCGGTCCGACGAAGTTCACTGCCAAGCTGCAGGAACCGACGCTCGGAGTGGATCCGACCTCAGATCAAACGAAGGAACAGCTTCCGAGCTATAACGCTTACTCCCACGATGGCGACGTGACCGGTCCGCTCGTGTATGTGAACTATGGCCGTCCGGAAGACTATGAAGAGCTCGACCGCCTGGGCATCTCGGTGAAAGGCGCAATTGTGATTGCACGCTATGGCGCGAGCTGGCGCGGCATCAAGCCCAAGGTTGCCGCCGAACACGGCGCTATCGGCTGCCTCATCTACTCCGACCCGCGTGATGACGGATATTTCAACGGCGATACTTATCCTGAAGGCCCGACGCGTCCGCCCGACGGCGTGCAGCGCGGAAGCGTGATGGACATGCCTGTCTATCCCGGCGATCCGCAGACGCCGGGCGTCGGTGCTGTTCCTGGCGTGAAGCTCATTCCGCTCGACCAGGTGCAGACCATTACCAAGATTCCGGTTCTGCCGATCTCGTATGCCG